>NZ_DGDC01000002.1 GCF_002385225.1 Psychrobacter sp. UBA3962 | reverse complement strand
TTTTAAGGGCTATGACTATATTGATAAATTTTGGCTTAATGCTGTTGAATGTCGATATAAATACCGTTTAAAAAGCACAGACGAAAAAAAACGAGCCAAGGGCTCGTTTTTTTGATTCATTTAAAGCAATGTTTTTAAATTGTCATCACTTTAAATCATCGTAGCTAATTAGATAGCTGTGATACCGTGGGCTTGTGGGCCTTTAGCACCTTGAGTTACTGTGAACTCAACTTCTTGGCCTTCAGCTAAGGTTTTAAAACCTGAGCTTGCGATTTCGCTGTAATGAGCAAAAACGTCTGGACCTGTTTCTGGAGCAATAAAGCCAAAACCTTTAGCTTCGTTAAACCACTTTACTGTACCTTTGATAGTATCTGACATATTCATCTTCCTAATTTTAAAACATAATGACCAATTTGGTCGGGTAACGCTTGAGCAACTACGGGAAATCTTAAAACGGAGGATTAATGCTAATACTACGAGGTAATGATTTGCTGCGGGTTTCTCTTAAGCAGGAATGTAGTATAAGAGCCTTTCTAACCTTAAGCAAGCTTTATTTTAAAAAAACTTAAAATATTTTTAGTTTGGTTAAAATATCATCGATTTTGCTCAAAATATGCTCGCTATAGTCATAAGACTGACTAAAATCATACTGCATCTATAATTAAATAAGCTTATGATAGTATTATGTAGAGAGTAAGGACTACTCCCCTTCTCTATGCTCTTTTAATCTTATTTATTAAATAGGTGCTGCCATGAGCTATAAACATATTTTACTAGTTACTGACCTACGCTCTGATGCCGATGTCGTTGCCCAAAAAGCAAAGTACATCCATTCCCGCCAACAAGGCGCTCAGCTGTCTGTGCTGCATATCATTAAAGATACGGTGGTGGGGTTTGGTTACGAAATGGTGCCTGCAGCCAGTCTATATGATGAAATAGATGATGAGCGCTGCAAAAGTGCTAGAAAGGATTTGATCGAGTTCCTTGACCGTAACGACCTAGATTGCAATAGCCCTGAAGTCACTACCGCGATTTCAAACAGTGAAGGCATTATCAACTACTGCGATAAAAATGACGTGGACCTGGTGATTATTGGTCGTCATGAACGTCATGGTATCTCTGCTTGGATTAATGGGGCTACTGTGGATGCTATTTTGCCTAACGTTTCTTGTGATGTTCTGGTGGTTAAGCTAGAAAAGCCAGTTTAATAGCTAGTTACTAAAGCAATCTGGGTAAATGCAAAGACCCTCGCCATTAAGCGTCGGGTAATCGCCATAGGTAGATGCCCACACAAAAGCAGACTAAAGCTACCGTCCAAGCTACCCATAGCTGTGCATCAGGCACTGTGAAAAATAACAGAGTGCCTGATAGCGTCATCATAATACAGGCAAGCCATTTAGCGCGTCTAGGGACTGCTCTGCGCTCCTCCCAGTCACGAATGTATTGACCCATATATTTATGATTAATCAGCCATAGATAAAAACGTTCTGAGCCTCGAGCCCAGCAGGCGGCTGCTAATAGCACAAATGGGGCAGTAGGCATCACTGGCAACAGCACTCCTACCAAACCCAGTCCAAAAAACAAGCCCCCTAAGACAAGGTACAACCAACGCATTGAAGCGTATTTGGATTGATTAATACTGCCAGTATGTCGATAGTGACTATTGTCTGTCATATTTCTGTCATAAAAAGAGGTAGCTTATCTTCTTAGTTTATTATCACGCCTTTTTATTCGGCTAGCTTATAGTGCCGCGGTTTGACCAATCTGATCTCGTTTAACAGCTTGAGCAATCTTTAGCGCCACTGCGGCATCGAAACTGGCGGCACCCACTGATTTAAACAAAGTAATCCCTTTGTCTTTATTATCAGTATCTACTTTCAAACTGCCCGATACTAAATCCAAAAGTTGCCCGCTGAGCTGATCCCACTGCCAGTCACAATTTGAATTGTCATGTGCCTGAATCAAGTCGCCCGCTTCGTGCTTACCGCCTTCTAAATCATCAATAACCACGTAAGCACTTGCTTCAATAATTGAGTCACTGACTTCCTTCATATTAGGCTGATAAGCCCCCACAGCATTAATATGGACATTTGGCTTAACCTGATCGACTTCAAACAAACCTTCGGTCGCGCGAGTGGCTAAGTTAATGATATCGGCGTTTTTTACCGCTTCTTCTATCGTGTCACAGACCGTTAGTTTTACCTCCCACTGTGAGTAATCTCGCTCAAACGCTGCTTTAAAGTCCCGCGCTTTGTCTGTAGTTCGGTTCCAAAGCATGACCTCAGTGATATTCGGGCACACGGTTAACACCGCATTGAGCTGCTCATAGGCCATGCCCCCTGTTCCTACCACGGCGACCGTGCTGCTATCTGAGTTGGCCATATATTTTGTGGCGACTCCTGATAAAGCAGCAGTACGTACTTGCGTCACATAGATACCATCCATAAAGGCTAGGGTCTCACCCGTCGCCGTATCAGAAACAGTAATGGTGGCGACCGTTGTCGGTAACTTACGTTTAGGATTATCAGGGCAAATGGTTACCAGTTTAACCACAGCAAACTCATTCTCGCCATCAAACACCACACAAGGCATAGAAAGATGAGAGCCTGACTGATGCTGTTCTGTGTCAGCGAATGTGGGGATGACCAATCGCTCGGGCGACTTAACCCAATTTGGATTTTTATTCTGCAGCTTTAATAGCGCTTCGATGGCCTCAATCGCCATCGGCATAGTCAATTGCTGCTTTACCGTGTCCAAATTAAGTATCTGCATCCTAACCTCTTAGTTGTGTGTTTTTTAGTGGCATTTCTTCGTTTATAGGGGTTTATTATCCTCGCTCATAAGCTCAGAGAACAAGTTGAGCTATGTGATATTTTGTCACTTAGCTAACACCAGTGTAAAAATGATTTTTTATACCTGTACCTCATCGGTACGTTTAATCAAAAAGCCAATCAATGCCATCATTAAAGTAGGCACTATCCAGCCCAATCCTAGCTCTGCTAGCGGCAGTTTGTCTATCAAGCTCTGCCAAGGCAACGTACCTGACACAATATTGGCCAACATGTCATTGAACGCAAGCAGGGTAGCAGTCCCCACTCCCAATATATAGGTCATTGGACGATTAGCAATCAGGGGGTGCATAAGCGATAAGAGCACCAGAGCAATACTGATAGGGTATAAAAAGACCATAATGGGTACGGCTGTCGCTAAGATTTTCTCTAAGCCTAAGTTAGAAAAAATAGCGCCCATTACGGTAAAGATTAACACATAACGGGCATAGCTAATTTTAGGAAATATCTGATTGGCAAAGCTTGAGCAAGCATTAATAAGGCCAATACAAGTGGTCAAACAGGCCAAGATAACAATCATTCCAAAAGCCAAATTACCTGCACTTCCCATCAACTGAGTGGCCGCCATGGACAGTAAGACTGCTCCATTCTCATAGCCTTCAGGACGATACATGCCAATACCAATCCATGCCAGCCCAAAGTAGATTGCCCCCAAAAATAGACCTGCAATCAAGGAAGACTGAATCATCACCTTCACTACGTGCGCATCATTGGCGGCCTTATTATGGCTTCCGCCGCTTTCACTAATAATGGCATTGGCTAAGACCGTACCAAAAGCTAAGCCTGCCAAAGCATCTAAAGTAAAATAACCTTCAATAATACCGGCAGATAAAGGATTGTCCCTAAACTGCTCGGCAGCCATGTGATTACTAGGCGTCAGGTTTATAAACGCCAAACCACAAAGTAGAGCAATGGTAATCAATAAAATAGGCGTTAGAAACTTACCTATCACATCGACCAATCGGCCTGACCTTGATGCTAAAAAATAACAAATACTAAAAAAAACCACCACGTACAACGTTAAGCTAATGCCCTCAGGTAGATTAATAAAATGGCGAAACCCCATTTCATAGCCGACGTTTGCCGCTCTAGGGATACCATACATGGCCCCAATTGACAGATAGATTAATATGGCAAAAATATAAGCGAAAATGGGGTGCACTCGGCGACCCAGACTTAAAATTCCGCCCCCTGATTTGGCAATGGCGATTAAGGTGAGCATGGGCAAGGCAATAGCAGTGGTGATAAAGCCTAAAACCGCAGGCGTAAAGTTGGAGCCTGAGTTCATACCCAGCATCGGCGGGAAAATGAGGTTACCTGCGCCAAAGAAGAAGGACAGCAGCATAAACCCATAAAACAAAGGATTGGTCGATTTTGTTTGTGTTGCAGAATGGTCTTTGCCCATAAGGTATTAACCCTGTTATGTGAGGTTGAAAATCGAGCAATTGTATATGAGTAAAGGGGAGATGGCAAAAAACCGTACCAACTTTTCAGTAAGTACGGTTCCATAATGTTAGCGCTTAACCTATTTTATAGACCAAGCGAAGTTGGTAGTGCCTTAAAAACTTGGCCGAAAATAAAACCAGCTAGTGACGATTAAAGACTAGTCGTGGTGCCAACCAGCCCTGTCACGGTGCAAGCACTTAGAAACAAAGAGCTGGTCATGATTAACATTAAGCCAATTTTTAACTTATTTAATTTTAATTTTCTTGACCTTGACATCGGCAATCCTTTTTTCATAAAAGTTTGGCTATTATAGTGTTTAGGGGGCGCTAGTTATTACCCTATGTCAGCCCCTATTCTGCATTACAGCTTATTATTTTGACAACTATCGTCTCGCAGTTAAATGAGCCATAGGTTACAGATTATTGCTAGTACCACTCAGATTAAGCGGTGGGATCAGTGTCTGCTTGTGGGTGCTGCTTGTCCCATTCATCCGCAGCATTCAGCATTTTTCTAATTACCCTAGAGGACACAAATGCCACCACGGTCAGTAGTAAAGCAAAGACCGTCAATGCCATAAAGAAGCTACCATAGCTTTCTACCGCGATGGCCTGAGTCAATTTAGCGCCTTTGTCTAAAGCAATATGTGTCGAGAGTACGGCGCCAACAATGCCACTAAACGCCATGGCCACCATAAACAAGCTCACCGAAAAGCTAGAGATGACTTTGGGCGCTACCGAAAGAATATAAGCCACTACCAGGCTGCCCACGATAACCTCAGCGAAAGCTTGGAAGAAATGCACCAATAAGAAAACTTCGGGTCGTAACACCACATCTTCCCCAATATTCAATAAGGCGGCAGTCATGATGGCAAAGGCAATGGTGGTCAGAATAAAAGAAAAGCCTACTTTGGTGGCGGTGCTGATAAATATATTTCGTTTTTCCAAGCGATTGGTAATAAAGGCGATTACCGGACCGGCAACGGCACACCATAACGGGTTCATCACCATTGCCCCTTCAGGTTGAATTGGAATTATCCCAAACAAATCGCCTCGCATGGTATTAATGGCCACTAGGGTCATCGATGTCATCATTTGACCATAATAAACAAAGAAAGCAACGGTCAAAAGAATCATGATTAGAATAGTACCCATACGCAACGCAGTAGAACGCGCTGTCGAGGCTAACATGAGCTTTATAAAATAACCGATGGCCGCTGCGCTGATTGCGTAGACAATGTATTGTCCTTTATCCATGTCACTAAACATATAAAACACAACGGCCAACATCGCCATACTTAATAGAGCAAACTTTATCCAGTTGTTTAACGGTACTGGGGCTTTATCAATGTCATCCGCATTAGAAATCAAAGGCTTACGCAGCACAATTAGCGATAACACACTAAGCCCCGCCATGATTGCCGCTAGCATAAAGTTCCCTTTATAAGCGATTATCAAGGTCAAAAATGGGAAAACATATTGACCCACAAATGCTCCGAAGTTATTCACCGAGTAATTAATCGGATACACTTTTTCAAAATCTTCTTGTGAAGAAAAAGTGGTCTGGAATAAAGTAGGATAGTTCGGTGACATCAGACCGCGACCATAGCTGGCCAAAGCAATACCCATCAGACTCATGGCCACATTAATGCTGACAGCACTGATTAACAGCAGCACATAGCCTAGAGTAAACGCAACATAGCCCACGACCAAAGAGCGATACGCTCCCAATAGACGGTCGCCAATCACCCCGCCAGCGATAGAAAACAACGTCCCTACTGCTCCAAAGGCCCCTATGACCATTAATGTGTCGGCTTCGCTATATTGCAACTCTTCAAGGAAAAAGGGCGTCAAGACAATCATGACCCCATAAAAAGACAAACCGAAAGCCATTTGGCAGAACATCATGACTAGGTTTCTTTTATTAAACACAGGCACCTCTTTTGTGGTGTCGCCCATTAATCAAATAGGCGACAGGCAATCAAAAACTGAAAAAAGGGGCAATTCTAATCCTATAAAACTAGAAAAGCCACCAAATTGGTGGCTTTTGTCTCACGGAGTCTTCATCAGTTTGTTTAATGATTAAGGCTACTGTATGAAGTTTTAAGTGGAAGTATAAGTTAACTATAATCTATAGTGAGCAATTAGGTTCTAAGTTGGTCTTATAAACATAAGAGAAGTTTTGTCCATTAGGAAAGGCACGTTGCAACTCAGGCTTACTAAAGGTTTGATTTAACATAAGCGCTTGTTTTGGTACTAATTTATCTACTTTGATGTATGAAAATACTGGCTCGTTTCCGTGCTGTAGTCCTATGGAGTTTTGCATAGGTATAAGCTGGTACTGCTCCACACTTACTTGCTTATAGCTGCCATCGATATAACACTGAAAACGATAGTTATAGCTCATTCCATTTTTAAAGCTAACCACAGCCGCTTCCCCATTCATCCCTGAGGTCATGGCCCAATAGCCGTCATATATACCTTGAGGCAATTGGTAACTGCTACTAGGAGAATTGGGCGCCATACCGGTACTGGCACAGCCTGACAATAATAAGGCACTACTGATCATGGCAGCAGCGGTAATCTTCATACGATAGCTCATAATCGTTCCTTGATTTTATGGGTTAAGTGAGTCATTTCATATTAACGCTATTTACATCGTTTGCAAATATTATCGGTTATAAGAGACAGTATTTCTGTAAACTTTAGCGTAAGTAGAAAAAAAATTGAGAACTTGATTAAGACCCATAAAAAAACCACCCAATATTGGGTGGTTTTCTCTATCACGCTAAATTATAAAGAATTAAAGTGCTTTTAACTGCTCCATCTGCTCGCTCATCACTTTAAGCTGACCTTCTAGCTCTTCTAACTTAGCCTTCTCCGCCTCAACGACTTCTGCAGGGGCTTTGCTGACGAAGCCTTCATTGCCAAGCTTACGGGCGATACCCTCAGCCTGCTTCTGTAACTTCTCTTGTGATTTGGCCAGACGATTAAGTTCAGCCGTTGGGTCAATCAGACCTTTCATTGGAACCAATACACGCAGTTTACCGACCATACTTGATGACGATAATGGCACGTCGTCACGTTGTTTTAAGATGGTTAAGCTTTCTACTTTGGCTAGCGCTTTAAACTGGTTTTCGATACGGTTTAGACGTTCTAGTTGCTCCTCAGTGATGTTCTCAAGTAGCACAGGCAGACGTACCGCATTACCCAGCTTCATCTCACCACGAATGTTACGCACGCCAGCGATGAGCTCTTGTAGCCATGTCATGTCATCTTCAACTTGAGCATTTACTTGAGACTCGTCCACTTCTGGGAACTTCGCCACCATGATGCTGTCGCTATTTTTGCGATCTAATAGCGGTGCAATAGTCTGCCAAATCTCTTCGGTCAGATACGGCATCATTGGGTGCGCAAAACGTAGCGCCGTCTCTAACACATGTAGCAGAACATAGCGGATTTGCGCTTTACGCTGCTCTGATACTGCGCTGTCGTTCAAGCTCGCTTTGGCAAGCTCCACATACCAGTCGCAATATTCATTCCAGATAAACTCATAGATATCGTGGCTGACCATATCCAAGCGATACTGCTCATAATGCTGATGAATATTGGCAACCGTCGAGTTTAGGCGACTCATAATCCATTTTTCTGGCAATTCCCATACGTCCGCATTGGCTGCTGTATCGATAGGTAGAGCGTTACCTTCTTTGTCGACACAGTTCATCAATACGAAACGGCTAGCGTTCCAGATTTTATTACAGAAGTTACGATAGCCTTCTACACGTTTTAGATCAAAGTTAATGTCACGACCGGTGCTGGCTAAAGAAGTAAAGGTGAAACGTAGTGCATCCGTACCATACGCAGGAATCCCTTCTGGGAACTCTTTACGGGTTTGCTTCTCAATCTTAGCCGCATCTTTCGGGTTCATCATATTGCTGGTACGTTTTTCGACCAAGGTTTCTAAGTCGATACCATCGATTAAGTCGATAGGATCTAGTACGTTACCTTTAGACTTCGACATTTTTTGACCGTGGCTGTCACGCACCAACCCATGCACATATACGGTTTTAAACGGAACTTGTGGCGTACCATCCTCATTCTTCATAAAGTGCATGGTCAGCATAATCATGCGAGCGACCCAGAAGAAGATAATATCAAAGCCAGTGACTAAAACGCTGGTTGGGTGGAAAGTCTCAAGCACGCGCTTATCATCAGAGCTATCGCCCCAGCCTAGGGTACTAAAGGTCCATAACCCTGAACTGAACCAAGTGTCTAGCACGTCTTCATCCTGACGCAGCTCAACGCTGTCATCTAGATTGTATTTGCTACGAACTTCGGCTTCATCACGGGCAACATAGATATTGTCGTCATTGTCATACCAAGCGGGAATGCGATGACCCCACCATAGCTGACGACTAATACACCAGTCTTGTAGGTCGGTCATCCATGCCATATACATGTTTTTGTACTGGGCCGGCACGAACTCAATACGGCCATCTTCTACCGCTTCGATAGAGGGCTTAGCAAGCTGTTCAACCGCAACATACCACTGGTCTGTCAACCAAGGCTCAACGATAACGCCACTACGGTCACCACGAGGTGCTTTTAACGCATAGTCTTCAATCTGATCTAGCCAGCCCTCATCTTTAGCTTGTTCAACTAACTTTTTACGGGCATCAAAACGATCTAAACCTGCATAGGCTTCTGGGGTAGTTTCAAGCTCAGGATTGCGGGTTTGCAGATTGGGATAAATCTCCATCTCTGGCAAGATATGCGCATATTTATCGAAAATATTAATAAGTGGAGTGTTGTGACGGCGGCCCAGCTCATAGTCATTGAAATCGTGAGCAGGAGTGATTTTAACCACACCGGTACCAAATTCAACATCAACATAATCGTCAGCCACAATCGGCACTTCACGACCAGTGAGGGGTAAGGTAATAGTTTTACCCACTAGGTGGGCATAACGCTCATCTTTCGGGTTTACCGCAACCGCGGTATCGCCCAACAAGGTTTCAGGACGGGTGGTTGCTACCACCACATAGTCTTTACCGTCTTGAGTCTTAACGGATTTATCGGTGAAGTAATAACGGAAATGCCACAGCGAGCCTTTCTCGTCATGGTTTTCAACTTCTAGATCAGACAAGGCGGTTTGGAACTTAGGGTCCCAGTTCACCAGACGCTTACCGCGATAAATAAGCCCGTCTTCATGCAAACGCACAAACACTTCTTTTACCGCTTTGGATAAACCTTCATCCATGGTGAAACGCTCACGTGACCAGTCAACCGATGAGCCTAGACGACGAATCTGACGAGTAATATTACCGCCTGACTCTTCTTTCCACTCCCAAACTTTATCGATAAAATCTTCACGGCTAAGGTCGGTACGCTTGATGCCCTCGGCATTTAGACGACGCTCAACCACCATCTGAGTAGCGATACCGGCGTGGTCAGTGCCTGGCTGCCACAAAGTGTTCTCACCCAGCATACGATGGTAACGGGTTAACGAATCCATAATGGCGTTGTTAAAACCATGACCCATGTGCAGGCTACCAGTCACGTTCGGCGGTGGCAAGGCAATAGAAAATGACTCATCACTGTCGTATGTCGGCTTAAAGTAGCCTTTTTCTTCCCAGTCTTGGTACATGCCCTTTTCGACTTCGCCTGGGTTATACGCATTTTCTAATTGTTTTAATGCTGATTGGATAGATGCCGTCAAATTTTGATTGCTCATAATAGAAACGTCTTATGGTTAATGATGGAGGTTGAAAATAAAACACAAAATATAAATGAATGGGATACCCTGATTTTAACGCAGATGGCGCAATTTTGTTAGATGGTAAAACCAAATCTGTAAGCGCAAGAAGGCTACATAGGTAGAGGTGGCGGAACTCGAGGGTTGTCCACGCTATATACGGCAGTGCCATAAGCGATGGCTTCGACCATACTGCCGGTAAGATTTATACTGGTCACTTCTAGTCGCAAGCCGTAAACTTGATTATAGCCCAAAAACTGAGCTTCTAATTTCATACGCAGCACAGCTTCACGACGGGCCCGCTCTAATAAGGTCTCATAGGTGGTGAGGTTTTTGCCAAACACACTTAACAAACGGGCAATAATCATTTTAAAGAAGTCTTGGGCTATAACCACGCTGCCCATTACCAGTACGCCTTGGGTGTCATCGCTGATTTTGGGCTGATAAAAGCGCTCACTTGAAACAACAATATGGCCCAATTCTTTTTCGGCCACATCAAGATATTTAATGTGATCCCCCTCATTAAGGCGGCCAAATATCCAGCCCACAAAAAACAAGCCAATAAAAATAATATTATTAAACAGAAAATCTAACACCACATCCATTACCTTAAGCCCTTATAGTAAGTGATGTCGATTAAACCTTGTCTCTGGCTCAAAGTCATTGGTTTTTCGTGCCTTCCGGTGGCAAGGGGGGAACCTGCGTCGCTTGAGGGGCAGCAGTAAAAGGCTCGCTATAAGGATTGGCCGTAGGCGCTGTGCGATTATTGAAGGCAGTACCCCTATCAGGAATAGCTCTAACCGCGGTGCCATAGACAAATAGCTCAGAAGCCCCTTGTGCAATACTCGAAGTAGAAAATCGGATACCCACAACAGCATCAGCGCCCAACGCTTCCGCCTTTACTAACATACGATCTATCGCCTCTTGACGCGACTCTTCCAGCAATTCGGTATAAGCAGTCAATTCACCACCGACAATATTTTTTAGGCTGGCGAAGATATCTTTCCCGACATGCTTTGAGCGTACGGTACTGCCATATACCACATCCAATCGTTCGGTTATGATATAGCCTGGCAGGTGTTCAAGATTAGACAGTTGTATGCTCATTTTTTACTCTTCAGTATTAAATAATAAAAACAGCTCGCTTAGGTTGCCTTCAATGCTATTGGCCATCTGTGCCAAAGCATCATCGTCACGGCGAATGGCCGCTAAATCTTCATCTTCCTCACCGTCGACGGTATCAATGCCGCTAAATACCATCATCGGTAAGGTTAGCATGGCCACATCTTCAGAGCTTTCTTCATCGCTAAACCAGTCTACGTTTTCATCGCCGTACATGGCGTCAACGAAACCAATCGACCAAGCGGTTAACTCAGATTCTGGAGAAAAATCCATTTCCCCTGAGTCTTCATCAATCTTTAGCGGCAAGGCAATGCCTTCTTCGCTTTGTAAATCTTCTAATAACTCCGCACGCCATTCTTTAATAGCCGCTTTTACCTCAGCACTGACCTTAGAGTCTTGCCCCTCAAACAATAGGGATAACCAATTCGGTAAAGGCTTGCCGACTATGGTTGCGGTGAAAAATCCGTGAGTGGCCACACTGTCTAGCCCATGGGCATTGGCGTCAGAATCCAGGAAGTTTTGTAACTCTTCTAAAGTCATAGTATTCTCATTTATTTTTAATTTGGAAAAATTGCGGGATATTTTTTTGGCGCTAATTTTTGGCGCTAATAACAGTTGGCGCTAGTAACAGCAGGGCGTGGCAAATAGAATGTGGTGGTGTGAATGAACAGTAGATGTGTTTATTCTCCCACTAAATTATTTAGAAAAAACTTAGTAGGTAAAAAAAGGGCAGCGGTCAGCATGGGGCTAACCGCCTATATTATTCATCTTCAGCTTCGTCATCGAAGTCTTCATCATCAAAGTCTTCGTCATCGAAATCGTCAAAATCATCATCAAAACCATCTCTTAGCTCACGAGCCAAGCGTTTTTCTTCTAACATGTTATCGATTAGACGACGTTTTTCTAAACTGGTTAAGCGTGCCGCTTCTGCTTCTGCTTCGTCCACTTTTTTTGCGTCATCATCATCTTCAAAGTTTTCATCATCGAAATCATCAAGATCATTATCACTCATTTCATCATCCTCTTATGTTAATGGTCTGGTCTGATCTGACCTATTAAATGTAGTGGGTTACTTTTAACTGATTACTAGTTGATAATTTTTAGCCATTATCAACAACCTATACCTATATTCATAAAAACGCTAGTTTAATTAAGTTAGCCCATTAAGTTAATAGGTAATGGCAAATTTAATTTAGAGCCGAAAGTAGCACTGCATCACGAACATCGATCAAACGCTGCATCATCGAATCGTTCACCCCTTCTAAGGAAGCACAATCACGCTCATACACCGTAGTTGGGTTTTTCAAACTGTTCAACTGGATGTAACCACGCAACTGTTTGATTCCCTCTACCGGCAACAAGGCAAGGATATCCCCTGCTCTTGCATTATTAATCAACAACTGCTCCATTTTTTCACTGGTAGCCTGGTCACTTACCCCAGCGACTACCTGTAAAGCAAAACGTTGTAATTCACGATGCTTGATATAAGTGACTTCATTTAGCATGACATAAGCTTTGGCCAACATAATTGCGGCCAGTCCTGCCCTACTATGGCTAGTGGTTGCTAAAAATTCAACCGTTGCCCCATTCTCATCGAACACCGGCTTATTATTTAGTTTAATACCAAATAAAATCGGTTGTTTTATCAGCTCATCAATCGTGCGCTGTAACAGCTGAGTACATAGGGCAAAGTAAGGCTCTGACTTTTCAAACGCTAACGCACTTAATAAAGAGTTAGGGTCATAAAAGCGAATTTTCACAGTCGCCACTTCAATGGGTCTATTGGCCATCAAAGATTGCGGCTTAGCTTCAGTCGTTGCGGCCCGTGTCTCTGTATTAGCAACATCTGCTGCTTCACTCTCTGTCTTGCCAGCGGCATTATCATCTATTTTGGTTAAAATGTCTCGCTGAGAGTCACCTGTATTGTCCGCAGCCGTTTGTTCTGAGTGTTTAGCCTTAGGATCACTCTCTTCAGCCCCCTCTTGCTGAGTCTTAATATAATTTCCCAGCGCTTGGTGGATGCTTAGTCCATCTCCAGGACGAGTCTCTTCTGATGACTCAGAATCTTGACGTTGCAGTGCTACTCGGCCCCTTCCCTGACCTTGGTTTTGAGTGATCAAGTAGTCCTGTACATCCCGACTAAGCGCTGCCAATTGCTCACGGGTAGGACGTGCCACGTAGCCGTATAACAGCCAAATCAGCAGATGGGTAATAAACGACCCCAAGATAAATATCCACTGTGAGGCAATAATCTCACCATTACCCGTATCGCGTAAAGTCATATTAACGGTACCAATAACGGTATCGCCCATAATGACTTGGCGACTCATGGTTTTACCTTCTAAAAGCTGAGCTTCGCCGGTTTGGATTAAGACCTGATCATCAATGTCTTTTACCGTTAAACTGGCGACTGTGTTTTCACTGGTATATCTTCCCGTTAAAACACTTAAGCTCACTTTATCTTTACTCAATAAAGGCAGTTTTACTTCGTCAATCAGTTGAACAAGCATTCTTTCGCCGGTTTGCATTTTAAGCTCATCAAGCTGCTGATTGGTGCTAATTAACAGCAATGTGGTCTGAATAAAAAAGCTGATGAGAATAATTATGGCAAACAAGCCTTGCCGTGGCGCTAAATAGGTCATGTTATGCTAAACTTTTGTTAGTAGGTAGGGGTGTCCCGTCTTGGGCACGCTCTATTATTCCTAATCTTGCTTACGCTTACAAGGGGCTTAGCTCACCATGACAAAAAATACTACAACTAACTACCAAAATAATGCGATTTTGGCCTCTCAAGACACCTCTGTATCCTTGAGCAATGCCACTGCAAACTTTGCCCACTTCGGTTCAGGCATGACTGCGCACTTAAAAGCTTGGATTACTGCCTTACAAAAAGCCAACGACTTATTGCCAAGCCACTTACGCTTTGACGACGTGGATTTTGCAGAAGAGAGCCAAGAAAATGGCAAAATCTCTTTGAGCCTTATTGAACAGTTAGAAGATCTGCCAGTATTTGCGCTGTCAGTTGTGGTACAAAAGCAGGCTTTATTACCTGTAGAAACTGGAGAGGATAAAAAGGCGGCTTTCGAGGCTCATATCGCTGATTGGGCGGCCCAAAATCCATTATGGCAAATTATTAAAGTAGTTCGTAGTACCGATAGCCTACAGGACAATACCGGTAGTGACCGCTTGACCCCGGTGTTTACCTACCGCTATATCTTAATGCCGGCAGACACTGCCATCATGCAGCCGGGTAAAAAATCAGCCGCCGCGCGTCTGCTTGATGACGGCATTACCTCACATTTGCGTCAATTTATCGAAACCCTACCGATCACCCACAACCTAGGCGGTGATGCAGCCATTGACTGTCATATTGTGTCTTTGGCAAAAATGTTACGCCCCCACCGTGTCGCGGTATTTGACATGGACTCTACCTTAATTGAACAAGAAGTAATTGTGGAGTTGGCAAAACACGCCAACATTGGCGATCAAGTCAGAGAAATTACTGAGTCAGCGATGCGCGGTGAGATAGACTTTGATACCTCTTTTAGTGAGCGAGTGGCCCTACTAGAGGGATTGTCTACCGATGCTTTAGATGAGATTCAACAACAGCTCACCTTGTCTGCTGGAGCACGCACCCTTATCGCTACTCTGAAGTCTTTGGACTATCACACCGTCTTGGTCTCTGGCGGCTTTACTTATTTCGCTGAGCGCATTGCTAAAGAGCTTGGCATCGATGAGGTGCATGCCAACGACTTAGATATTGAAGAAGGTGTAGTCACCGGCAATGTAAACCTGCCTATTGTTAATGGTGAGCGTAAGGCTGCTTTGGTTCAGCAAGTGGCAAATCGCATGAACATCAGTACCGCTCAAGTTATTTGTGTCGGTGATGGCGCCAATGACTTGTCTATGATGGCCCTTGCCGATTTAGGCGTGGCTTATCATGCTAAGCCTATCGTGCGTGCGCGTGCTGATGCCGCTATTAATGCCACAGGGCTTGAAGGCGTACTATACGTTTTAGGCTATGCCGCTCAAGACCTACTATAATCGTTAATAACAGTAATCATATAGTCTCCAGCAATATTATGGTTAGCGTAAAGTCAGATTCTATTCCTGCTACTAGTGGCTATAGAGTCTGACTTTTTTATTTGCTATTTTTTGAATGGGTGTTCTAACCCCGATAATTTGCAAAAAAGTTAGCTTGTTGGGTTACCCTGAAAAATATTTACAAAATAAATTATTTATCTTTTTTTATCTTTTTTTGTGAGTATTAAGCCCCCTCTAGTCTAGACGAGGGTGTCAAATTTTTGCCAAAACTAAACGACAATGATTGTCGTAAGTTCTCTAGTTATTCTTTGTATTTTAAAAAAACATCGGCATAATAACTATCAACCAATCGCAACATTCGACTTCTTACACACAGCTTTGTGTTGTACCTGTTGACCGTTCACGAGGCAAATTACATGGCAACTTTTACCACTATAGCCACCAGCACGCCTGGGCTATCTGGCACTTTTAATTGGTCTACTTTAGGTTATATGCTTCTCGCTGTAGGCATATTAGCCACTTACCTATCTGGTCGTCGCTATCTGTTGGGTTACTTACTTGGCGGTATGGGTTATTGGGTATTAATCGAGGGCATCCAATCAGTCGTGGTTAATGTCACCTCAATGAGCAGTGGTTATGGCTATCTAACAGCTGTTCTACTTACTATTGCTGTGGCAGGCTCTTATTTAGGCTACCGCTATAAGCAGTTTGTCGCTACTATGGAAACTCAAAAAACTGGGGTTGAATCATTAAGTCGCCGTACTGCGCCCGTTGCGGCAGCCGTTAAAGCACGCACCCCGAAAGATAAGTATATTGAACATACCCCTATTTATAACAATTACAAACCACGCTTTCGCAATTAAGTTAGACCCATTAATTCAAATTAATTAACTGAAGCCAATAACAACCCAATAATAAAAAGTCCAACTCACTAATTTATCTAATAACAAACAACCAAAACCTTATAAATTTTCGTAATCCTTAATTAATACCTTCATAACGCCTCATTAACTTAATGAGGCGTTATTGTTTTTATGGCAGTAGCTTTTAAGGCCTTACCTTTAAGCTAGTAATTTTTAGGATAGTGCTTTTAAGCTAGAAAGTTGGCAACAAACTAGCTTACCTAGACTTGCAAAACGCTTACAACTGGCCATATAAATTGACAATAATATGGATTACAATAGCGATATATTTATATTGTGGCTTTATAAGCTACTTAATACCTCTCTTTTTATCTGGACTTAATTATGTTTACTGTGCCTGTATTAAATATCAAAGCCAATCCTTTAGACGCTTTATTGGCCGTGGTTGGCTACCGCTTATCTATGTTAGCCAAAAGTGATGACCCCAATATTCAGCAAATCTTAGAAGGTCGTAAAGTATCGATCGAGCTTGGTAGCGAAGCTGACGGTATTGCTCGCTATTATGTATTTGATGAAGGTACTTTTCAGCAATATGCTGGTAAAGCAAATGAGCCAAGCCTACGTATCGACTTTAAAGACTCAATGACTGGCGTTAAGCTATTAACCGGCGGTGACGTAGCCGCTTTCATGACGGCCATTCAAGACAAAGAGCTTAAAATGGAAGGCGATTACAGTCTGTTGATGTGGTTTAACCAACTGGCCAAACATATCGTTCCAGCGGTGCCAGAAGAGCTTAAGCCTCTATTAGAAAAAGCTCGCCCGCTAACTGAAAAAGCCCAAAGCTTAGCCACACAAGCCATTAGCTTAGCAAAACAAAAACTTTCTAAGTGAAATAAATTGCCCTTTATTTTAGGTTTATTGTTTACTTGGAATGAAATAAATTAAAAGCCTTTAAACTTTTACTCAATGCCTAAGTGGTTTATGCTACTTAGGCATTTTTGTTACTCTGAATAGCTACCATTAAATGATACAATTAAGCCAATTATAAAATTCATGCTAATAATAAAGCGACTTGAGAAGTAACGCAGCTAATTAAATTAGCCCAACTTCATTACATTACTACACGTTGCTATTTTACAAAGGATTGTCACATGAGCACCTTGGTTCACCCTGGTATCAATACCCATGTCGAGGGTAATAACGAAATAACAGCCATAACAGATCTTCAAAACTCGACTAAAATTAGCCGAGACTACATTGAGTCGCTGTTTGAAATGCCCTTTATGGAATTATTGTTAAAAGCACAAAACGTGCATCGTCAGCATTTTAATGCCAATGAGGTCCAAGTTAGTACTTTGTTGTCTATTAAAACCGGAAACTGCCCTGAGGACTGTGGCTACTGCTCTCAGTCTGGTCATTATCGCGACAAAACTGGGCTAGAGGCAGAAAAGCTATTGCAAGTTGAGAAAGTAATAGCAGCCGCTAAAAAAGCAAAGGCTTCAGGCTCATCTCGTTTTTGCATGGGTGCAGCATGGAAACACCCTAGTGATAAGGACATGCCTTATATTGCCACCTTAATCAAAGAGGTCAAAGCTTTGGGGTTAGAGACCTGTATGACCTTGGGCATGTTAAACGCTGAGCAATCACAGCAGCTGGCAGACGCCGGACTCGATTACTATAATCACAACTTAGATACCTCGCGTCGCTATTATGATGAAGTAGTGACTACCCGTAGCTATGATGACCGCCTGCAGACTATTGATCATGTGCGCCGCTCTGGTATTAACGTCTGTAGTGGTAGTATTGTCGGTATGGGGGAGAGCCGAGAGGACCGTATTGATTGGGTGCACCAATTGGCCAGCATGCCACTGCCACCAGAGTCTATCCCTGTCAACCTATTGGTGCCCATTAAGGGCACACCTCTGGGCGATAAAGTGCTCAGTGAGGGGCAATTACCAGTGCTCGAGTGGATTCGCACCATCGCTGTAACTCGCATTTGCTGTCCTAGCAGCTATGTTCGTCTGTCGGCGGGACGTGAAAGCTTGTCTGATGCTGAGCAGGCCTTGGCCTTTATGGCCGGTGCTAACTCCTTCTTTTATGGGGATAAGCTGTTGACCACAGGTAACGCCAGTCAATCCAATGATGACAGACTGATGAATCAGTTGGGACTAAAACCGATGGCGCCAAAACCTGCGTTAACGGTTATCGATGCTCTAAGTGGCCAAAAGAGCCAGGTTTAAAAAAGACCACGTTTGAGGGTTGAAAAACCCTATAATTAAATTCATATCCATAACTAAATCAGTAACTTAACTGGGATAATAACCATGGTAGATTATTTTAACTGGATAAAAGCAGCCCACGTCATCTCTATGGTGTGCTGGTTCGCGGCTATATTCTATTTACCCAGATTGTTTGTTTACCACGCCATGAGCGAGGATAAAGTGAGTCAAGACCGCTTTGTCATTATGGAGCGTAAGCTTTTTCGGGGGATTATGACCCCCTCGATGATTGCCACTTGGATTTTTGGGTTATGGATGTTGGTCTTGGGGTGGGAAGCTTATAAAACTCAAGGCTGGCTGCATGTTAAGTTACTGCTAGTGGTTTTATTGTCCGCTTATCATGGCCTTTGTGGTATTTATCGCAATAAGCTGATTGAAGACCCCAACTACAAAAGCCACGTCTTTTGGCGCTGGTTCAATGAGGTACCAGTACTTATTTTAATAGCAGTGGTGGCATTGGTGATCGTCAAACCTTTTTAAGTTCAGTCAAGCACCCCTATTAAACTTATAAGCTTGGGCGCATCACGTTATAGGTATGCGAGACATCGTATACCTTATAACGGGCTGGCTCATTGCGACTTTCACCCGCATAACTTAAGATCAACGCCTCATTATTCTCCCGATTAAGCCATCCCACAAACAGACCACTGTGCTCAATATCATTGTAGCCATGGTTGATATAATACAGCCAATCTCCCGGTCTTATTTCATTGGTATCGATAAAAGGACCGTACGGATACTCGCCTTTAAATACTGTCTCTTTGCTTACCCCTGCTCTGTTAAAAGCTGCATTTAGATAATCCCAGCAAGAGCCTTTGATAATCTCTTTATTATCTAGTGCCATTTGGCGTACGGTGCGTAGCACTTGTTGACTCGCTCCTACCGATCCTTGCTCAGCTCGGTACAATGTGTCTATATGCTCAGCTTTAATGTTGGGGGCAGAAGCATAGTTTTGATAAAAACTTGCTGTTGCCGGTGAGCCAAAAATAGGGGCAGCGCCATAACCCTTCATAGGACTATATTGACTGAAATTCTGGCTCTTTTGGCGAATAAGATCGGCCAAATCATCAGCGTGTAGCAGTGAGTTTGGTAGGAGTCCTAACGACACGGCAGTAATCAAAGGCAAGCTCTTATTAGCTATCAACTTTAAGCTGTGACGACAGTGACCACCTAGGCGGTTTTTAGCATTAGAAAACTGGGCTTTTTTTCTAGAGAGCATCATTTCGAAAGTGGACACATCCATGTATCCCTCCTTAATAGCAAGCCAATATTTCAGGTAATTACTTAATTTCTCATATCTACCTAATGGTTAATATCCCCAATTTGACCTCCTCCCCTCGCTAAACCGAGGGGATTCCTACAGCTAGACGGTCAAGCCCGACCGCAAGGATGTTCTTAGCAGCATTGATATCTCTATCATGCCATGTGCCACACTCAGCACACCTCCATCCTCTTATTCGCAAACCTGCTCTATCTTTCGGACTACTGTCACTTATTTTATGGCAGCACGAACAGGTCTGGGTAGTGTAACTCTCATTTACGATCTCAAGCTGACAACCTGCATGCTTGCATTTGTATTCCAGTTGTCGTTTAAGTTCAAACCAACCTGCATCGTATATCGATTTAGCGAGCTTGGTTTTTTTAGTTGTAAATGAGCGTGATTTAACATCACCAACCACAATCAAGGCATTACTCTGCACTAGCTTTGTGGTGAATTTATGAATTAAGTCTAATCTTGTATTTTTAATTTTGGCATGAATTGCTTTAACACGTTTTTTATTGTTAGCACGCTGGGCTACTGCTAATTTATTAGCCCATTTTTGGGTCTGCTTAATAGTAAGTTTATCACCCATTGAGGTAGTAGCAGACTCTTTTAAGCCCAAATCAATTCCAACGCCGCCCTTACCACTTACTTGCTTAGGATGGTCTTTAACGGTGATACACGCATACCAACGATTACGACTGTCTTGTACTATCTCAAGCGTGTTGATTTGATATAGGCTTAGGTTGTAGCTATCGAATACATCGATGATGAGCTTTTGACCTTTAGATAGGGATAGCTGTAGGGTTGATTTCAGTGCTTTTTTACCGCTTTGTCTTGTGCTTAGGTATTTAATGGCTGATTTTTTAAAGGGTATCCAACCTAGGCTTTTACGTTTGGCATCAGCTCTATTAGTACGCCAGTTAAGTTTGGCTTTTCTAAATTGTTTACGTGATTTAGCGTGTGTCTCATTGATAGCCTGTAAGGTCTGACTGTGTAATCCTAAATACTCACCGCTACCTTTGGTGTACTCATTTAGATCATAAGCACTAAAAAACTTACCGGTACGTTTTAGATGCTCAAAGCAAAGTGCATTCACATAGTTCCACACGAAGTTCACTGAACCGCTTAGCTGATTCAGCTCTTTTATGTGTTTGTCTTTAATGCGTAGCTTGAGTGTTTTCATACCTTTAGTATGGCAAGTCTAATTTTGACTTACAACCCTTTAACGACTTCTTACGACAGTGTGTGTCGCCTTATATCCACCCCCTGAAGTGGGTGGTTTTACGGCGACTGGGGATAAAAGGACAAGTTAAGAAGTAATGCTATAAGAAAAAAAATAGAGAGAGAAAGAAAAACAAGAAGAGAAATGAAGCTATGAAATAAGCTGGGTATGGGGATAACAGAAACTAAGAAGACTGCATCTTAATATTGGCATTACGCTTGCCAAATTTTTGGCCTTGAAGGATAGCCTGCATCACCTGAGCCTCTTTTTGACTATCAAAGCCAGAGACCTGACACTTGGTATCTCCATCGACTGTGGTAATGGTTAATAGCGTATCCACAACCTCGATTGTGTCATCGGCAGCCAAAGTAATATGCTGAGTTTTACCAAATTGATTGTGTACGAATTGACCTGGCTGTACTTTCAGTAGCCCTGAAGTAATATGGTTTTGGACCCCTTTTTGACGCTCACGCAGTCTGTTAAATACATAACTACCGATAATCAGTAGCCCTAACGCCCCTATAGCGAGGCGTTCAGGCAATAAACTCATGGCCATGGCCACGGCCAAAGCACCCGCCAATAGAGCCACTGCAAACCAAAACACGCCGTTTCCTTGACCGCCTGTTTTGCCTGACAAAGTTATGTTGGCACCCTTATCCGTAACCTGCAGCATAATTTGTTGTGTCCTATTGGCTGAGCGAATTATCGGCTAATACTTGTTTACCAGCCTAACGCGGTTTGTTGTAACTTCACTAAATCTGCAATGCCTTTTTCGGCCATCGCTAACATTTTATCCGCTTCAGCACGGGTAAAAGGTTTTTCTTCTGCTGTACCCTGAATCTCGATAAACTCGCCTTTTTGGGTCATCACCACATTCAAGTCGGTATCACAGCTTGAATCTTCTTCATAGTTTAAGTCTAGCAGAACTTCGCCGTTTTTCACTCCGACAGACACAGCCGCTACTAACCCCACTAAAGGATCTTCTTTCAGCTTTTTCTTCTGCTGTAACACTTCTAGCGCATCGATAAGTGCGATGGCTGCGCCAGTAATACTAGCAGTGCGAGTCCCCCCATCGGCTTGTAATACATCACAGTCCAAGTAAATGGTGTTTTCACCCAGCTTATTTAAATCTACCATAGCGCGTAAGCTACGACCAATCAAACGTTGAATTTCTTGGGTACGACCTGATTGCTTACCACGCGCAGCTTCACGCTGATTGCGGGTATTGGTAGCTCGAGGTAGCATGCCATATTCTGCAGTCACCCAGCCTTGACCTTTACCCTTTAACCAACGAGGCACGCCCGCTTCAACACTTGCCGTACACAACACCTTAGTGTCCCCAAAACAGACCAAAACTGACCCTTCGGCGTGTTTGGTGTAGTTACGTTCAAAAGTTACTGTACGCAGTTGATCCAGCTGGCGGTTATCTATACGCATCGCTAAGTTATATCCTTTGTCTTTGATTGGTAGGGTTCTTTATTTAAAGTAGGGCTTTTACTAAACAAACTAATAGAGCTACTTTTAATAAAATTATTGCAGGGGTAATAAAGTTTTTTGCTTTATTGCCCCAAAAGTTGGGGCATCGTAACTTGATGACTAACCAATAGCAAGCGTTAGTCATCGCTACTCTTTACTCCAAACCTTCCATTTTACGCAGCTCTTTACGTAGGATTTTGCCCACGTTTGATTTTGGAAGATCATCGACGAACTGCACAATACGGGGACGCTTATAGCCGGTCAATTGCTTTTTACCAAAATCAAGCAACTCTTGTTCGGTCACATTCACACCAGGCTTTTTCACCACAAAGATCTTTGGATCTTCGCCGCGATTGTCGCTAGGGACACCAATAGCCCCCACTTCTAAAACGGCCGGATGCTGAGCCATGGCTTCTTCAATCTCGTTAGGATAAACGTTGAAACCAGAAACCAAAATCATGTCTTTTTTGCGGTCTACAATCTTGATAAAGCCTTTTTCATCTAAGATACCAATATCGCCTGTCTTAAAGTAACCGTTTTCAGTGAAAGCTTCTTTGGTGTCTTCAGGGCGATTTTGATAACCCACCATTACTTGAGGCCCTTTAACGCAAATCTCACCGCGCTCACCCACTGGCATCTCATTACCTTCATCATCAATTAAGATGATATCAGTGCCTGGTGCAGGTACCCCAATCTTGGCCGTAAATTCAGAGATATTCATTGGGTTAAAGCTCACCACAGGCGAGGTCTCAGATAAGCCATAGCCTTCTACAATAGGTAATCCTGTCAGCTCATGCCAAGCTTTGGCAACGCTTGGTAATACAGACATACCGCCCCCAATAGAGGCTTTTAGATTAGAGAAGTCTACATTCTTAAACTTCTCATTGTGAACCAAGCCATTAAATAAGGTATTTACTGAAGGAATATAGGCAGGCTTGTACTTATCAATCTCTTTTACCAAGCCATCTAAGTCACGTGGGTTAGGAATCAATAAGGCGGTACAGCCCTTATGCATAGAGTACATACCACATACCATAAATGAGAACACATGATACAGAGGCAGCGCAGCCAACAGTACTTCACCGCTGCTAGTATCGCCAAAAGCGGCTCGCATAACCGTGTCAATCTGTAGCATATTGGCAATAAGGTTACCATGAGTCAACATCGCGCCTTTCGCAACACCCGTAGTCCCTCCAGTATACTGTAGTAAAGCCACATAACTTTGGTCCAATGTGGGACGCTTATATTGATGGGCAGATACTGACTCTAAGGCTTTTTTGAAGCTAATGCTGTTTGGCAAAGAGTAACTGGGTACCATTTTTTTGACATGACGTACTACGGTATTGACCACTAAGCCTTTAACCAAGCCCAACATATCGCCCATGCTACAGACAACCACATGTTTTACAGCACCTTTGTCTTCTACTTTTTCAAAAGTTTTAGCAAAGTTTTCAATAATGAAAATGGCTTTGGCACCACTGTCTTTAAGTTGATGCTCAAGTTCACGACTGGTGTATAGAGGGTTGACGTTAACCAGAATCATGCCTGCACGCAGTACCCCTAGCGCCACTACCGGGTATTGCAACACGTTTGGCATCATCACCGCTACTTTATCACCCACTTTAAGCCCTAAAGATTGAAGGTAAGCTGCAATTTGACGGCTGCGGTTGTCTAGTTCACGGTAGGTTAAGCTGGCTCCCATACAGACGTAGGCGTCACGATTGCCATAACGAGCGAAGTTACGCTCGAACACTTCTAATAAAGAGGTGTCATCAGCAGGCTTTTCAATCGAAGAAGCTAAGCCATAACGCTCATAAGATTCTAGCCAAGGGCGATCACTAGGGATATCAGGATAAGTTGGAAAAGTACCATGAAGGTCACTTGGAGGGGTCTGAGTAGGGTTAGAAGCTGTCGTCATGTAATTACCTGTAGAATTATTTTAATGGAATAATAACTGCATTATTAAGCATGGCTCTTTATCAAGTAAGAGGTTTTAAAGTTATTTTTTAGTAAATAATGCATTGGTGATAGAGTTGTATATAGTTTTTTCTATAACTTTCAGTAAAGCAGGTGGCTATTTCATAGCCATAAAAAAACAAGCTTTCGCTTTTTTTAAACAAAAAAAGGATACGTCGATAAATGCTCGTATCCTTTTGAATTAATCCTTTTGAGTTTTTATTGTACTCGGTAACTAGGTAAACTTAAAGTAGCTTATTTTAACTGGATTTAAAGCAAAGCCTGTCTGTTGTAACTAACTTCTATAACCCTGCTTTGCTCTAAAACCAAACTATATACCCTCTAAACCCTATACAATCTAATAAACTCTATACAGTCTAAGCTTTATTCTTAGCGGCTTCCATTTCACGTAAATCCTTACGTAAAATCTTACCTACGTTTGATTTGGGTAACTCATCAACAAATTCAACAAAACGAGGACGTTTATAGCCGGTTAGGTTTTCTTTGGCATAATCTAGAACTTCTTGCTCAGTCAAGCTTGGGTCATTAGCCACGATAAAGATTTTCGGCACTTCCCCACTCTTGTCACTTTCAACCCCAATTACTCCACACTCTAAAATCTTGGGATGATGTGACATTACGTCTTCTACTTCGTTTGGATAGACGTTGAAACCCGAGACGATAATCATGTCTTTTTTGCGGTCAACAATCTTGAAGTAACCCTCTTCGTCCATCACTCCGATATCACCGGTACGGAAGTAACCATCTGGGGTCATAACTTCAGCCGTTGCCTCTGGACGTTTCCAATAGCCTTTCATCACCTGAGGGCCGCGCACGCTAATCTCACCGCGTTCACCAATGGCAACTTCATTGCCTTCTTCATCTAGAATGGCCATATCTGTCGCTGGGAATGGCACCCCAATATTACCAGGGAACTCATCTAGGCCCATAGGGTTAGCTGAAGCAACCGGTGAGGTCTCTGATAAACCATAACCTTGAACAATAACGTTGCCAGTCCCTTCTTTCCACTTCCTAGCGGTGTCTGTTAGTACAGCCATACCCCCGCCCATAGACATCTCAAGCTTACTATGGTCTAGTGCTCGGAATTCTTCACTATTAATTAGCCCGTTAAACAAGGTGTTAACTGCTGGGAAGAAAGCAGGTGGATAATCTTTATAGGCTTTAAGCAAGCTTTTGCCATCACGTGGGTTGGGCACCAATGAGTTAATGCCTCCTGTGCGCAGCCCGTACATACAGCAAACCGTAAATGAGAAAATATGATATAGGGGTAAAGCAGTCATAATAACCGGCTGCTCATTCAATTTCTCATACTTGTCAAAAGCATCGCCAATATAAGTGTCGGCTTGAATCAGGTTAGCAATTAAATTGCCATGAGTTAACATTGCCCCTTTAGCAACCCCTGTGGTACCCCCAGTATATTGCAGTACCGCTACATCTTCTAAACCAATATCGGTAGGACGTTTGTATTTCTTTTTGGCCCCAACTTTCATCGCTTTTTTGAAGTTAACGCTGCCTGGAATATTGTAAGCAGGTACCATTTTCTTCACATGGCGAACCACAGTATTAACGATAAAGCCTTTTACCGGACTCATTAAGTCGCCCATAGACGCAACGACCACATGATCCACGGTCTTGCTAGCAATATCAGCATAAGTTTTTGCAAAGTTTTCTAGGAGAATAAGGGCTTTGGTATCTGAATCTTTTAGCTGATGCTCAAGCTCATGAGTGGTATAGAGAGGATTGACGTTCACCAAAACGAAACCGGCACGGATAACGCCTAGGATACAAATTGGAGATTGTAGAATGTTGGGCATCATTACCGCCACTTTATCGCCTTTTTTTAGACCCAGTGACTGTAAGTAAGCGGCAATGTTTTTGCTGTAGGTGTCTAAATTATCAAATGATAGCTCTTGATTCATACAGACAAAAGAGATTTTGCCTTTATACTTAACAAAGCTTTCTTCAAAGATTTCAATTAAAGAGGTGTTGGCTGGTGGCATTTGAATATCGTATTCCATGCCAAACTTTTCGTAAGTTTTTAACCAGGGTCTTTCATTGCGGCGAAATTGAGTGGTTTGATTGTCCATAATCTGTAAAACTCCTAAAATCCTACTTAAACTTTTTAATTCATTAGCATAATTTATTGTGTAATAACAATAAAATAGCCACTAGTGGTATTTTTGTATCTAAAATACACCATTTAACTTCTATATGACAACTAATATGTTAATAAAAATCAAAAATAGGCATGACTGACTAAGTTATTTAACCTATTAAATCCAACGTCATCAGTTGACGCATAGAATTCATATTGTCTTTTTAATTTAGCGGATATCCTATACGATACGCTAACTATATAGTGGATAGCGCGCCGCTACTGCTATAATACCCCTATCTAACGATACTATAAAGACTGCTCTATACTTTAAAACACCTTAAAACAACAACACCTTCTATTTTACAGACCCCTAAAAACTTTTTCATATAAAACAAGGCAAAATTACTGATTATGTCTGATATTTCAAATATCCCACCCTCTTCAGCTGTTATTCCTAATGAAGCGATGGACACTCGCTCTGTAGCAGAGTTCACAGAACAGGCTTATCTGAACTATGCCATGTACGTGATTATGGATAGAGCTTTACCGCATATTGCCGATGGTTTAAAGCCGGTACAGCGCCGTATTATTTATGCCATGAGTGAGTTGGGACTGAAATCCACCACCAAGCCCAAAAAGTCGGCACGTACCGTCGGTGACGTCTTAGGTAAATACCACCCGCATGGTGATACTGCGTGTTATGAAGCCATGGTTTTGATGGCGCAGCCTTTTAGTTATCGCTACCCTTTAATCACCGGTCAAGGTAACTGGGGTAGCCCCGATGACCCTAAGTCTTTTGCGGCCATGCGTTATACCGAAGCCAAAATGTCTGCCTATGCCAATACCTTACTGGCAGAGCTTGGACAAGGCACCGTCGACTGGCAAGATAACTTTGATGGTTCGATGCAAGAGCCGGTTACCCTGCCCGCTCGCTTACCCAATATCTTATTAAATGGCACCACAGGTATTGCTGTGGGTATGGCCACTGATATCCCTCCACATAACTTAAATGAGGTGGTTCGAGCGGCCATTCGTCTGCTAAAAAATCCAGAATTATCGGTCAAGCAGCTGACGCAGTCATTGCCAGCTCCTGACTTACCGACAGCGGCCGAAATTATTACGCCCAAAAAAGATTTACAGGCAATGTATGAGTCGGGACGCGGTAGCTATAAAATGCGAGCGGTTTATCATGTCGATAAACAAGAAAAAAACTTAGTTATCATTGATGCCCTACCGTATCAAGTTTCTGGCAATAAAATTCAAGAGCAGATTGCCAAACTGATGATAGAGAAGAAGCTGCCTTGGGTGGTGGATATCCATGATGAGTCGGATCATGAAAATGCTTGTCGTATCGTGCTAGAGCTTCGTTCTACGCGAGTCGATGTGGACCGAGTGATGAGCCACTTATTTGCCAGCACTGATCTTGAAACCAGCTATCGTGTTAATATGAACATGATTGGCCTAAATGGCAAACCTCAAGTCAAGAACTTAAAAGAGATCTTAGAAGAGTGGCTGATCAGCCGCCGTCAAGTGGTCACCCGTCGCCTATTGTTCCGCTTAGACAAAATCGATAAACGATTGCACATCTTAGCTGGCTTACTGATTGCTTATCTTCATATTGATGAAGTCATTCGCATTATTCGTGAAGAAGACGATCCTAAAATGGAGCTGATGAGCCGCTATGATTTAAGCGAAATTCAGGCCAATGCTATTTTAGACATTCGCCTGCGTCAATTGGCCCGTCTTCAAGAGATTGAACTTCGTACTGAGAAAGACGAGCTTGAGGCCGAGCGCGCCACTATCCAAGAGCTACTAGACAACCCTGAAAGCCTCACTAATCTAATAATTGAAGAATTAGAGGCGGATATGAAGGAGCATGGTAACCCTCGCATGTCGCCAGTAGTAGAGCGTAAAGAGGCCACAGCGCTTAAAGAGTCAGACTTAGTACCTAGTGAACCCATCACAGCTATATTATCTAAAGCAGGATGGATTCGGGCTGCCAAAGGTCACGATGTTGATGCCACTGGCATGAGCTTTCGCTCGGGTGACAGCTATCAAGCCCATGTACGAAGTAAGTCTAATGAAAAAATCCATATCATGGACAGTACCGGTCGCAGCTATAGCATTGATGCCCATACCCTAGCCTCTGCTCGGGGCCAGGGAGATCCATTAACCAGCGTGTTAAAACCCGCAGCTGGTGCTAGTTTTGAGCAGCTTTTGGCTGGTGATGAACAACAACGTATTATATTAGCCAGCTCGCAAGGCTATGGCTTTATTAACACCTTAGGCAATCTAGAGACCAATCAAAAAGCGGGTAAAAACGTCATTAATTTCGATGAAGATGCCAAGCTTTTAAAAGTGGCCTATATCGATGTTAAGTCTGATACCGCAGAAGATGAGCAACGTGAGGTAGCGGCGCAAGACCAAATTGCCGTGGTGACTTCCGCAGGTTATTTATTGATATTTGCGATAGATGAGTTGCCGGAACAGCAACGCGGTAAGGGTAATAAACTGATTAATCTAAAATCAGGGGAAGAGGTTATCGCCGTTACAGCTCTGCATCATGAAGACAGCTTAACCGTCACTGCAGGTAAACGTCATGTGACCTTAAAGCCTATGGACTTGGCCAACTATACGGGTAAACGTGGCAACCGGGGCGGTCAACTTCCCCGTGGTTTCCAAAATGTGAATGATATTGAGGTGGCAGAGTAACCGTTTACTCTGCTGCTTACCCTAACTGGTAAATAGCGTTGTTCCTCTGATAACCTTTGAAGTGAGTACAGTAATGTTTTCGATGTCCTCTCATTTAAGACTACTGCCTTTGCGTAAACCTTTGCCAAGCCGTATGTTAATTATGTCTGCTTTAATGAGCTCAGTAGTCCTAACTGGCTGCTCGCCTTCAAACAGTGAAACTCCTGGGGGGGAAACTGGCTCCATTGAGCAGATGAAAGAAGATATTTTGGGGGTGCTGACACCTGAAGCCTCCCTTGAATCTGAGATAGAACAGCCGGCCGAGCCTGTTAAACAGTTCAAACCCAATGTCAGTCAACAGTTTATTGGTGAAACTGAATCACAGCTACGTTTGGCCAAGGCTTTCCAAGAAGTGCCTTACAGCTTAGACGCTCTGCCTGAAAAAGCACAACAGGTAAATAGCGCTCAATGGACCCCTGATGCCATCTTAGATGAGAACTTAATTATCAAGATCCAAGGCTTACTTAATTACAACCATCACTCTGTGGGCGCTGTCGATGGCCGCTTCGGTGAGAATGTCATTAAAGCTTTGCAGGTATTTCAGGAAAGAAACGGACTTGAAGCTGATGGCCAGATGACCCCTGAGACTTGGGCCAAACTCACTGAAGACGAAACGGTTACCTCTCAGCCTGTATTGGTTAATTATGACTTGACCAAGGAAGACGTGACTTTAATTTCGCATCCCAAAGGACAGCAGTTCACCAGCGTCCTTGAAGCTGTGGCTGAGAAATTTCATATGAGTCAAGGTCTGCTGTTAAGGCTGAATCCTGAGACCCCATTTGAGGAAGGCAACACCATCTTAGTGTACAACCCTTATCAGCCCAATGAGCAAGAAGTGCATAGAGTGGTAGCGGTTAAAGCCAAAAACTTACTCTATGCCTACAATGATAAAGATGAGTTGGTAGCCAGCTATCCTACCACGATGGGAAGCGTGTATAAGCCTTCCCCAGAGGGGGAATATAAAGTCCTTAGTCGTATCAAAGATCCGACTTATAACAAGGACTTTAGTAATGAAAACAGTGTGTTACCACCCGGCCCGAATAACCCAGTAGGCCGAGTCTGGATTGGTATTAACAAACCCAGCTATGGCATTCATGGCTCACCTAATCCTGAAAGAATCAGCCGTCAAAACTCGTCAGGCTGTGTGCGTCTAACCAACTGGGATGCGCTTGGGCTATATGGAACGATTGAAGAAGGGGCCAAAGTAGAGTTCTTATAGCTTATAGCTTATAGCTTATAGCCTCAGTTTCTATATTGGCGTTACCCTCATCAACGTAATGCCAATATAGGCACCACCAAATCCTCTTCATCGGTCAAATGCTGCGATAAAAAATCAGTTCCGGTAATTAAATTAGCATGTAAGCGGTCTGCCAAAGCCTTATCTTCACTCTGTGCCTTTGCCAGCTCATCATTTAAGCTTTGCATTTCATCCAACAAAGCATTAAGTCTCACATGATCTCGTTCTAGTATCTCAAAACCTGCCTTTAACTGCGGATATAAGCTCACAAACTCTGGGAAGAACCCATGATCTTCAACGCTATGATGCTGATGTAGCTTCAGCACATGCATGCTAATACGCTGCAGAATTTGGGTCCGATAATTGTCCCAGTTTAAGGCGCCCATCAAGTATTCTTCACTTAACTGGCGCAAGATACGTTGGCGCTTACGAATATTGGTATGTACGTTTAACCAGCTTGAGGTTTTATAAGCATAGTCAGAGGAGTACCACTGATTGGCAGGCAGTTTCTCTAGTAAGAATAGCCAGTCTGATTGTAACCGAGACTCAGGATGTCGAGGCGTTACGGTTGGCTTGGTACTATCCTCAGTACTATCAAGCTTAGATTGGGTTTGGGGTGCCAACTGTGAGTTATTGATGCCCATAACGATCCTCTTTATGGTAAAAAGCTAATATAAGGTAAAAGGTTATAGCTGATCATTAACAATCAATACTAAACCAAATTTATTAAATATTTAGTATTTATATAGAGTCTTACTTTCTATAATCAACCCTCAAAGTTGTCATTATCAGTCAACAGTGCATATCCACTTTACAGCAATAGCTTTTATTACTTTCATAACAAGTCCTCTACTCTCCTTAGCTTTATCCCTAGATACTTAGCAAAAAAAAAGACCTTCATACTAGATGAAGGTCTTTAAGCAAAGTTCGACTTTTTTCGATTGAAGCTTAGCGGGCTGGGTAGAAAGTTTCCGCGCCAGGGCCCACAGGTAAGCCTAGAACAAAGACCCAGACACAGAATAAAACCGTCCAACCGAATAGGAATATCATCGAATAAGGCAACATCATTGCCATAAGCGTCCCGACTCCCGTGTCTTTTTTATAGCGCATAGCCACCGCTAGAATAAGACCAAAGTAACTCATCATTGGAGTGATGATGTTAGTGGTTGAGTCGCCAATACGATAAGCGGCTTGAATCATCTCGGGTGCATAACCGGTCAACATCAACATCGGTACAAAAATAGGGGCAGTAATGGCCCACTGAGCCGAAGCTGAACCCAACATTAAGTTAACAACCGCACAAATTAAGATAAAACCAACCAGTAGTAAAGGACCGGTTAGGCCGATATCATTCAAGAAAGTGGCCCCAGCTACGGCCATTACTGATCCTAAGTTTGACCACTTAAAGAAGGCAGTAAATTGCGCGGCAAAAAAGACCAGTACAATATAAATGCTTAGCGACTTCATAGAATCGCTCATGGCATCGACCACATCTTGGTTATTCTTGATGCTACCGGTGATTTTACCGTAGATATAACCTGGTAGAGCGAAAAACACAAAGATAAAGACCACAATCCCATTTAAGAAAGGTGATCCTGAAACCAGTCCGGTTTCTGGGTGACGTAAAATACCATCTGCAGGAACGATGGTCCAGGCCAATAACCCACAGAAGATTAGCATGCTAATACCGGCCCAGATAAGCCCTTTTTTCTCAACAGCCGAGACCTTTTCAATTTGATTGTCTAACACAGAGGCATCCTCTGCATCATTGGGGTTATATTTCCCTAAGCTTGGCTCAACAATCTTTTCGGTGACAAAATAACCTAGACCACTAATTAGGAAAGTACTGGCTATCATAAAGTACCAGTTTGCTTCGGCACCCACCACATAAGCTGGGTCAATAATGCGAGCAGCCTCTTGAGTAATCCCCGATAATAATGGATCCACTGTGCCCAGTAGTAAGTTAGCACTATACCCCCCTGAGACCCCAGCGAAGGCGGCAGCTAACCCTGCCAATGGGTGACGCCCTAAAGAGTGGAAAATCATCGCTGCTAAAGGAATCAATACCACATAACCAAGCTCAGAGGCGGTGTTAGACATAATACCCGCGAAAACAACGGTTAACGTCACCATCTTCTTCGGAGCATTCATTACAAGACCACGCATGGCCGCTGAAATCATGCCTGAGTATTCAGCAATACCCACACCCAATAACGCCACCAAAACAGTGCCTAAAGGCACGAATCCAGTGAAGTTGGTTACTAAGTTTTCAACTATACGGGCCAGACCTTCTCCATTTAGTAGGTTGACCACATATATCATACCGTCTGCAGAACGATCAGCCGTGTCCGCGGGTCTAGGGTCAATAACGGAGACCCCAAAATAAGACAATATGGCCGATAAGATTAATAAAAACACCGACATCCAAACAAATAGAATGACTGGGTGAGGTAATAAGTTACCTAGCCACTCTACCCCTTTCAAAAATCGCTGCATGCGCGAGCTGTTAGCACTCGACTCAAAATTAGAGTTTGGTGAACCACTTCCTTGCATGGGTTGTTACTCCTATTCGAAAAAATCGGTAAAATTTACATAAAGGTTTGCCCATGTGACTTACAGTCACTCCAGGTGTAAAAATGAAAAAATTAAAGCTTGAAACTTAAAATTTGAAAGCGGCGATTGAAACACATTTACCAATTGGAAACAAATACTTTCAGTTCACAAAAAAAATAGTTTGTAGTAAAAGCCCTTTATAAATAAAGGTTTCAGCAAAACAATCTCTTAAAAAACAAGTTTTTTTTATTAAAATCGCTGTACTTCAGACTTGATTTTTTTACTAAAAAAAGATAGGTATAGCTTTAAATAGCGCAGCCTGATTTACTCAAATCAATAAAAAAAGCCCCTCATTAACATCATGAGAGGCTTTGGGCGGGCCATACGCCACCTATTATTGAAGGCTATAGCCTTGAATATAACTTTAATTTAAATATAGCTTTAATCTGGGGTAGAGTTCATTTGGGACCAGATTTCTGAGAACCTTTGCTCTAGCTCAGCGCGCATCTGTTGGGTCAGCTTAGTGCATAAATGACGTAAACCATGCACCGGAACGCCAGCCACCTCGGTATAAGCATAATAGGGCTCCATTTTTCCCATCAACGGCAATTGCTTTACCGTAACTTCCTGCCCTTCTCCATACTGCTCTAAAAATCGATCAAACGCTCGCCAGCCCATACATATAATATGCTTAGGCTTAATTTCCTCAATGTCGAGCCGGGTTAGTGCCTGATGCTCCTGCTGCATCTCAAGCGGTAATCCTGCCAACTGCGCTTGTAGCACCTGCTCTTTAGGAGCGGCAAAATAGGACACAAAGCTGGTCTCGGCGCAGTGCTGTAAGCGTTCTATATTGCCGCCACAAATCACCTCCACAATACGATTGGCATAACGACTGCCTCTCTCAACATCCTTAATGTATTTGCAAGGAACCGCTTCGAAATCTTTGACTACGGCTTGAGCCCGACGAGCCTCAATATCGCCCCAATCCTCTCGATTACTGTGGCCAGGGTTAATGCTAACAAAAAGCATATCGGGATGTTTCACTTGTCCGGTAATAAAATGGCCGGTATAGCAAAGCGGGTCACTGCCCAGTATCAGATTGGCCCGTGCTACAAACTCATTAATCCGTCGCTGTTTGTCTTCAAAATAATCACTCATTATAAATGGCTCTCCACTGCCCTAACCCCAACAGGTACTGTTATATCTATCTTATTTAGGATGTGGGATGTGTTGTGATTAATATAGGTTATCTGGTGGCTTATTTACGCTTTAATCAATCCCATTTTTATAAATCCAGATCGCTCTCTCTACCATGCGCATGAATACGACGCTGCTCTTGACGCTGATAACGAAGGCCCGACCCTCTATACCATTGTGCTTGAGTTTGTTGTAGCAAATCGCTCAAACTTTGCAGTTGGCCCTGCAAGGTCTGGGTTAACCAAAAATAGCCTTGCCATTCAAAAGGTAGAGTCTGCACACTAGGATAATCTGAAACCTTAATGCGGGTAATCGGACGAAATTCCTGATCACTAGGGCTACGTAACACAGCCGCAATGTGGCGCATGCCTTGGGTTAATTCTTGGTGATAATGATCCACCAAAATACGGTTTTCTTCATCAATAGGGCTGTGCGCAAGCTTTGGGGCGGCACTCAATAGTAAGTCAATGGTACCAATGATATTACGATGAGTCCGCTGAATCATATCCAGATCCGGAGTGTCTATCCCAGACTCTTTGGCCGTAGCTTCGATATGACCTCTTACCCGCAACAGGCGCTTATTGATCTCTTTAAACTGCTCCACCATGTCTTTATTAACATAGGTGGCAGACGCAGTATTGGTCACGCCCTCAATGGCCGTTACGGTAGTGGCCCCTAAGTCCAGCTGTACATTTTGACTATCTAGACTAGTAACCCCAACCGAGCTTGGGTGGTGTTTATTTAGCTCATTATCTGCCGCCTCACTTTCTGTAACCTCCGCTTCAGCAAAACGCTGATCTAAGCTTGGGTCTGAGATATAGTCCTCTACCCCATCATACATATCAGCACAAGCATCTAGATTCTTCGCCAATAAAAACCGCCACATTAAGGTCGACTTTAGGGGCACTATTAAAGTGGCTGCTACCGCAAATAGGGTGCCAATTAACACATTAAAAGCCCGTGCTACGCCATCAGGGCCAATACTATTATAGCTAGAGATGACCATACACATGGTGATCCCTGTTAACAGCCCAATATAGCCCAGCTGCTTAATGGAGTAATAGCCTATCACCCCGCTAATGACGCCCACCAACACATAATATAACCACGCTACCCCAAAGTAGCCTTGGAGCTGGTGATTAATCCATAACAGACCTAAGCCCACTGCAATACCCAGTAGAGTCCCTAACACCCGCTCTTTGGCTTTGGTATAAATGGCTCCTTGGTATTGCAGCAAGCCCAAAATAACAAACACGGTAATGGTAGACCATTCTGAATGCGGAATTTGTGTAACTTGACTGAATATCAAAGAAGCAACGACCGCTGCCCCCAATCTAATTGAGTGCAATAAATCAGCATGCAAATAACGAGCATAGGGCTCTATCAGCGGTGCCATTAAGCGGTCTTTTAAGGATAATTTATTCATGGTCTAAAATTCTGGGTTATGGGCCCTACCTTTATATATGTGAAAAGCAGGCCTTCAGACTATTTATTTTGGGTAGGATTAAGCAAATACTCACAGTCTCGAACATCATCGAATAAAGCCCTATCAGCAGCGGTGTCATTTTGCTTGATAACGCTAATATCTCCTGTGGTTTCCATGATTACAGCGAATATCTCAGATTTAGACTTGATGCCATTTTTTCGAAGTACCTGATGGAGGTCACTCTTTGATAAACTGGCCTGCTTAATATTATCCCAATAATAGTCACCATGCGCCATCAGTACCACAGGCTCATTATCAATTAGGTCTTTTAGAGGCTTAACTTTACGACGTATCATCGACACCATGGCCTGCAATAGAAACAACATTGCCATCGCCACCAGCCCTTGTAATAAAGAAGGAGACTTAGACAGGACCGTTGAAGCCAAAATGCTACCAATACCTACTGTCATCGCAAAGTCGTGGCTCGATAGCTTAGAAAAGCTACGCAGCCCCATCAAACGGGTAAATAGTATCAAGCCAAAGTAAATACCTATGGCTGATAAGGCGATACCCCCTACTTGACTCCAGTCCATTGAAAACCATTTTGACCAATCCATAGTGCTCCTTTTGTTGTAGTTTGTGGGGTTAAGAATACGGTTTAATACAAATCCTAATAACACAAGCCCTAATAACACAAGCTCTGATAAAAAGAGGGCGTAATATATAAATCTTTGCTACAACATAACAATAGCACACTGAATGTATAACAATAAGTCACCATATTGTTTTTCCCATCAGTTATTATAAATCATGCTTATTAATTGTAAGCATTACAACAAATCAAAAAAAAATCAGAAACCAATTTTAAAATCTGAAATAATATTTCAGCTTTACAAGGAGTGTGTTATGTTTAGATGGGCCATTATATTTGCGGTAATCGCTTTAATAGCAAGTTTGCTAGGCTTCGGCGGTGTAGCAGGCTTGAGTCAAGACTTCGCTTACATTTTCTTAGTAATCGCAGTGATCCTATTCATTGTTAGCTTCATTTCACGTAGAACTTAAGACTTGACCAGATTTAGAGCAGTTAATTGACGTTAAATCTAGGACTGTTAAACTACTATCAAGTAGTGTGATGAATTACAAAATTTATCGTCACTAGCTGAGACAGTCAGTAGCTTAAACAAAAAAACACCTCCGGGTGTTTTTTTGTTTTTATAGCTTTATTGAGGTAGCAATGCCAACTCCGAAGGTTGTCATTGACTTAGGTTATAGTTACTATCAAACCATAAAGCTAACATACAAAATATAAAATAAATAAGCCATTTCCTCTATTTAAGGAATCAGCCTATGATTTATGATGTTATTGGCGACATTCATGGTCATGCCGATAAATTAAAAGGCCTACTCACCAAACTGGGCTACACTTTGACCCAGCATGAAACTTTGGATCTACATTATTACCAGCCCCCGGAAGGGCACCGTGCTATTTTTATCGGAGACTTAATGGATCGTGGCCCACAGGAAATTGAGTCTCTTGAAATTGTCTATGCCATGTTAGATGCTGGCGTCGCTGACGCAGTCATGGGCAACCATGAATACAATGCTCTGGCCTATGCCACGGTTGATGAAACCGCCATGCAGCAGCAAGATTCTACCCAAAACCTGTATTTGCGCCGTCATAATGAGACCCATACCCGCCAGCACCAAGCCTTCTTAGATGAGGTGCCTTTTGGTTCTGAGGCTCATAAGTACTGGCTTAGTAGATTTTCTGAGCTGCCATTATGGATTGAGACCGAGCATGCCTGTTTTGTTCATGCCTGTTGGGATGTCGATAATATGGCACTATTAAAACCCATGCTAACTGCTGACAATCGTCTCACGGCAGAAGCTTTGCAGCGCACAGGGCAGAAGCATTCTGTAGAATATGATGCTTTAGAGCGGGTGCTTAAGGGGGTGGAGATACCTTTGCCCGATGGAGTAAGCTTCACTGATAAAGATGGTGCTGTACGCAGCCGTGTACGGGTAAAATGGTGGGAGGATCAGCTACAAGGAAAGCGGATTGTCGACATTGCTCGAGCCCCACGTTCCGACTTGGCTCAAATTCCTCAGCAGGCACTGGTAAAGGACTTAGACTTTCGTTTAAAGACCAACAAACCGGTATTTATCGGTCATTATTGGCTCACAGGCACCCCTGCTCCGCTAAGCGATCAAGTGGTCTGTACTGACTATTCAGCGGCAGGCACAGGCTATTTAACCGCCTACCGCTTTGATACCAATAACCCTTACCCTCTATCCCCCGAAAACTTTGTGCAATATACTGACTGATAAAAGTCTTTTTATTAATCCAAAAGTTTTGTATGATGAATGTTTTTTGCAAGGAAACTCAAGCCATGGCAAATGCCACAACCAAATTGCAAGAAGCCCCTCTTGGGCCAATTAAATCTCCAGCTGGCGCACCAAAAGTAGGGATTATCATGGGCTCACAATCTGATTGGGCCACCATGAGTTTGGGCGTACAATTATTGGCAGAGTTCGGTGTACCCTTTGAATGCGAAGTGGTTTCAGCGCACCGTACTCCCGATAAACTATTTGATTATGCTAAGTCTGCTAAAGACAAAGGCTTACAAGTCATCATCGCTGGTGCTGGTGGTGCCGCTCACCTGCCTGGTATGTGTGCCAGTCAAACTGAGCTACCCGTCTTAGGGGTGCCCGTTAAGTCCTCGACTCTAAGTGGTTGGGACAGCCTACTGTCTATTGTACAAATGCCCAAAGGCATTGCTGTAGGCACTTTAGCCATTGGCACAGCGGGGGCTTATAATGCGGGTCTATTGGCCATTCAAATTTTAGCCTTACAAGATGAGTCTCTAGCCAAACAACTGATAGAGTTCCGTCAAAACCAAACTGAGACTGTCTTAGCTAGCCCGACACCTGGCGTAATCAATAGCTAATTTTGCTATACTTGAGTGATTAGTAATTATTCAACAAATTGGTGCTATTAGCACCTTTTTGTTTTTACAATCCTCTTTTATCTGCCTTGTATTGACCCATTACGTTGTATTTATTTTATTATTTTTCTATCCCCTTTAACTGTATTAAGAGCCGAATATGACCACAGCTAATGCTTATCCTGTAGCCCAAACCATCCGCACTATTGGTATTCTTGGTGGCGGTCAACTCGGTATGATGCTGGCCGCTGCCGCCTTACCGTTAGGTTATCGTTGTGTTTTTTTAGAAGATGCACCAAATTGTCCTGCGTCTTTGTATGGCCAAGTGTTCAGCAGCGAACAGCTTGAAGACTTTATCGCTGCAGCAGATGTCTTTACTTTAGAGTTTGAAAACACCCCAGCAGAAACAGTAGCCCGCTTAAAACAACTGTCTGAGTCGGGTAAAAAACAAGGCATGTTCCCACCCCCGCAAGCTCTGGAGGTGGCTCAAGACCGCTTAAGTGAAAAAAGCTTGTTTAATGAGCTTGATATCAAGACGGTTCCGTTTATGAGTGTCAGCTCGAAAGCAGAGCTTAAAGCAGCGAGTGATCAGCTTGGATTGCCTTTGGTATTGAAAACTAGTCGAGGGGGCTACGATGGCAAAGGTCAGTTTGTGGTTAAAACTGAAGCCGATATCACAGAAGCTTGGAAAACATTGGGGGATGCAGTGAGTGGCAAAGGCAATCTAACCCCTACTCCAGCTCCGTTGATTGCTGAGGGATTTATTAACTTTAGCCGTGAAGTTTCTATCATTGCTACCCGTGCTCAAGATGGGTCAATCCGTACGTATGACTTGGTAGAGAACAATCATCATACCGGTATTTTGGCCACCTCTCATGCTCCCGCTGTGGGCACCAGTCATTTGTTACCTGAAGCAAAAAAAGCCATTGAAACTTTAATGACCCATTTAGATTATGTGGGAACTATGGCGCTTGAGCTATTTGTGAGCAAAGATGAGAACGGCAAAGACGTTATTCTAGCCAATGAGATTGCACCTCGTGTGCACAACTCAGGACATTGGAGTATTGAGGGCGCGGTTACCAGTCAGTTTGAAAACCACGTACGTGCTGTGGTCGGATTACCCCTTGGTGATACCGATAACGTTTACCCTTCAGTGATGGTTAACGTATTGGGCGAATATCCAAAGCTAGCTGATGTATTGGCCATTGATGGGGCTCACTATCATACTTACCACAAAGAAGAACGTCCCGATCGTAAGATTGCCCACATTACCTTGATGCCAAATGATGTGGCTAAGCTTGAAGGCGCATTGGAGCAGTTGATAGCTATTCTACCCAACAAAATGGGTCTTTAGTAATGAGTAATACCTCAAATAGCGGTATGACCATCTGGATTGATGCTGATGCTTGCCCGTTGGTGGTGAAAGATCTGATCACCAAAACCGTGATACGCACCAATACCCCGGCTATTTTTGTGGCCAATCAGCCCATCAAAGTGCGTAAGTCACCGCTTATCAGCATGAAAGTGGTCGGCTCAGGTTTTGATGTCGCTGATGACTACATTGCTGATAATGTCGCTCCAGGTGATTTAGTAATTACCAGTGACATTCCTCTGGCCAATGATGTGCTCGATAATGGCGGACAGGTTCTCACCCCACATGGCATTATCTATGACAAGAACAACATCAAGCAAAAACTAAATGCCCGCGACTTTATGGACACCATGCGCTCAACAGGGGTGCTTGATTTAACTCAGATGGGCGGTCAAAAACCCTACTCTGATAAAGATAAAAAGCAATTTGCTGATGGGTTAAATAAATTAGTGCGCTAAGCTTTTAGCGCACTAATTTTATCAATACTGCTAATTTTACCTTACTGGCTCTGAACTTATTTGTTGAGTGGCCTATCTTTGCTTAATGTTGCTTAATGTCTCTTAATACCTACCTAGCTTCTCACTATTAATATGGATTGTCGGCTATCGACTTGCAAAGCCTATACACTCTGCAACCAATCTCTAGTGTGTTGCCTACAACCTTTCACCCAATAACATCGCTATTGTTGATACCCTAATTATTGTGAATTAATGCTGAAATACACGGCATCCGATTAGTTATATAGAGCTAAAAAATTAAAAACAACTAGAAACGATAATAGGAAAGTACTTATGAATATTTTAGTTATTGGCGCCAGTGGCCGAGTAGGCTCTGAATTGGTACAACAACTTTTGGAAAAAGGCCATAAAGTAACCGGCACTTCACGGGATGATAAGCGTTTATTCGAGAACGACAATTACACTCATCTGACCTTAGATTTAACCGCCGACAAAGAAGAGATTGCCAAACAAATAGCGGGTAACTTTGATGCCGTATATTTCACAGCAGGCTCAGGAGGCAAGGCAGTGTTAGAAGTGGATTTACATGGCGCAGTTAAGACCATGCAAGCCGCTCAAATTAAGGGGCTGACACGCTATATCATGTTGAGCACGGTATTCTCGTTAGACACTAGCAAATGGACTCTACCAGGTATTAATGAGTTAAAAGACTACTACATCTCTAAGCATTATGCTGACCAATATTTGGTTGAGAACAGCACCTTGGATTACACCATTGTTCAAGCCGGTGCGTTAAAAGAACGCGAACCCACAGGCAAAATTACCATTAATGCAGACTCCGCAGGTGAAAACGCCATTAAAGATGTCGCTGCTACTTTAGCGGCAGTATTGACAGCAGAAAACACCTTTAAAAAAGTATTTAGCATTCAAAATGGTGACAATGATATTACCGAGGCAGTAGCAAATATCAGCTAATGGCTTAGGCCAAACCAATACCAAAGCCAATAACTTCATCAATGCCTTTGGCCCCTGTTACTACCATTAACAGTCTGTCTACGCCCAAGGCAATCCCACTGCACGCTGGCAGATGATCACTGGCGGCTATCAGATGCTCATCAATGGGCATTATAGGTAGCCCGCGTTGAGCTCGCTCTTCATTGTCCGCTTCAAATCGGGCTTGTAGCGCAGCTCCATCTGCCAGCTCATCATAGGCGTTGGCAATTTCAATGCCATTGATATACAGCTCAAAGCGCTTGGCAACGTTGTTGCCTATTTCATCCTTTTCTACTTTAGCCAAAGCAGCAGTAGCAGGCGGGTAGTCGGTAATCAGTGTCGGTGACTGAAACCCGAGGTTAGGTTCAACCAAGTGGCTGAATAACACATCTAGCCAGCCCTGACGGTCTTCGCCCAAATCTAAGCCAGCGAAGCCATGCTCAGCTGCTACCTCAATCAATGACTCAAGGCTTGCTGTCAGCGGATTAAGCCCAACATAATCCATAAATGCTTGGCTGTAACTATATTCAACCAAAGTTTGTGGCTGTCCATAAACTGCAGCCAATAAATCAGACAACTCAGCAGCCAGTGCCTCAAGATCAAAACCAGGGCGATACCACTCAAGCATGGTAAACTCGCTGTTATGACGACTACCCACTTCATTATCTCGAAATACCGGACAAATTTGATAAATCGCTACCTTCCAACTTGCCAGCATTCGCTTCATTGCGAATTCAGGAGAGGTATGTAGATAATGGGTTTGTGGCTTATCTTGCACCGTAACGTTAGTCGATATCGACGGCACAAAGACATCGGTATTTCCTGCCTGCGACATTAACGGAGTCTGTACTTCAAGCACCTGACGTTCTGCGAAGAACTGACGAATTTGCGCCATAAGTTGAGCCCGCTTAACCGCCATTTGTAAGCTCATTGAAGGCGCATAGCTTTGATAGTCCTGGTTTTCAGTAGTAGAGACAGACGATATGGAATTAGACATGGCTTACTCTTAATGTACTTATATTAAATAAGGCCCAATTAAGGGCCCCGTTTGAAAATCTATTGAGTCAGGGAAGACTTTAAAAGACGAGCATAAAATTGTTAACGCTCAAATAGCCACTCACGGCGCAGCGCATAATTTTTACGCAGACCATCAAATTTTTTAGCTAATACGGCTTGAGCTTCACTGTTAATACTTTCTCTTAACAAAGCATCATCGGCTTTAATATCATAAAATTTAGCCAGCTGCTCTGGCGCCTGTTTTAACTGCTGCCAGCGATACGGATTCTCTGGTAATAGTTCATCCATCAAATACGCAGATTGTATGGCGACTTCTCCCGACCCTTGAGGTCCAAAGACAGTTAAAAACTTATCGAAAATTATTTGAGTGCCACGCAATTTACCTTCCAGCGTGTAGCCAGCAATATGCGGTGTGGCAATGGTTAACTTATTAAGTAGCTCAGCGGGGACAATCGGTTCATGCTCAAAAACATCTAGTACTACTTGACGCTGAGGGTTTTGCTCAAGTTCGAGCAGTAATTCTGCTTCGCTAATCACTGGCCCACGCGCTGAATTTATCAATATCGTGGTATTAGCCATTTTTGCCAATGCTTGTTTATCTATCAAGTGATAAGTTGGATAGTCGCTATCTGCAGCTCGAGTTAGGGGCACATGTAGGCTAATGACATCACTTTGGGTCAATAGTTGCTCAAAGCTGGCATTATTAATATCAGAGGTTGGCAATAAAGGGTCATAGCCGAGCACCTGCCAACCAAGGTCTGCTGCATACCCTGCTAAAGTACTGCCTATATTGCCTAGACCAATGATACCCAGTTTAACAGGCACGGCTTGGCTGTCATTTATGCCGGAGTTATCAGAGAGCCAATACTGCGGACGGAGATTAAAAATAGCGGTTAATACATACTGCGCTACCGAGTGCTTACTGCAACCCGCGGCATTTGAAAAGTAAATACCTCGCTCATGTAGATAATCTTGATCAACATGATCAGTGCCAATAGTGGCAGAGCCCACATATTTTACGCTGTCGTTATCTTTCAAAAGCTCAGCATTAATCGGAGTAACTGATCGGATCAATAAGGCATTCGGTTGGTACTCAGCGATCATAGCGGCATCAATATCACGTCCTGCTACGGCAATGACGTTAATCGGCTGCTGCAAAATATGTTCATTAAAATAATCGTGTAGATGGGCAATATTACTATCCGCAAGTATAGTGAGCATGATAGATACTAATCCTTATCTGAGTGAGGGTGCGATTTTTGCTCGGTCGCCTCGTCTGACTGCGTCTCGCTACTCTCTGGCATATGTGGTTTTTTATTGCTTATGTGCTCGCTACAATTATCATTACTGATTGAATCCACTTTATCTGCCCCATGTAGCGCTGAATCAGCAAATGGATACTTGCTAAACGACACTACCTCTGGAGAGATTTCAAAGGACATGGGACGGTCGGCAGGTTTCCACTGATGTTGGTTTAGCTTAGTATAGTACGGTGCAAAAATAACATTGCGGTGTTGATTAATCCATTCTCGCCATACAGCTAAAGCAATGGCCAATACCACAGGTCCAATAAATAAGCCCACAAAGCCAAAGGCTGTTAAACCGCCCAATACCCCAATAAAGATAATGATAAAGGGAATTTTGGTAGCACCAGAGATGACAATCGGCCGAATTAAGTTATCAACCCAACTGATTACCAACATGCCCCAAAGTGCCAAACCAATAGCTTCAGCGGTGTGACCTTGAGTCAACAGCCAAATAGACACCCCCATCCAAGCAAAAGGAGTACCAAAAGGAATTAGCGCTACAACGAAGGTCATCAAGGTCAATAAGATAGGACTAGGCGCCCCTGCGACATAATAACCAATACCTGCCAATATGGCTTGGGCCAATGCGGTCAGACCAATCCCATAAACCACTGCCTGAGTGGTTGAGCCTACCGAATCAATATAATCATCAATACGGTTACCAATAATATTACGTAATGCCTGACGAATTTGCTTCATCAAACTAATACCATCGCGGTAAAAGAAAAAGATAGTCATCAAAGCCATACCCATTTTGGCCATGGTACTAAAGGCAACGTCTAAGGCGACTTTCCCATAATACAAGTGTGACTGCAACCAAGCCCTAAAAGCACTCAAAGAAGCCTCTGGGTCTTTGTTAATTTCCCACAAGATATCTTTAACTTGCTGTCCTATTACTGGGATATTCTTAATCTCTTCAGGCAAATCAACGTAGCCTACTTTGATTCTGTACAGTAAATTACTGTATAAGTTGACCGCCTCTTGTTGCAGCACAAAAAGACCAAGCACAATAGGCACCCCAAGCATCAGCGATATGCTGATAGTCATGATACCGGCACTGATATTAGGACTAAGTTTAACTTTTTGATGAAAGAAATTATAAACAGGAAAGGTCACGTAGGCCAAAATAGCAGCCCATAGAGCGGGTACAATAAAAAACTGCACCACTCTAAAGCAAAGAATGAATAATATCACCAATAAAGTAGCTGTCAGCACTCGCTGTGTGACCCGCTCCCGTGTCCAATTTTCAATCATAACAAGCGCATATCCAAGTAACGTAATATGAAATTTAGAGAAGTCCAAGCTACTCTATTATGCGACAAGACTTTAATAATAAGTAATGTTAACTTGTAACTTTTACTTACAATATTTATGCCGCTCGCTCCCTCGATAATACAGACTTTGCCAGATTATTATCAGCCCTCCTTAATGTTTGATTGATTCGAGATTTGGGAAGTTTAGAGAGATGGGTTACTGCTTTTATAGTTGCTAAAAAAGAGCATAACGCAAAAACGTTATGCCCTTAATTTTAGTTGCCCAATAGGCGATAGCTCAGAAATGAGTTCCGAAACAAATCCTCTAAACTAGATCTGTAACTCACCGACATCGGCCACAGTTAAGAATAGCTCGCGTACTTGCTTTAACAAGGCTAAGCGGTTTGCTTTTAAGGCTTCATCTTCACTATTTACCATCACATTGTCGAAGAAACCTGTCAAAGGCGCCTCTAGGGTAGCCAGAGACTGCAAGATTTGATTGTATTGAGCTTCAGCCTGCAAAGGAGCCACTTCTGTCTTGGCGACCGTTAACGCTTGATACAAGGTTTTCTCAGCTTCTTCAGCCAATACCGACTCATCAACTGACTGCCCTACTTCGCTCTCTGACTTGGCTAAGATATTGGCAACCCGTTTGTTAATCTCTGCCAAAGTTGCGGCTTGTGGCAAGTTATGGAACTCATTCACCGCCTGTAATCTCTGATCGAAATCTAAAGGCTGGTTTGGATTGATGGCCAAGACAGCTTGAATACTATCGACACTGATACCTTGTTCAGTATACATGGCACGATAGCGTGAGTTGATAAAGGCCATAACTTGAGTCAAAGTTTTTTGATCGTCAGCCAGTTTACCCTGATAGTTCTCAACCGCTTGTTCGATTAACTCTTTTAAGTTAATAGGCAGCTTTTTCTCAATTAAGATACGCAATACCCCAATGGCTGAGCGACGTAGACTGAAAGGGTCTTTTGATCCTGTCGGGGCTTGATCAATGCCAAAGATTCCTACTAGAGTATCTAGACGATCTGCTAAGGCCAAGCTAATACCAATGGGCGTTTGCGGTAACACATCGCCACTAAACTTAGGCAAGTACTGCTCTTCAATCGCCGCAGCTATGGTCTCAGGCTCGCCATTTAAACGGGCATAATAAGTCCCAGCGATACCTTGAAGCTCTGGGAACTCGCCCACTAAGGTACTGGTTAAGTCTGCTTTTGACAGCAGGGCGGCTCGTTTGGTTTGCTCAACATCAATGTCTGAATAGCCTTCAATGTTTTGCTCTTTGAAGGTGGTTGCAATAATTGCTGCCAACTTAGCAATACGCTCTGATTTCTCCCAAATGGTGCCCAGCTTATCTTGGAATACCAGATTTTTTAGGTTTTCTGACATTTCGATAAGTGGCTGCTTTTGGTCTTGTAAGAAGAAGAACTCCGCATCGGCCAAACGAGGACGCACTACCTTTTCGTTACCACTGACCACCTGGCTGGGGTCTTTTGACTCAATATTACTAATGAAGATAAAGTAAGGCTGTAGTTTGCCATCTTTATCGGTCAAACAGAAATACTTTTGATCCGCCTGCATGGTGCTAATCAAAGCCTCTTGTGGCACTTGTAAAAAGCGCTCTTCAAAGCTTGCGCGTAAAGCCACTGGCAGATCAACCAAGGCCGTCACTTCATCCAGTAAATCTTGAGGCACAATGGCTTCAGCATTTACTTCAGCAGACAGCTTTTTAACCCCTTCAACGATTAACTGTTGGCGACGGTCAAAGTCAACGATAACCTTATTCGCTTCAAGAATGCTTTCATAATCCTTGGCATGCGCTATCACGATAGGCTGTGGTGAGTGATAACGGTGACCTAAAGTCTGGTTGCCTGCTTGTAGACCTTGGATAGAAGCCTCAATAACTTGGTCATCTTGCATTAGCACCAACCATTTTACAGGACGCACGAACTCTTCACGGCTGGCGCCTGAACGCATACGCTTAGCAATAGGTAAATTATCTAAAGCATTTTGGAAAATAGTCGGCAACAATTCAGTGGTCTTTTGACCCTGAACGGTTAACTCATAGCCGATGTAATCCCCTTTATCAGTTTCAATGGTCATCAGCTCGCTGACATCAATACCCAAGCCTTTGGCGAAACCTTCAGCGGCGCGCGTAGGTTTACCTTCGGCATCATAAGCCGCCTTCACTGCAGGACCGCGCTTTTGCTCTACACGATCGGGCTGCTTATCACTGATTCCCTCAATCAGTAGGGACAAGCGACGAGGGGCTGCCATAACCTTTAAGTGGTCATAGCTGATATTAGCGTCTTGTAATTGAGTTTCAACGCTCGCTTGTAATGAATCACGTAAAGGCTTTAGGCTTTTTGGTGGCAGCTCTTCACTACCCAGTTCAAATAAAATTGTACTCATGAAATTCTCTATTTTGGAAGATGTTATAAATATTTATAGGCTATCGATACCGTATGAAAGCTTGTAACAAATCAATTTAAAAGATTATTTGTCGGCTTTCTCATCCGCAGGGCTCTCATCTTTTGGCAAATACTTATTCAAGGCTGCCTCTTTGTGCGCCTCATCTGCCAATGGGAAACCCAGCTTAGCGCGTGCTTGAACATAACCTTGCGCTACTTTACGAGCCAAAGTACGCACTCTTAAAATAAAGCGTTGGCGCTCGGTTACCGAAATTGCACCACGGGCATCAAGCAAGTTAAAGGTATGCGACGCTTTTAAAACCATCTCATAAGCCGGCAAAGGTAGATCTGCTGCTACCAACTTATCTGCTTGCTCTTCATAGAAATTAAATAGATCGAACATCTTTGGCACATCAGCGTGTTCAAAGTTATAAGTCGACTGCTCTACCTCATTTTGATGGAACACATCGCCATAGGTCACTTTACCGAATTCGCCATCGGTCCAAACCAGGTCATAGACGCTATCCACGCCCTGGATGTACATCGCTAGACGTTCAAGACCATAAGTAATTTCACCGGTTACAGGGAAGCACTCAAGGCCACCCACTTGCTGGAAGTAAGTGAACTGCGTCACTTCCATGCCATTTAACCAAACTTCCCAGCCTAAGCCCCAAGCCCCTAAAGTAGGAGATTCCCAGTTGTCTTCGACAAAACGCACATCATGGGTCAGGGTATCAATCCCAATCGCCTCTAAAGAGCCTAAATAAAGCTCTTGAATATTTGGTGGGTTTGGCTTCATAACCACTTGGAACTGATAATAATGTTGTAAGCGGTTAGGGTTGTCTCCATAACGACCATCAGTTGGGCGACGTGAAGGCTGGACATAAGCGGCGTTCCACACCTCTGGGCCTAAAGAACGCAAAAATGTCGCAGTGTGAAAGGTCCCTGCGCCCACTTCCATATCGTAAGGTTGTAAAACCACACAGCCTTTTTCTGCCCAATAAGTTTGCAAAGTCAAAATCAATTGTTGAAAAGTCATAATGTCGCCACGTTTTAATGAAAATAGGGATGAATAAGCCAGTCGAATGTGACCGCTTAGAGTCAATTTTTTTAAGGGTGTACTTTAATACGCTCACCTTACTAAAAAAACGCTATTTTATCTATATTGTAAGTCGAAATGATGCAAATGATAGACAAAAAAATACCTAGATGGTAGCCCATCTAGGCAGGAGGAAAAGCATGCTATCGTGGTCAACAGGTGGCCACTCATCTTATTGTAGTTATACGAATTATCTAATTTGATTATCTTATTATATATTTTTTTATAATGTCTGAGGTTATAGTAATGTTTCAGGATATTACGCGTTGGCTAATATCCTGATAAGTCTCTGTGCTTAGTAAGCCCCTGCAATTAAGCATAAATTAAACATAAGAATCTGCAGTAGCTTTTGGCATGATGAGCCATAGGATTAAGTAAATCAAAATACCTGGGACGGCGGCACTAGCACTAGAGATAATAACAAACAAAATACGGGTCAAATTAGGCGACCAGCCAAAATACTCAGCGACTCCGCCCATAACGCCAGCAATTATGCGATGATTACGTGAACGATGTAATTTATTTAATCTTGCCATTACAACTTTCTCCTTTCTAAAATGACACGGTAACAAACTGCCAAATTAGCTGTAAAAAATAACAGGCAACAAGTCAATAAAGGAAACAAAGGTTGGCTGTGCTATTCTATAAGTTTGTTACAGTCGGGCTTATATCTACCCTAATGAATCTAACTTATATTATTATAGCGCTGATTAATAATATTGCTGTTTAGACTTTACCCTGTCTTTGTAACTTTATACTAAAACCTTTGCTGAAAACTAGGGATAAAATCGCAGTGTGAGTATGTGTAACTTATTATTTTAACAACAATTATTTTAATTTAAGTTTCTCCCTCCTGCTCAGTACAATCCTTCCGAGTGCTACGGAGTATAATGACTTACAAAGGATAAAAACTAACAAATACATACCGACCTATTTATCAAAACCAAACCACCAAAATAACTATTTAAATGGCTTTCAAATTAAATGACTTTCAAATCATTAAAGTTAAATTATTAAAGCTAAGTAACTTAAGCCACTAAGGATTTTATTATGCAAAAATCAGGACTGATGATTGGCCACTTTGAGCCTCTTCATTTAGGACATATTCGTAGCATTTTGCATGCTTCATCAATCGTTGAGGTATTGCACATCGTCATTACCCAGCACCCCAATCCCAATCCTAGATTTCCGGTAACACTGCAAGATAAAGCGCGTTGGCTACAAATGGCCTGTAGTGACTTGCCTTTTATTAAAATTCATACTTGTGATGACTTTTCTTTTCCCGTACATGACAGTATCGAAGACATTACCATCAATATTGATGCCTATAACGCTAAGATCGACTACATTCAAGACAAGTTCGCTATTGATAGTGACAATGTTCTGCTAGTCACAGAAGGGCACCCTTTATCGAAGCCTGCCGTGACTTCAGCCTTAAATATTGAGGTCACCACCACCCCGCTTCATCCCGAGTTCGACAGTACCGCCATTCACTACAACCCAATCGCTAACTGGGATATCATCCATCCTGAAGCGCGTGGCAACTACACCCGTACAGTGGCTATTGTTGGTGGCGAAAGCTCTGGAAAAACTACTTTGGCCCATAAATTGGCCAACTATTATGGAGCTGATTTGGTGTTAGAGATGGGCAGACTGTATGTCGGTACTGACCTTGGTGGCACAGAAGAAGGGCTGCAATATAGTGATTATGGTCCCATCGCTTTAGATCATGCCCAAGCCATGCGTGAGACCATGTACCAAGCGCAATCTCCAATCACCCTTGTCGATACCGACTTTGTGACCACCCAAGCCTTTTGTGAAGAATACGAGGGGCGTACTCATCCTTTCGTCACCGCTTGTATAGAAGAGTTCCGCTTTGACCATACCCTATTTTTGGCCAACAACACGCCTTGGGTAGATGACGGTATGCGCTCTTTGGGCAGTCAAAGTGCTCGTGAACGTTTTGAGGACAGACTAACCGCCCTATTTGAGCGTCACAATATCGAAACGCATCGAATTACTAGTCCCGATTATTTCCAGCGCTATCAAGAGGCTATCGCCTATATTGACCAGCATGTTTTTAATAAATAAACTGGTCATAAATAAATAGCTTACCCTTAAAATTGGTATAAGATTTATCTAAGTCTGTCTGGATCAAAACCACACAGACCTTGCCCAAACCTAGTTGCTAACCTTTCACATTAAGGACTAACATGCGTATCAAACTACTCGATAACCTCACTGGAAAGTGGGCCTTACAATGGATTATAGCCTGGTTCATCTTCGGTGTGATTGCGCTAAGCTCTGGCTTTTGGCTGACCACAGAGCATACCCAATTAGATTGGTTTTATTTAGGGGTTTCTCTAGTAGGTTTAGGCTGCGTGGTGTCTTTGTCTTTTCGCAGAAATGTCATGGGCAATGGTTTAGGTATGCTGGCAACTGCCGGAGAAGTTGTGGTGCAAGGAACTTCAGGAGCTGTCGGCCTGATGTTGGCTCCCTTATTTAACTTCTTCACTCATGCCTATGGCCTTTTTTATTGGTCAAAAAACACAGATCCTGATGGCAACATGGTGCCAAAATCCGCCACAAAATGGGTTTGGTTGGTTACTCTAGCCTTCATTGCCATTGGTCTGGCCATGTTCCCTATAGTTAACGATTGGTTGGCCCAAAAAGGCTATGCTGTGGTTCAAGATGATGGTAGTCAGTTTTTAGGCATGATAGATTTTTATTGGATTAATGTCTTTGCCTTTGTACTTTCAATTACTGCCCAGGCCACAATGATCCTGCGTTACTCTTTTAACTGGTGGATTTGGATTGCAGTAAACTTCGTGTGGTTAATCGTTAACCTAATGACAGGCAATTACATCTTCGCTATTCAGACCATGGTCTATCAGATTAACTCTTTTATTGGTTTATATGAGTGGCAGCGCAGTGCAGCAGAAGCCGCTTAGCTACTAAACAGTTTTATTTAAATAAAAAAATACCGCGATTATTTGCGGTATTTTTTTGTGTTAAATTTTATCTTGTTAGGCTTTATAGCTTAATTAACTATAGAACCTATTAAGAGAACCTATTAAGCTTTGCTAGGATTATAGTCTTTTAAAGCAGCAATACGATCATCTAGCGTAGGATGCGAACGGAAAAAGTTAGCAATACTGAAGCTTTGTGATTGGCCCGTTGAGATAGCAAAAGCTTTCATATTCTCTGGCATTTGATCCGGACGCTGTTCTGCAGGGCGCAGAGCATCTAAAGCACTGATCATTTTCTCACGGCCAGCCAGCTTCGCTCCCATTTCATCAGCACGAAACTCACGCTTTCTTGAGAACCACATCACAATCGCTGACGCTAAGAAGCCCAGTAAGATATCCATCAAAATACTGGTCACAAAGTAACCAATCCCTGGACCGTCCTCGTTTTTGAAAACCACTCTATCAACGAAGCTTCCAACGACACGGGCGAAGAACATCACGAAAGCGTTAACCACGCCTTGAATCAAAGCCAACGTTACCATATCGCCATTGGCCACGTGACCAATTTCATGGGCCAATACCGCCTCAACTTCATCAGGAGTCATGGTATGTAATAGGCCAGATGACACAGCGACTAAGGCTTTGTTTTTGTTCCACCCAGTAGCAAAAGCATTGGGCTGAGCATTATCAAAGATACCCACTTCAGGCATATCAATTTTTACTGCTTTGGCTTGCTTTGCTACGGTATCCACAAGCCACTTCTCAGTAGCATTACGAGGCTGTTCAATGACCACTGTACCTGTTGATCTTTTGGCCATCCACTTAGATAGCAATAGTGACACCATCGAGCCCACCATGCCGTAAATGGCACACATTACCGCTAGGCTACCAAAATTTATGCCTCCGGCACCGTGGACAGAGCCGAGACCAAAAAAGGCCGACAAAATACTAAAAACAATGCCGAAGACCACCAGCACTGCTAAGTTGGTTAATAAAAACAGGCCAATACGCATCATACGTTAACTTCCTTTAAATATATTTTAGAAGCAATAGGAGGCTCATTATTACCTAAAATATAAGACCCACTTTGCAACTGTCATGACTAACTTAAATGGGGTCTTTGTGCTAAAAATTCAATATTTTCTTTATTTATATCGTTGGCTATGGGCTAAATATATAGACTTTAAGCCTACCTTCTACACAGCGGTTTACTTTAGGGTGGGTTATTGCAATAATAAGTTAATCACATTATAGATCTTAGCGCGGTCACTAGTTCGGCCAAGGCTCTGCAATATACGCTATTGGGAACTTACTCCCTATTAACTAATAAGGACATTAGAATGGCATCACGTAAACGCTCTGAAAAGCGTAGCTTAGATCAATGGCTGGCTGACTATGCGGTTAGCCACCAAAACCCTATTAACAAAAAAATCCATTGGCTATGCGTACCCACAATTTTTGTGAGTATTTTAGGCATGGGTATGTCTGTAGCGGCTTGGTTCACTATCGTAGCTGCCATGCTGGTGGCCATATTCTACTTGCGTCTATCTACCCCGTTATTTATCGCTATGGGTATGTTCATGCTGATCAGTATGGCTGCCATTGCCTTACTGCCTTTAGGATTCAAGGCTTGGGCGGCTATCTTCGTGGTGGCATGGATTGGGCAGTTTATTGGACACAAGCTTGAAGGTAAGAAACCTTCCTTCTTTGAAGACTTACAGTTCTTGTTAATTGGACCGGCCTGGGTAGCCCACACCCTAATGGGGAAAAAAATCAAACCCAGTGCCTAAATCACTTTATATTCTCTGAATCAGTCGCTCTACTTTTTTGAAGCAGGCTACTAATATTTATGCCACTAATGATATCGGAAAAAATATACTCCGAGTTTGTTAGTAGCTTCAATTGACAGTTATTCAGCCAATTACAGTGATTTCCTCTATTCTGGTTATTACTGCTAATTAAAAGATTATCAATAACTAAATGACAACCAAAAGATTTGGTTTTGCCCTCCTACACCTGCAAAAATTGATAAATATTTGTTAAACTATGGGCTACTATATGTAAGCCTTACTTATTAACCGTGTTTGGCTTTGTAAGTAAAAGCTTAATTAAAGCCTTGATAAGCTAACTTTTATTAGTGAGCCGTCAGCTTTAATTCAAAGAACTAATTTAAAACTATAAACTTTTTCATCTTATGCAAATTTTGTTGATAAATAAAAGTCTTTTAAAGGAGAAACAACTGTGAAATTATTAAAAAAATCATTAAGCCTTGCGGTACTTGTTGGTCTTGGCACTGTAAGCGTTGCGAGTAATGCGGCCACTTATGAAATCGACCCCAATCACGCCAACGCTCGTTTTTCTGTAAATCATTTTGGCACCTCAACTAACGCTGGTGGCTTCTATGGTCTTACCGGTATTGTTCAATACCAACCCGAAGCGAAAAAAGGTTTCGTAGGTGTGACTATTCCTATTGGTAGCTTAGAAACGGGTAATAAAACTTTTAACAAGCACCTAAAATCTGCTGACTTCTTTAATGCAGAGAAGTTTCCAACCGCTTACTTCAAATCAACTGAATGGCAGTTTGATGGCGATAAAGTGAAGGCGGTTAAAGGTGACTTAACCTTACTGGATCAAACTCACCCAGTAACTTTAACTGCCACCAACTTTAATTGCTATGACAGCCCAATGTTAGAAACCCAAGTATGTGGTGGTGACTTCGAAACCACTATCGATAGAACCAAATGGGGCATGAATACTTATACCGATGGCGGTATAATGAAAGATATCAAGCTAAAGATTCAGATTGAAGCCGGTCTAAAAGACGACAAGAAGACCGAGAAAAAAGAGAACAATAAAAAGTCTTAATATACACAGGCTTTAATCCAATTTTGGCCAATCTTGCTTTAGTTTATAACGCTTAGGCCAAAAAAAGGCGCCACTTGATAGTGGCGCCTTTTTTGTTATCAATGTCCCGTCCTGAAATAA
>NZ_DGDC01000005.1 GCF_002385225.1 Psychrobacter sp. UBA3962 | reverse complement strand
TAGCCAAATCAAATAAAATCCTTAGTAGTGGGTCAAGATCATCTCTGATGCTTGATTTAATGATTGAGCAGAGGGCTTATTGTTTTTTATTAATACAGTCTTAGCAATGCGATCTTATTAAACGAATTATTAATGGTTTAATCGTCGAAATTTTCCCATTTACCATTTTTTAGTAGCATCTGGCGATCGGCCATGGCTGCCAAACTTCTATCATGGGTTACCATTAACAGTGCAGTTTTCATCGTATCTTGTAGCTCCGCCAATAAACCAAAGATACTTTGGGCATTATCATAGTCTAAGTTACCGGTTGGCTCATCAGCCAATACCAATGAGGGCTTAGTCACCAAGGCTCTAGCAATGGCCACTCGCTGCCTTTCACCGCCCGACAACTCACCCGGACGATGCTCTAATCTATGTCCCAACCCTACTCTTTCGAGCAGATCTACAGCTTGCTGGCGGGCTTCTTTAATGGGTACTTCCTTACGTAATAACAAAGGCATGGCCACGTTTTCGATGGCGGTAAACTCTGGTAACAGATGGTGGAACTGATAAATGAAGCCCAAATGCTTATTACGCATCTCGCCCCGTTCAGTCTCATTCATATTATTTAAGCACTTACCGTGCAACCAAACCTCACCAGAGGTTGGCACATCAAGCCCGCCCAATAGATGCAATAAGGTACTTTTACCAGAACCACTGGTCCCCACAATGGCAATACGCTCGCCTGCATTCACTGTTAAGTCCAGACCGGTTAACACTTGGGTGCGAATATTACCTTCATCGTAAATTTTATTGATGTTTTTTGCGACTAAAATCTCTGACATACTATTTTCTCAATGGCTATTATTCTAAATGACTTTTTTAAAACTTTTCTATCCTTTATATCCACAATTTTTTAAACCCAAAATGCTATTCATAACGTAGGGTTTGTGCAGGTTGAATGCTGGCTGCACGGCGAGCCGGATAAATAGTTGCCAAGAAACTCAATAAGAATGAAGTGGTGGTAATAATCAACACATCGGTCCAGCGCAGCTCTGTTGGCAGATAGTTAATAAAATACGCATCAAATAAGTGTAAGTTAAATACCTGATTGATCCAGCCTAATAAGTCACCCACCGTTAACGCTAAAATCACCCCTAGGATGGTTCCCGCCACAGTACCAATTACGCCAATGACCAAGCCTTGCACCATAAATACTTGAGTAATCAGCTTTGGTGAAGCCCCAAAAGTTTTTAAAATAGCAATGTCTGCTTTTTTGTCAGTGACCAACATAACCAAACTTGAGACGATATTAAAAGCGGCGACGATAATAATTAAGAACAGCAATAAACCCACCATCGCTTTTTCCATTTGAATGGCGCCAAACAAATTACCATGGGTTTTTGTCCAGTCATTCGGGTATAGATAGCCCGGCTCAAGGTTGGCCGCTCGCTGCGCCACTTGCGGAGCTAAGAAGATATTATCCAACTTCATACGCACCCCTTGAGCACCAGGAGGCAAACGCAGTAAGGTTGCAGCATCGCCCATAGGAATAAATGCTACCAGATTATCTACTTCACGACTGATATTAAATACACCAGTTAGGGTAAAACGCTTAAATCTAGGAATGACTCCAGCAGGTGAAGGTGAGGCTTCAGGCAAGACTAAAGTTACCTTATCCCCTACTTGCAGCCCTAGCGCTTCTACCATGCTTTCGCCCAAAACAATACTAAAGTCACCATCTTTTAAGGTATCAATGCTGCCCTCTACCATATGCTCATTAATAATAGAGACGTTTTTCTCGTATTCAGATTCAACCCCGGTGACCATAATGCCTGCTACCTGACCATTTGAGGTCAACATCCCTTGTAATTCAATAAAGGGAGCCACCGCAACCACTTCAGGATCTTTCTCAATTTTATCGGCTAGACCTTTCCAATCAGAAATAATCTCACCTGAACTGACAGTGGCTTGTGGCACCATCCCTAAAATACGAGTTTTAAGCTCCCGGTCAAACCCATTCATCACGGATAAAACCGTGATTAATACGGCAACCCCTAGGGTTAATCCCACCATTGAAATCAGTGATATCAAAGAGATAAAGCGGTTACTGCGCTCAGCGCGCGTATAACGTAATCCTAAAAATAAGGCTAATGGACGAAACATAATTCAGGCTCTTAACCGGTTAGAAGTTAACTAATAAGTAACTATAAGATAATAACTAAAATGATAATTAAAGGGTCATGCTAAATAGCAAAGCCCATAGTTTGACACAAACACAGCTAACTTGGCTATGTTTGATTGATGCAATTATTTTAATATATCTATCTGTGACTTGTTTTATTGACCAAAAACTCTTAATTTACTAATAGTAATAATGGCATATAGTGCTCATGGCTTCTTATAGTATTAATGGCTTAAAATAATAACCGCAATTTACCAACGATAATAAGGGTTTGATCTTGTATTAAAATAACTTGCCCCTATTTAGTTAATAGAGCAGAGGGTTGCAAAACTTTTAGCTACGTTGATAAACCTTTTACTAATTAGCTTTCGATATTAAAGCGACAGCTTGCCATTACAGCTTCAGGTTATAACAAATTACAAATGTAGCCACTCTTAAAACCAACCATCAAAAGTATAAGTTTATTATGACAACTCAAGTTTATAAATATAGCCAGCATCCAGACATACGCCCTATCACCATTACCTTAACGGATGAACAAACTGCGGGTCATGGCGACCACTGGCGTATCTTAACTGATAATATTGAAAACGATGTGCCTAATTGGCTACAAAACTCTATTGACGATGCAACCATAGCTGCTGGTCTAAATCCTGCTCTAACCAAAGACTCTTTGGCTCATTTGCTACTATCTTGCAATGAGATGTGTCATATTAACCAAGTATTGGCCATGAAAGATGGCAAGCCTCAAAACTTCATTAATGCCTTCCCTTGTGTCAATAGCCCTTATGGCCTGACTTGCAAAATTGACCGCATTATTGCTAATCCTTCGACAAAAGATGCCGTATTACGTTTAATCAGCGAAGATGGCAGCGTTATCTATGCTTTTGACCAAATGTATACCGTTAACCAGCCTCTTTATCGCCAAGATCAGCAGTATTTTGTAAACTTTAGCGCTTGGGCTTATGCCATTGAGCCTAGTAATAAAGATGAGATTATTTTAGTAGAAGATCCGGAAGCCATTCACTATCACCGGGCTTATAATGACATTGTGGCCAAAAATAATGGCGTTATCCCTGCCGACTTAGACAAGCAAATAGATCAGTGGCAAGCCGATACCGATGAAGATTTGGCCCCCATTGAAATTAATCTAGGCAATATGTGTGCTTACTTATTTGGTGAAACTTTGGGTCAAGAGGATGAAGCTTGGTGCCAAGGTCAGGTTTTGGGAAAACAGCAGCAAACCTTATATGACCGTCAATTAACTGTCTTTGATGTGGCCATCTTACGTGAGCCAGATGCAGATCCTTTTGTGGTACGTATGGCCACCCCAACCACTGAAGAAGTTCAGAAAATTGAAGTCAATGACTATATCCAAGCCAATATTTGGCTACAGGCGGCTATTTATCATGAAAATCAAGCCGACTAATTAAAAATAAGCATGACTTTTAAAGTCTACAAAGCTGACTCCTACATTTGAGTCAGCTTTTTTGTTTTGGGTCAGTTTATTTGTAGATAAATCACTGATTTTTGCTCAAAACCGATAAATATATCAAAAATAGTTGACTTTTTAACAATTCAGACAAGCTCTGTATTTACAACTGTTACAAAATCAGGTTACTATAAATCAACTTCTCTAAATGAAAGAGTAAATCAATAGAGTTTATTCGATTCATATCAGTGTGTTTATGAAACCTTCTACTTCTGACAAGATTTTCAGCCCTTCCTCACTGCCTGTTCCAATATTTATGGCAGAAAGCACTACCGACTCTGGTAGTCTACAACCTTCTCCTCATAAACTGCCTACTAAGCCTTATGCCTATAAAAAGGTAAATCCTACCCCTTCCATAGAGGTGGCTACCCCTTTTTCAGGAATAGATGAAACAACCGATATTTTATATCGTAGCCATCATAGCCAAGCCAGTTCTACTAAGCCTTCAGCAGCCTATGCCAACTCTGAACCAAAACGAGCCACTGCAAACTTTGAACTCTCAACTTTTGATAGTGCTGCAAGTAAGCTATCTTCCACTGAAAGTAGCAGTAATTCTCTGGCGCCTTTTATGAAATCTGTATTTGGCGAGAAAGCCTTTAACTCTATCAGCCCACTGTCAGTCAGCTTTTTTGTTTCGGGTATTTTATTAATGTTTTATTTAATACATTTAATTTAATTACTTATGATTTGATTCTTTGATTACTTAAATATCGGCAAAGCCCGTAAGCATCCGACCATCCCA
>NZ_DGDC01000016.1:5607-33527 GCF_002385225.1 Psychrobacter sp. UBA3962 | reverse complement strand
TACTGACTCAAATCATAATATGAGCTATGCTGAAGAAACCGTACAACTAAACTTGGTAAACTAAGCGTATTCACAGGAGTTTACCATGACCAAGAAAATCAGAACTTACAGCACAGAATTTAAAGCAGAAGTCGTTAAGAAGATAGCAAACAATAATGGCAATATCTCAGCGACCGCAAAGCAGCTTGGCATCGCCATGCAGACCTTATCTAATTGGCATAACAAAGCCAACCAAGGCAAGCTTGTAGGAGCAGAGCAGTACGATCCACAGCTCATAGCCGTGATTGAAGAGAACAAGCGCCTCAAACGACAGCTTAAAGTAGCCGAAGAGGAACGAGAGATATTAAAAAAGGCGACGGCGTACTTTGCAAAGCACAGCTAGTCAGGTACGCCTTTATCAAAGATAACCAACACTTCTTTAGCATCACCACTATGTGCCGTGTGCTAAAGATTAAGCATTCAAGTTACTACGACTGGCTGAGTCGCGATATCAGCGAGCAGCAGATACATCGCAACCATTGCGAGCTACTCGTTAAAGCCGCTCACAGTGAAAGTAAAGAACGTTATGGTTATGAACGTTTGCATGCAACGCTCACCGAGCAAGGCCATGACATTAGCCTATACATGGTTAGAAGCATTAAAGAGGAACATGGCATCAAATGCCGTCGCCACAAGCGCTTTAAAGTCACTACCGACTCCAATCATAACAAGCTGATCTATCCAAACGTACTGGATCAGAAGTTTGATGCCAGTCGCCCTAACCAAGCGTGGGTCAGTGACATCACCTATATTTGGACGCTTGAGGGTTGGCTGTATTTAGCAGGCGTTAAAGACTTATACACTCAAGAGCTTGTCGGTTACGCCATCAACAAACGCATGACAGCAGATCTAGTATGCAAAGCATTGAACATGGCCATCAAGAACAAACGACCCAGTAAAGGGCTAGTCGTTCACTCTGATAGAGGCAGTTAGTACTGTAGTCATGCCTACCATAAGATCATCAAGCAGCATCAGCTTGCAGGCTCAATGAGCGCTAAAGGTAACTGCTTTGATAACGCACCTATAGAGAGCTTCTGGGGCGTATTAAAGAATGAGTTAATATATCATCAGGACTATAAGACCAGATTTGCCGCCATTACCGATATCATTAGATATATCGAGTTGTACTACAACCAAACGAGAATTCAAAAGGGTTTAGGCTATAAATCGCCAAGACAGGTGTGGTTTGACTATTATCGTCATGCTGCGTAATCAAAATCTCCCAAGTTTAGTTATACGGATTTGACAGCAGGGATCAACTTTTATTATGGTGAAGATAAGATCCATTATGAAGTAGTGCGTAAAGAGGCAAAAAATAAGTCTAGAAGCGATACGCTTATTAACGAAAAGAGCAAACCTCGCAAAGTGGTCATCAAGATACATCCTGATCAGCGTGTGGTTGCTACCGCGCCTATCGATGCCAGCGAAGAAATAATCCATGACGCCATAATGAAACGTGCTCGCTGGATATGGCAAAGTCTGCAAGACTTTACCAAGCAAAAAGACCATGTATTGCCTAAGCGTTATGTTAGCGGTGAAACCCAGTTTTATCTGGGTCGTCGTTATGTGTTAAAAGTGATAACCGATGCAGAAGCTAACGATGGGATAAACAGTACTGTGAAGCTTAGTCGCGGTAAGTTGAATGTAGAATTGTCTCAAATTGATTCTGAATTAGACTCTGAAAAACAAGCAGTTCTCGTGAAAAGCTTGATTGATAAATGGTATAAAGATAAATTTACGTCGGTCTCTAGAGAGAGGGTCGAAGCCTTGCTACATAAGGCCTCATGGGTTTATAGCAGTCCTTCAATAAAATTAATGACTATGAAAAAGCAATGGGGGAGCTGCTCAATTAAAGGCAATTTAATATTAAATCCTCATTTAATAAAAGCCCCAAAGGAGTGCATTGATTACGTGATATTGCATGAGCTGTGTCATATAGCTGAGCATAATCATAGCGAGAACTTTTGGCGCCTATTAACGCAAGTAATGCCGAACTGGAAAGAGGTGAAGGCTAGGCTCGACGGGATGGCTGAGTTTTACTTGAATGAGTAAAATTTGGATCTAGGTAGTTTAAGATGGTTCTTTGGAAAAGTATAGTCAATCCAACTTAAAGTTATAACAGCAGGCATTGCTGAATAAATGATTTAGATTATTCTCACCCCAGCCTTGCCTGAGCTTTTTTACCTCAGCCCACTTCTTCTCAATAGGATTTAGATCAGGACTATAAGGCGGTAGCCAGAGTATGCGATGACCATGTCGGTTTAATAGCTTTTTGATACGTTTGTTCTTATGAAATCTGGCATTGTCCATGACGATGACACATTTGTGACCAAGCTTTGGAATGACGTTATACTTAAACCAGTCGTAAACCACTTGCCAGTTGATGTTATGGGTAAATATGTCCACGGCAAACAATCTTTTTCGATATAGTGCCCCAATGACGTTGGTTCTTTTTGTTTTTTGATAGTTATAGATATCGATGCAAGGTTTGCCTACTGGCGTATAGCCAAAGGCTCTGATGACTTCTTGCTCAAAGCCGCTTTCATCCATATAAATAATAGGATAGCTTTGGCATTGATAGTATTTCAGTTTAATGGTGTACTCTAATCGCTTAAGCCAACTTGATTTTGGGTGTTTAAGACTTTTTTTTGCGAGTATAGCCCAGCCGCTTCATGGCGGCTTCTACACCAGATTTACTACAGCCCAAACGAGCAGCTCTTTCATAGTAGTAAGCGTCAGGATAGTCAGTAATGTCTTGTTTTAGTGCTTCGGTAGATATTTTGCGCGGTGCTCTGACGATGGGCTTGATACTGATGTCTTTTTTTCAGTTAATAATGGTGGTGGGACTCATATCATAAAGCTTTGCTGCAGTGCGCACGCTCATGCCTTGTTCAAGAGACTTTAGTACCTTTTTACGAAGGATAATGGGGTATGTCATGGTGATTAGAGAGCTGGAATTTAGAATTATCGTAATATTTCTTGGTGGGATTGACTATATCAGCCTCCGATATACTCGAGGCGCTTCACTTAATTGCTCTATGTAATGGTTGAGTTAAAAAGGTAGTATTCACAAAAATTCGAGGTTTTCAATGCTTAAACAACATCGACAAGCACTTGTAGTTGAAGGTGGTGGAATGCGTGGCGCATTTACCAGTGGGGTCTTAGACGCATTTTTACAACAACAATTTAATCCTTTTGATCTTTGTGTAGGGGTGTCCTCAGGCTCAACGAACGTTGCTAACTATTTAGCTGCGCAACAAGGTCGCACCCTGCAGATTTACTTAGATCATTCACTTCGACCTGAATTTATCCATTATGGTCGTTTCCTTAAAGGTGGGGACTTACTGGATCTAAAGTGGATGTGGGACGTGGTGGAACAAGAGCATCCACTAAATCAGGCACAATTATTTGCCAGTCATGCTGAGTTTTACATGGTGCTAACACATGCTATTTCAGGTGAAGCTAACTATATTAAAGCCTGTAAAGATAATATTTTGGATGGATTAAGAGCATCAAGTTCTATACCAGTGCTGACTCGTCAAGCGGTCGAGATATTTGGCGAACCTTATTTCGATGGTGGTGTAGCTGATGCTCTGCCTGTGCATTGGGCCGCTCAACAAGATCGTGTTGCTAAGCTAATGGTAATACGTACTCGTCCTCACAATTACTATAAAGCAGGTCGCCAAGGCGATCAGCTGTTGGCTAAATATTTTTCTAAGCAACGATATGGTTTTGCCCAAAGCTTATTAACACGAACCCAACGTTATAATGATGCGGTGCAATTTTTACATTCTGCATCACCACAGAAGTTTTTAGAAGTTTGCCCACCCGACTTGAAAAATATGGCGGGACGATTATCTAAAGATAAAGCTAAAATCCGTTATAGCTATGATGTAGGACTAGAAACTGGGTACAAAGCGATTGAAGATTGGCATAAACTTTAATGATAATTCCGTAATAAATCAGAATGCTTAAAATTAGACATTAAATTAGACATTAACTGTTAAATAATGCAGCTTAATTCTATTGGATAAGTATCTTATGGTTGAGATATTTGCGAGACCATCCCAGATTCTGTGTAACTGCCATTTAGATTAAATGCCTGCTTATACGATCATTAAACATAATCATAATTATGTGAATAATGATATTTTCCGTTAAGCCGCATAATTAAAACTTCCCAAGTTTAACTGTACGGATTTGACAGCAAGGGTCAGATCTAACTGACGATGATCTCACCCATATTGAAGGTAGCCGTGATAAGTTGGTAGGACGATTACAAGAACGTTCTGGCCGAACTAAGGAAGAGGTCGAACGTGAGGTTGATGATTGGCGTCGTGAGAACGACTACTAGCAACTAGTATTAATTTTAAAATATAAAAACAATAAGACCATACCTTAAATATCGCTCCTAACCGCATTTTTTAAAATGCGGTTTTTTTTGTATGTCAATTTCTTATAAAACTAATGCCTAACCCTATTAATAAAATAGTAAGGATAGCTATGAATAGCATCCTGATCTGAACCAGTTGTATTTTTTCTGCAATCTTTATAGCATCTTTAGTATTATTAAATTTTTTAAGTTTGGTCGTTTGTTTTTTCTGGCGCATATTTTTATCCCTTTATAATTTTACTTCATATCTTATGGGATATGAGCTATTCCATTTTTAGTTTAGGCTAAACCTAAATTTATGCCCCTTTATTAGAGGCTATAACAAAGTATAAGGATGTTAATTGAGCCTTTCTTAGGTAGTTTTAGTATATGGCTTTCGGTGAAATTGGACAACCATCTAGAACAACTATGATACTGTACTAGGTATACATCAGAGGACATCATTGAACAAAGAGAGGCTATGTGAACATATCAGTATCAGAAGCATCAAAAAGATGGGGTGTATCAAGGACCACAATCTACAAAAAGATAGATGATGGCGAGCTTTCAAGAAATTCAGACAAGAAAATCGATACTACTGAAATGTTACGGGTGTTTGGGAACCCACCAAGCACTGAACGTACTGAACAAAATGAAAATAATGTCCAATGGACGTCAGTGAACAGTGAAGCTGAACAGGAAAACGTTCAGCTAAAACATCAACTGGAGATGGAGAAACTAAAAAATGTCCACCTGCAGCAGCAGGTGGATCATCACAAGCAGTTGGTTGAAAATTATCAAAAGCAAATTGACCAGTTAAGTAAGAGCTTGGACAAAGCGAATGCTAGTATTCAGGACTTTGCACAAACTAAGCTATTAGAGATGAAAGGTAGCTTATCAGGATCGAGCATCTCTCAAGACGAAAACAACTCCAAGGACAATCAGGGAGACAGTGAAATAGTAAGTTCTGAGTCAAATTCAAAACCTGCTACTAATCAAGAAGCTATCAACACTAAGGGCAAGAAAAGATGGTGGAGCTTGTCTTTGTAAATGCTCTCATGGATAGTTAGGTTTTAACGAGCAAAACCTTTACTTGTTAAAGAGTAGCTAAGTATCACAGTTGTCATGAGCATTTATTAGGAGTAGTATATAGACTATAATCTATATTATGGTTTTATATGTGGACTGTCATCACAACCGATCTATTCAATGATTGGCTTTATCAGCAAGATCAATCGACACAAGAGAAGGTGCTTGCCGCTTTAGTGGTTTTACAGCAGCAAGGCCCAAGCCTAGGGCGCCCTTTAGAGGACACTGTATATGACTCAAAATTTACCAACATGAAAGAGCTTCGGGTCCAGCATCGAGGTAAACCACTGAGAGCCTTTTTCGCATTTGATCCGAAAAGGCAAGCGATTGTACTTTGTATCGGTGATAAGGGTAATAACAAGCACTTTTATAAAGAAATGCTAGCCACAGCCGATCAGCAGTATGAGTGTCACCTTAAAACCTTGGGGGATTTATAACATGACTAAGACATTACAAGAGCTATTAGCAGAGCGCTCTTTAGACAGCCAGGCGCGTATTCAGCAACTGGCCGAGCAGCTATTTTTGGAAAACCAACTCTACCGCATCCGAGAGGAGCTTGAAATCTCTCAAAAAGAACTTGCTCAAACTTTGGGTATTAAGCAGCCTTCACTATCTGCTATAGAAAACCGTGGCAATGACCTTAAAATCTCAACCATGAAAAAATATGTTGAAGCCATGGGTGGTAAGCTTCGTATTGATGTGGAGCTGCCAACGGGGAAGCATATTGGCTTTACTGTATAAATATATTCGTCAGGTTATATAGAGGAAGATATTGGTTTTGATGCCTTTGAAACCTCAGCAATCAATTGTCTTGAACACTTCACAGTCTGTTGAATATCAGAGTAGCTGTGGCCTGATTTTAGAAGACTGGCAATAATTTTACGCTTTTCCATGTCCTTCCCCCGCCCTTTATATTTACCTTGAGCTTTAGCACGTGCAATACCTTGCATTTGACGGTTACGTCTATCCTCATAATCCTTTCTAGCTATAGCCGCTAACATATCCAGCAGCATGTCATTTATGGCGCGTAGTACACTGTCCATAAACTCCGAGCCATTACCTTGTTGCAATGCCATATATGACGTTGGAAGCTCTTTAGACACTACAGAAAGACGTTTGGCTGATAGTTTTCTCTTTAAGGTATCCCAATCAGTTTGATTTAAACGTGCCAAACGGTCTATCTGTTCAACTAAGATCACATCGCCCTCAGAAGCATCATCAATGAGCTGCATGAGTTGTGGACGTTCTAGCATCGCTCCTGACTCGTTCTCAGTATAGAATGCTGCAATTTTATGGCCATGCTCTCTAGCAAAAGCAATAAGTTCATCTTTAGCACGATTGGCGTCTTGCTCTTTGGTTGAGGCACGAAGGTAGGCTCTAATAAACATAAACACCCAAAATAGTCTGTTATAAGTGGTTCTATTATACCAGTCTATTTTAGGTGGTCTATTAATATTTTATAAGGCGTTTTTAGGTGGTTCCGCTAGGGTATGTTCAATAGGCGATAAGACGGCTTATTGTCGTTTGCCCAGTTCACGGCAAAGATGGGAAAAAATTTCATATCTAAAATTTAATTTCTATTTATATTAACAGTACCTATGTAAGCTAACATATGATTTAAACAGCGTTTATCTCCTTGTGTTGCATAAATTTTGTGATTGATGCCATCGGGGTCATATGGTTGATACATACCATTTGTATTAATGTAATCGCCCATCTTAAAAACTTTCCCATTTAAATTTAATGTCTTAGTAGTCTGATCCCATTTAACAATACCTTTAGGATATTGAGGAAACATAGCTGTATTATACGTGCCATCAGGTCCAATTAAGTATAAACACCCATCTTGCCACGCAAACCTTCCTTTTACTACGTCCATTGCCTGATATTCATTATCTGGATTGACATAATAATAAAAGATGTTTGTTTTTTTTAATTGTTCAGAGGTGGTATTATTTTTTTCAACAATAGAGTTGTTCATCACTGATGAACAACCTACTAAGAAAATGATTAACGAGATTGCCATAACTCTAAGCATGATAAATTAACCCCCTGTTTTTAAAGTAAACCCTGATACATAAGCAAGCGAAGAAAATATACCTGAATATCCACTTCCATCTTTTAAAGCTCCGCCAGCACTTGCTATACCATATGCTTTACCTGAACTATCAAAAAGAGGTCCGCCACTATCACCTCCTAGTATTTTAAAATTAGGTCCTCTCACTTCTATATATGTTGAAGCACAAGAAGTCATTGGTATTATTTGTTTAACAGAGGAATTACAACCTCCACCACCAATTCCTGAACTTACGGTATTTACAGTACCACAACTATAACCAGTTTTTTGTCCTATGTGACACACAGGTGTACCACCTACATATTGGCTATTTATTACGGTTGGACCTTTTGCATATCCAATTCCTGTGATTGTCTGTGTCGGAATATAATAGTTAAAGTCTTTTTGAACATTGCCAACTAGCGGAGATGTCGTAATGTCAAGTGGCAAAAATGATATTTCATGATATTGGGAATCCATAATGGCATCTTTACCAATTGTACCAACCAAACCAACTTTAGCTCCTGCCCCACCATTATTACTATAATTACTAAGAGTTTTACCATACATACAGTGGGTTGCTGTAAGTATTCCCTGCTGACCATTCATAGTACCTGTAAAACCTCCTGTACAATAACCTGTATTGCTAGGTAACAACCCCCCACCACCAATCCCAGCTTTAAAAGACATAGGTTCAGGCAAAAACTCAATCAAGGTATTCATCCCTGAAACTTTTTGTAATCTAGATTTTATTTCATTTTGTTTAGTTACGTCAGGCTGATAGAAAGAAAGGCGAATAGCGTCATTTTGGGGAACATAGCCAATCAATTGTAAACCATCATATTGTTTGACTATTCTTGATTTTTGATTCTCAACTATATTTTGAATAGCTTTAAAATTCCTTGGCGAATTGGCTACAACCTCGATTGGTAATGAGTACTCTTTTGATAATTGGTCAGCTAAACTCAGTTCATTAGCTCGAAACTCAAAGTTATTTTTTTAAATCTATAGTGCCAATCTCTACTAGCATAGGAGTTAGACAACGTGCATCTCCTTGTTTTGAGTATTCTTCTATATCATTATCGGGATAATATTTTGAATATTGTCCGTTAGTTGTAATGTAGTCACCCATTTTAAAAATATACCCATTCAAACTTAAGGTTTTATTATATTCATTCCACTTAACAGCATTTTCAGGATATTTAGGAAACATAGCTGTCATGTAACTACCATCTTTTTGTATTAGGTAGAGACAACCTTTCTGCCATTTGAAAACTCCTTCTACAGATGCCATAGCCTGGGCTTGGGTTGTGGGATCAGTATAATAGCGAAAAATGCTAGTCTTTTGCGTAGGTTCAATGACTTTCGCAGATGTCCAATTAGAGTTTTCAGCTTGGCTGTCAATTACTTGTGTAGGTTCAACTGTCGTAATGGTGGCATCAGTATTAGAGGATGAGCAGCCACTTAACCATAAAGCAGTGGGTAGACAAATTATCAACGAGATTTTTGCAGTTATCGTAGCCATGAGACATTTACCTTTGCTAAGTTTGTTAATGATTTCTTGTATTTTTAACGCTCAATAATTATTTGCTATGACAATTGCTTTGGTGAATACGAATGAGTCAGTCTACAACTGAAAAGCTTATTAAATGTACACCATAAAGTACACTGTAGTTATCTTAGCAAGTTAAGACGTTGATACCATTAGCCTACAGCTTAAGGTTCTAGTCCTCACTAGGGAGCCGAACCAGTAAAGAAGCCTGATCTATTTCACTAGGATTTGAGCAAAGGGCTTTAAGTTGATATCTTTTACATATTTTCAGACTTGTTCTTGGTTGGTGGTACTGAGTAGGTTCCCACAACATGGGCAACTAATTCGTCAGATCCATCTGAGTATAAAGAAACCTCACCTACGACTAGACTTCTTCCAACTTTTAGCAGTTTGCATTCAGCAATAATACGTGATTTTGCAGTGGGCTTACGTAAAAAGTTGATAGTTAAACTTGTGGTGACTGCTAACGGTACTATGCCAATTCTACCTAAGATAGCTACATAAAGAGCCACATCAGCAATTCCCATCATTACAGGTCCCGATACAGTACCTCCAGGTCTCAAATCATCTAAACCAATATCATGGGATAAAATTGACCCACTGCTATTTACTGCCTCAATCTTGTACTTTGCTTGAGGGAACTCAGACTTCATGAACTCAGCTATCTCTTCCTTGGTTGCTGACATAGGGCTTCCTTTAATCTAACTGTTTTTGGCACCTCTATTCTATCCTAACTTTCCGCCTTACTACGATAAAAAGTTATAGAGCCATTTTAGGTCAGAGCACTAGTTTTAAAGTGCTTGACGGTTTGATGAGAGGTATAGTCTAAAAAAGAACAGCAAGCTAATTTAAAAAAGTATTATCTTTAGTGAGTAGTCAGGTATTAGAGATGCGTATTCATAATACGGGCTAATCCCTTAATAGAGCATTTCACGATTAATTCCGTTACTATTAAGACTGATATCCACTTTAATTAGTAATAGACATTATGACTACAAAAATATTAGGCAAACTAAATCCATCAAGCTACAGTGCACTGCCTTATTTTATTGAAAGAGTACCCGCAGGCTTTCCTTCTCCTGCAACAGGCTATATAGAAACCAGTATTGATCTTAATGAGCTATGTATTAGTCATCCAAATGCTACTTTTTTAGTTCGTGCAGGAGGGCTATCAATGATTGATGCAGGTATCTATCCTGATGACTTGCTGGTTGTTGATCGTAGCTTAGAAGCCCAGCACTGTGACATTATAGTTTGCACAGTAAATGGTGAGTTCACTGTTAAAGAGTTATGCCTTGAACCTACCCCTAAGTTAGTTGCATACAACAAAGATTTTAATGACATCCCATTAAGTGATGACATTGAGTTTGAAGTATTCGGTGTGGTTAAAAACATTATTAGAGAGCTAAAGCGTGGCCGTGGTCAGCAACGCCGTTCTGATTTTTAAAATGGCTTTGTAATCGGTTTTCAAATGTCCGAAAAATTGAACAGCCTACCATCAATAGTACTCATTAACTCTTCAACGCTATTGTGCTTGGCTTTTAAATACTTGCCTCTAAGTTCCTCATCTACCAAATAAATAGAACGCTTCTCTTTGTTAGGCTTGTGGAACTGACTCATAAATGGTTCGTCATCCGCATTGTGAGTAAGTAGCGTAAAGCTATGTACTGGCTCATTAAAGTGATTATTAAACTCATAAAGCCCAGCGATAGTAAAAGCTTCATTATCCTTTCTATAAATACGCTTCCATTCATTTTTATTTTTATCACCGCTTAAGTAGTAAGGTTCCATAAAGCCTGCCATAGGTACCAAACAAAACTGGCTTTTAGTAAAGGCTGGCTCAAACGTCTTCTTGCTTTCAATAGTTTCAATTCTTGCGTTGTAGGTAGAGTAATCCACTGGATCACTTGCCCACGAAGGACTCAGTCCAAACTGGCCTTTAACTACCTCAAGTCCATTTTCTGTTTGAATAATAATAGGGCAGAAGTCCTTTGGATAGACGCGCTTCTTGTATTGAAAATCAAACTCAAGCTGTTTATTTACTATATTTTCAATTTGTTTAGGGCTTGCTGGTTCGAAGATTGAGCACATGTTGATTTTTCCTTCTTATTTAAATAATAACTTTATTCCTATTCTCACACGACAACAGTTGTCGGATGAGGTTGATAGTTATCTTGTTTTTACTGGGTATCTATATAATAATTAAAAAACACCATACTCATATAAAGGAATATTTTTTATGTCAAAAGCTTCTACAGACGGTAAATCGAAAATAATAAGTCTAACACTTAGAGAGTTAAACAATAATATTGACAAATTGACAGACTTAACGACTTTGTGTCTTGTTATCAATATATAATACTCCCAGAAAACTAGACCAAAAAATTGTAGCAAATAAGATAGAATATCCTTTAGAAAAAGAGGTCTATCTAATGACAAAAGTACGTAAGCGTCACAATGCTGAATTTAAAAGCAAAGTCGCCGTTGAAGCCATCAAAGAACACAAGACCCTCAACGAGTTAACCGCAGAATATGGGGTTCATGCAACCCAAATCAGCAACTGGAAAAAGCAGGCTTTGGCAGTTATCCCTACTGCATTCAATACCAAACAGCAAGCCAACGAACAAGCCCAGCAAGCTATTATCGATGAACTACATAGGCAGCTAGGGCAAGTTATAAGCGAAAGAGACTGGCTTAAAAAAAAGTCCTTACAGCTACCCTGAGCACTCGTAAACAACTGCTAGAACCTGACAACAAGGATTTTAGTGTTCGTAAGCAATGTGAATTACTCAGTATCAACCGCTCAAGTCTGTACTATCAGCCAAAGCCCATCAGCGAGCTTGATATTACCCTGATGAACTTGCTTGACCAGCAGTACACCAAGACCCCATTTTATGGGGTTAAACGCATGACAGCGTATTTGAGGCAACTAGGCTATCAAGTGGGAGAAAAGCGAGTTAGGCGCTTACTACGGCAAATGGGGCTAGATGCCATTTATCAGCATCCTAACACGAGTAAGCCTAACTCTAAACATCAAGTTTACCCGTATTTGCTTAGGCATGTACCGATTAGCCGTTGTAATCAAGTGTGGAGTACTGATATCACCTATATTCGCCTAGCCAAGGGCTTCGTGTATTTGATGGCGGTGATAGATTGGTACAGTCGTTATGTTCTAGACTGGTCGCTAGCTACCACGCTTGAGGCGGATTTCTGCGTTGATACGGTAAGTAGCTTACTGCACAATGGGTTACGCTGTGAGATTTTTAATACGGATCAAGGCTCTCAGTTTACCAGCCCAAGATTTACCAGACCGCTCATTGAGCAGGGTATTGCCATCAGTATGGATGGTCGCGGTAGGGCACTGGATAATATCTTTGTGGAAAGGCTTTGGCGGTCAGTGAAGTATGAATGCGTGTATTTGCGACAGTTTGAGACAGTCAGTCAGGCAAGAGCAGGTTTGAAAGAGTATTTCGAGTTTTACAATCATGAGCGTTTACATCAGTCGCTCGATTACCATACTCCTGCACAGGTTTATCTGGCTAACAATAGTTCGGATAATAAATCGTTTTATCAACCCAATTCTATCTTAATTTTATGATAATTTGGTCTAGACATTGGGGAGTACCTTACTTGGAAACCACTATGAAATATTTTTTTATCCCTATATTAATGTGTGTAGCAATGGGCGCTACTGCCTCTGAGTATCGCGTTGTTAATAAATTTAGCAACATAACATCGGCTACACAAGAAAGAATCGAAAATATAGAGGCCTTAGCTGAGCAAGAGCGTAAAAAATCTGAAGAACTAAGTAGGCTAGCAGCCTCATTAGGCCCTGATGACACTGATGTGTCAGAGTATTTTAAAGGTTCAAATACAAAAAACAGTAAATGGACCTATAAAAGAAGCAAAGATGTTGTGGAGAGGACTACTGCAACCGAAGCTACTATTAAGTCAAATAATTCTTATAACTTAGGCATTGGCCAAGGCGGAAACCAAAGTCTTTATATAACCATTTACAACGAGCACGATACCGGTTTTTATAACGACGAAATATTCATTGGTTATATGGAGGGCCTAGTTGAAGTGTGCTTTGGCTCTTGCTATATGCGAGCTAGGTTTGATGACGAAGATGAGGCAAGCTGGTACAGGCTTGATCATTTAAGTTCTCATCACTACAAAATAACTGGAGTTTATGACGAAAAAATGTTTGATGGCAAGAAGCTTAAAAACGATGACTATTTTTTGTTAAAGCTACATAACTCAAAGAGCTTAGTGCTAAAGTTTCCTAATTTCAACGGCCAAACATATACATATGCATTTGATTTAAAAGGCTTGGATGCTAAAAAATTAGGTCCAAAATAACCAACAATACACAACTCTAAATTCAAAGTTTTACAGCCTCTGATGATTATCAGAGGTTTTTTTTATGCCCGGAATAAGGAGTATTAACATTGGGTAAAGTCTTATCACGTTTAGATATCTTACTGCATGCTAATACTGCTAACTACCGCCGCGATATTAAGCAAGCATCAGGCGTTCTACGTGGCGATGAATTTAACTCAGTTGCTGAGCAGGCACCAGTTTTGCTTGATTTGTTTGCAAAAGAGCTAGACAAAACCAGAGGAGCTTTGCGTAAATTAGCCGCTGATGGGGCATTGACTTCAGATGTAATTTACAACGCTATATCATCAGTAACTGACGTTCTAGACGAAAAGATGTCTAAAGTGACAGTAACTCTTACTCAAGCAGTGGGTGTGTTTAAAGATCAGTATGCAATTTTGTAGATGACATAGTTAACCAGAACACGACCATCGGTCAGAACCTAGGTTAAGTAGTATTAGTCGCGGCTGATAACTTTGCAACACTAGCCAAGGCAGGCATAGCGGTCGGTGACGTTTGGCTAGCAAACACTGTGGCAAGCTCGGGACTAACAACATCAATAGTGGGTTTGGTGGGTGCACAAGTAACATCAGCAAAAGCTACGGTTACAAATGCTATAAGCACGCAGAGTCAAATAGCAGCAATTAATAGTTTACATACAAACATGATGTTACTGCGCATGACTAAGACGCATTACATCGCATTAGCAAAGCAAGCTGTCGCAAGCACCGTGGCTTATACTCGCTCATTGGCTGGGCTGGCTAGAGGCGTTAATGCATCAACTGCGGCAGCTGCTATGCACAACAAAGCGATAGCTGTGGGCAATCTAGCTCAAAGAGCCCCTATTGCGTCTTGCATGTTGGCAACTAACGCTATTAAGTTTCTAAGCCACCTATGCGGTGGTGAAGCTACCTACAAGTCAGCAAGATGGGTGAGATTATTTCTAAGCCACCTATGCGGTGGTGAAGTATCACTATGGGGAAAGTGCATTAACTGTAGCTTTCTAAGCCACCTATGCGGTGGTGAAGAGCAAATCACACTCACCGGTAATATAGTCATTTTTCTAAGCCACCTATGCGGTGGTGAAGCTCATCACGTATAGCTCTGTATTGTCGTCTAATTTCTAAGCCACCTATGCGGTGGTGAAGTAAGCTAAAATCACATAATGCGACCATAACAATTTCTAAGCCACCTATGCGGTGGTGAAGGCAAGTTGCTCAGTTAGATTATGAGTACGCATTTTCTAAGCCACCTATGCGGTGGTGAAGTGTTTGGTCGTTTGGGTGCTTGCCAATCATCATTTCTAAGCCACCTATGCGGTGGTGAAGACAAGGAGTTTAAATGCCTGATTATAATTACTTTTCTAAGCCACCTATGCGGTGGTGAAGGGTAGCAGAGGGCAAGATTGAGACCGCTAACATTTCTAAGCCACCTATGCGGTGGTGAAGAACCGCTAGCAAACGCAAAGTTCTACCAATCATTTCTAAGCCACCTATGCGGTGGTGAAGGCTTGCTTTAAGACGTACTCTGTGCAACCTGTTTTCTAAGCCACCTATGCGGTGGTGAAGAGATGCTTTTGATAGCAGCTCTATCTCATCTGTTTCTAAGCCACCTATGCGGTGGTGAAGTTGAGCCTAAGCTGTCAGACAAGATAACAGTCTTTCTAAGCCACCTATGCGGTGGTGAAGGGTGCAAACGCTAAGTTTGTGACCTTCTTACTTTTCTAAGCCACCTATGCGGTGGTGAAGGTTACAACGGACCATATTGTGTAAATGTAAGGTTTCTAAGCCACCTATGCGGTGGTGAAGAAACCCAAACAGCCACGAGTCCAAAATGCTAGTTTCTAAGCCACCTATGCGGTGGTGAAGAAGCATGAGCATTGTACTTAGCAGCACGCCGTTTTCTAAGCCACCTATGCGGTGGTGAAGCAGGTATGCCACGTCAACGTCTAGCAGGGATTTTTCTAAGCCACCTATGCGGTGGTGAAGCATAATCGCACCACGCTCACCGTAAGTGTATATTTCTAAGCCACCTATGCGGTGGTGAAGAGTCTGAGATTGTACGCAAGGCTGACAATAGTTTTCTAAGCCACCTATGCGGTGGTGAAGCCATTCTGTGGGTTCGGATATTCAGAGCATGATTTCTAAGCCACCTATGCGGTGGTGAAGAAATTACCTTTGGCAGTTACCTGATCCTCAGATTTTCTAAGCCACCTATGCGGTGGTGAAGTTGCCCTAAACATCACAAAGCAATGCTGGTAATTTCTAAGCCACCTATGCGGTGGTGAAGGATTGCCTTTAGGTCATCGCTCAAGCTATTTATTTCTAAGCCACCTATGCGGTGGTGAAGAACATCACAGTTAATAACCATAGCAGTGCTAATTTCTAAGCCACCTATGCGGTGGTGAAGCAATAAAGTCTTGGTCACTTACTGCATCTAACTTTCTAAGCCACCTATGCGGTGGTGAAGAATAACCTTTGTCTTTGCGTGTTGTTAGATTATTTCTAAGCCACCTATGCGGTGGTGAAGGCCCCATTGCCTGCACTGCTCTGCGTAAGCGTTTTCTAAGCCACCTATGCGGTGGTGAAGCCGTTGTATCTCTTTAGGAAATATCTCACCTATTTCTAAGCCACCTATGCGGTGGTGAAGTCTTACGCCATACATCACGAGCCTTGTCTGTTTTTCTAAGCCACCTATGCGGTGGTGAAGCAGCAACAACAGCAGCAACCACCGCAAGCATGTTTCTAAGCCACCTATGCGGTGGTGAAGAAAAAACCCTCAATTGAGGGCAGTAATAAATTTTTCTAAGCCACCTATGCGGTGGTGAAGAAAGAGCTACGTGTTAACTCAATTAAATTGATTTTCTAAGCCACCTATGCGGTGGTGAAGAACATGCACATTTCTAGCACGTTACGCTCCTTTTTCTAAGCCACCTATGCGGTGGTGAAGATTTAGGCCTGACAGTGGTGAGGTGCATTTAGATTTCTAAGCCACCTATGCGGTGGTGAAGGTTAGCAACTGGAAAAAAGCTTACAAATCGTTTTTCTAAGCCACCTATGCGGTGGTGAAGCAAAACAAATACCTTACTAAAGGTATTGAGATTTTCTAAGCCACCTATGCGGTGGTGAAGGGGGAGCCGAAATCGTGACGGATGACTCCCAATTTCTAAGCCACCTATGCGGTGGTGAAGATACCTACACTTATACTGATTTTTTGAGTGTATTTCTAAGCCACCTATGCGGTGGTGAAGGCTATCAAGGCAATTAAAGATGATGCTATCAATTTCTAAGCCACCTATGCGGTGGTGAAGAGGAGTTACACCTCAAAAAGTTGAGTTGTGACATGGCCTTGAGGACAAAAGCCCTATTTTACCCTCTTTTTTTAACCATCTCATAACTCTATGATTTTATTGCAAGTTTTTAATTAGTGCAAAAAGAGGGGTTTTATACCCTCTTTTTGGGTCACTCGTCATGACCAGTTTAATCACACTCCTACCAATGCGGTACAGTGACGTTGTCACGCATACCATTCATGCCATACGCATTAAACAGTCCTGATTTAGGTTCATCAGCGGGTTGCTGTAGCACTTTAAGTAAGTAAGGTGATTTATTGGTTTCGCTGGTGAGTCTAACATAAGGTACAAGCTTTTCAGGCATGCGTTTAGCGACCGTTGCCATTGCGTCATCCAAGCTAATATTCAGTTTTTTAGCCAGGCTTTGCGCTTGCACCTCAATAGGCTTAAAGCGATAACGGTGTACGCTGACATAGCCTTGTATATCACTTGGCACATCTTTAATCGGCTTGATATGCACATAGTCGGTTAAGCGATCTAACCATTTGTTTAGGTCGAGTTTAGCTAAATCTTCCTGACTAGGTGCAAAGATACGCAGCTGATTGCCAAGTTTTGATGACTTACCATTTTTTTGATCAAAGTAATAGTCAGGGAAGGCAACGCCAATAGAATTTATGCTATGAGAGTTTTTCACATCAGCGAGCGCGATATGTAGCTGAGTAAATAACTTGCTCCATATAAAATAGCTACTAATATCAGGCTCAGGCAGCAAGGTGATTTCTTGGTAATGAGTAAGATGAGTCATAGCTTACTCCTTGCCACTGGCACCGAATACACCACCACGGATTAAAACACCAATAACATAATGTTGTTGCTCAACCTCTGGAGCTTCACCTTTTAAGACCCAGTTATCAAATAGACTGTAGAAGTCCATTTTTTCTTTTGGTTGACGGAATGCTTTACCAAGGGTCGTAACTGCACCGTAAGGCTCGATAGCGATTGGGAACTCAGCTTCTGGATACCAATCATCAATAGTGCGAATGGCGTTGCCGATTTTTTGAGAGTGCATGCCAGCTTTACCGTTAACATGATACAGCTCTTTTGATTTAGTTTTACCGGTATCTAGTACCAGCTCTTGAGAAGGGTAAACCTCTTGACCATAGCCTACTATCGCAAAAGCTTTAACATATAAAATAACAAAAGCTTCATCATTTAGGCCTTTTTCAATTAAGTCCGCTAAACCATCGATATCTGCATTAGTAGTATTGAAGTCTTTTATTGAGATAGTTTTGGCATCGAACTCGAAGTCATGTTCGGTTCCGTCAATAACACAACTAACCTTAACTGTAATTTGTTCAGCACCAACACGGTTACGCCATAGCCATCTAGCATTAGCAATATTAGTGGCATAACGACGAGCTAATTCACTGACACCTTGAGTATCTAAATAGCTTTTTACCGTAGATTGTAATGCTTGCTGGTAATCTTGGTCATTACACACAGAAGGTTTGCCGTCAAATGGCAGAACTTTACAGCTCCACGTAGCTACCAGGGTATCGCAATCTTCATCAAGTGCGGCTGAATCCACGCGCTGTAAGTTGGCTTTCTCAATTTCGGCATCAAGCTTAGTGGGGTCTTTGGTAATAGTATTTTTAAGTCGATTACTAATGGTACCTCGGACTGACTTTTCTTTAATAGAAACTGGCTTTAGTTTACTGTCTTTATTTTTACTATCAATTTGATCCAAAAAGGCATCTGAGATATCAAGGTTACGTTCAAATGCTAAAACACTGGCTGTGGTTAATTTGCTCATAATAATACTCCATGTATTAAAAGTAAGACTGTATATAGTTGATAGATCCTTTATTAAAATTACAGTCGTTTAAAAGGGGGGTGATTAAGGTTTAAGTAAATTTGTTTATCAAGAATTTTGAGTCACCAAGTAGAGGCTATTTTTTTCATCATAGTGATATCGCCAAAAGGCTTTAGCAATATCATACTCACTTTCTGTACTACCTAGGCGTTGTGGATAAACCCATTTACCAAGACCATAAATAGCTTCGACATATTGGCTAGGATATTCAGGATTGCGTACATTTTGCATCACGCCCGCATCATAAAGCTCTGATATGCCTTGATAGCCCAATGGCATAGGTACTAGCCAACCACGGCCTGATTTTCGCGAAGTGGTATGCCATTTGGTTTCGCCATTAGGCAGTGTTTCTGGGATGTGATGTAGGCTAGATACATCTATAAGGGCATCGAGTGCTGTGGCATTGGGATTATCAGATCGGACCTCTTCAATGATTTCAGCAAATTCCTGTTGCGCCTCCATTAAGACAAAGGCAGGTAATAAGTTTGGTTTTAGCTCATTAGCTTTATCATAACTAAAGAACTGCACTGGCTCCGAGCGAGCAAGTCCATGCACACTACCGCCAGCCATACGCTGTTGCCAAATCCATTTAGTCGTGTGTTGAATCAGTGTGTCTGTTTGTGAGTCACTGAGGGCTGTATCTGCTAGCACTTCGACCGCAAAAGTCATGACTAATCGGCATTTGCCTTCTTCGATAATTGACGCAGTCTTACCATCACGTTTAATCGGATTGCGAGTTTGGTTAAATGTATAGTTGTTATAAGGCTTATCTCTATAAATCTGCGGTGTGCACTCATGGCAGGCAAGCAAAACTCCACCTAGAGAGATGCCTGACAGCTCATCAGCTTTGGACTCTGCAAGCTTACGTGACATGGCATGAAAGCTACCTAGAAAGCCTGTTACTGCCGGGAAGCCGTAGGTCAGGGGACTAGATATAGCATTGGCGCTTTCAATAAGCACACGTTTAAATAACAGATAGCCCACCACACTTTGAGTACTTGCTGCTGCATCGTTAGAGTTGATGCTATCGCCTAAGTCAATATTTAAAAAATCAGCGGTCATAGAAACACTCCTTTTCCTGCACGCTCATACAGATCTATCATAGCTTGCATGTCACGCTCCCATTGAGTGTGCTCAGTATCAGCAAACCCATCTTTGATATCTTTGAATTTCTTTTGTAATAAGCTGTTTATCCAGCGAGCATAACTGTGAATAATATCTTTGTGCCAGTCTTCAGCTTCTCGCTTCTCTTTCCAAGATTCTTCACCTTCAAGCTCTGCACGTTTTGGATCTAACCAAAACTTTTCGCTGTCATTTAGATTTACCTGATCCTTACTCCAGCCGGCAGGAAGTTCATTTTGCATATAGTGGGCATAATCAAAAATCTGTGTTAATACCTCATCCATCGCTTGCTTACGTAGATCACGTACTTTCACATTATTTGGCTTGATCTCAATGGCGCTAAAGATCTTCAGCAAAGTAGGGCTTACTCTTTTTTCAAGAGCATTTGAAAAAATAGATGTCGCAAATTTTGATGGTTTAAAATGAGTGTTGTAGCGAGTAAGGGTTGGCGGCAGAGAGGGTAGAAGATAGTTGATACCTCCCTGAGTACTCATATGCTTACTGACGCCTTGAGGGTTGCTACCTCCTAGCTGAACAACAGCTATATCAGAAATAGTAGGATACGCAGCTTGTATAACATCTTCTTTATTAGAAAATCTGTTTTTTCTTTTACTGCTAGTTTCGTCAGAATACTTAATGTGCTGTATTTTTTGGAAAACAATATTGGTTAATGAAGAAGGATATAGAGGGATAATGCAAGTATATTGTTTATTTGCATGAGGCCATAAAGTTTGTTTATTGTATTCGCTAGTTATAGGCTGCTTATTTTTTCCAACTAATGCTTGTCTGAAAGCTTTAAAATATTGTTTAGATAGATCAGGGTCTGACGATAACGATAGCTCGAATGAATTATCATTTTCTATAATGTAATCCTTAACTTTCTTTCCATCTTGTACCTCGAATTCAAAAAAAGAATAAAGAGGTAAGGCCGCCGCATTACCGCTAGCATCTAGCTGATGATTTTTGATAGATTGATGTCCGACGACTGCTTTTGGTAAGGCTGTATTAGGGTCGAAGTTTATATTGTCACCTTTAGAGCTTGAATGGATACCCTTAGATATATGGGTCCCAAAGCCTATTTGTTTTGTCATTCTATTTGCAGCATTATCCATCCAGACTTCTAGTGAGTATCTGTCCTCAAATTTAGATAACTTTTCCTTTAGCTCAGATATTTTATCCAGATCATTATCTTCAATGGCTTTAGCCAACTGCCTTTGTTCTTTTTCAGTCTTTTTATCAAACTGGCTGGTTAGAAATGCCTGGACAGTATTCTTAGCCAGATCGGGCGAAAAGTTGGGCATAACGGGCTCCTTTACTTAGTATAATTCTTCACCACCGACCAGATGGTTTTATAGGTTAATTCGTTTTTCATTTTATTGTTTTATAAAGCCGAAGTACTCATGATATAGCCATCCTTTACTATTGTTAGTTGTAAGGCGTTCAAGAGATACAGAGGAATAAGCTACAGCAAGCGAGCGTAAGCTTTTATCAGGCTCTTTACTTTGTAGTGTATGTAATACGTCTCTAACGTCTGAGTAGAGCCAAGGTTTTACTTGAGGGTGGTTAAACTCAAACTTCATTTTCATAACTTCTTTATTATGCTTACCGGCATACATCAAGCCTTGTTCAAGAACATCTTCGTGATAGTAGGCATCGTAATCACAGCCACTAAAGTCCTCTGTTTCTTTTTCAAAGGCTAGGGATCCACCTTCAGTCGCCTCTTCTAATGAACGTGGGATAAGCAACCAATCTTGTTGTGGACTACCAGAGCGGAAAGGGCTGATTTGCTGTAAATGGGTATGTACACGGTTGGCTGGTGTCAGTGGATGATAATAAGCATTGACGTAATTTAACTTATTACTATTCATCAGATCCTTCATCACTAAATGCTCAAGCTCGTCTAAACTTCGTGCTTGCTTTAATTCTGTGTTATCGGCTTGCACTGGGCTAATAATACGTGGTCTTGCATCAATATGGCTGAGCTGCTCTTTAGCAATTAAATTATTTAAGTCATAGCTTTCAGGTTTGATGCTCCCTGTTTCAAAGCCCGGTCTTGTAAATATAGAGCGCTTACTATGGCTTTGTTTAAAGTAGCGAATATTATATTGCAGCAAGAGCATATTGGTTGTAGTGGCAACTTTATTGGGGCGATGACGCCAGATTCGACCTGCCAGCTGAATAATAGAGCGCATAGAAGACGGTTCGACTATAGCCCAGTCATAATCATGATCACGACCTACCTCCGCAACAGGTGTAGCAAGGACCATAAAAATATGATTTTTAACTGGGTGCTGGTGCAGTATGTCAGAAACCTCGTTATGATCATAAGGCATCGCACCGTTGTTACGGTCTAAAATACGGTCTAGTTTATTCTCAAGACTATTGCGCAAGAGTAGCAATTGCTTGGCATGGTAACAAGCGACATGAATAATAGTATCTTCAGGAATTGATATCTTACTTGGATTGAAGAATTGTTGAGAGATACCAGTAATATTATTCACATTGGCAATGCGTACTAAGCCAATACTAACGTTTTGACCCGTATCTGGGTAACTAAAGGCATGATCTTTATGTAAGGAAATGGCTCCATGTAATAAAGTTTGAGCAAGGGATGCATAAAACTCATCTTGCGTGTCATTGCTATATTTAGGTAAGTTTAGAGGTAGTATTTCTGCCTGACGTCTAATTGTCTGCTTATCTAGATAAGCAGCACGTTTAGTACTAAAGCTATTGTGAGTTCTAAAAAACTCATCAGTATTGGCGCAGTTAGTTGCAAATGCTGAATTTGGCTGCTCATCAAACCAAGCGCAAACAACTTTAGGCGAAGGCTTATTTTGACTTTTATTAAAGACATGGCGTCCTGACAAATAAGCATTAAATAATCCGGTAACTAAGTCAGGTGTTAGTGTTGCTGAAGAAAGTAATACGCGGGTACCCATCAATCCAGCCAAATACATCAAGCGAGTTAAGGCAGGTAGGTCTGCTTGATCGAAGTCGTCAGGCTCATCAAGAATCAAGTCACTGCTAAGTAGTCTCAGCAAAGGGGCTATGTACTTTCCACCTCTTTTACACTCGCTGGCTTGAATGAGATGGTCTACAGTACAGGTAACAATAGGTGCGAACAGTAGATCGCGTGCTTTAGGATTAGATATAACGGTATCAAGATTTAAAGCCTCGTAATCATCATAATCAATACTACTGTCGACAAGTTCATCTACCAATTCCTCGCTTGATTCACTTCCAAAGGCTTGAGCGCCATAACGTGTATCAGCTTCTTGTGCTATTTCGGTAGCCTCACCTGTGTCTGGATTATGATTCATTTCAAACAGTTTTCTATGCGCACGACCACCGACCAAGATAGCCAGTTGGTCGTCTTGTAAGTTCAAGTTCTTACGAAAGCTTAGTCCGGTCTGGAGTGTTAGCACTCGAAGCCCTAAAGCAATGGTAAAACGCGCTCCTTTTTTCTGGTCTGCTAAACCATACATAATCCGAGCATTACCGATAGTTTTACCTGCACCGGTAGAGGCCATATTAACTCCAAAAAACCCATGGTCTTTGCTGGCTTGCTGGTGTTTTGCAGCCAACTTAAAAGCACTGTTTTGCCATTTAAAGCGATCTACTCCTGTAGGTTTGGCAAGTGGATCATGGTTTTTTAGGTGTGGCATTTCACTAGCAATAATTGGAAGAGTGCGTGCAAAGTGGGAGGTAAACTGAGCCACGCCTATTAAATGCTCCTCTAAAGACTGTTTGATAACCGTCTTATTTTCTTCATCACTCTGATGGCCTGTAGTTTTAGTAGTATTGGCTGCAAGCTTAGTAAAGCTCTCCTTAACTTTAATACAGCGCCTATCGTCGACCTTTAAACTAGAGTAGTTATGGTCGCCAATCATTAGACAAAGGCGTGATAAATGCATCAATAAAGGGTCAGTGATAGTAGGATCGTTATGATGACTAGAGTTAGCCTGTTTACTTATTTGCATCAAGGTTGAATCATTTAATGCTTTTTCTGACCAACGCTTGAGTGTTTTTTGCCAAGCTGAACTATGAATCACTAAATTATTAAATTGCCAAAAATCCTGCAATTGTTTTTTGCTCATACCACCATCTGATGGCGGTAACAATGATTTAGGGTTCTTTACCCAATAATCGACAGGCTTTAATTGACTATAGAACTCGTGCAAATTACCTTTTAAATCTATAACTTGGTTCGTTGTATTAAATCGTTCGATTTGTGAGGATGACAAAAATACTTCTTTTAAAGGAGGTAAACGATGATGAGTGACGATAAGCCAGGCAAGCCATTGAGCGAGTGGGGGCATATTACCGATGATAGGTGCGTCAGGGTTTAATGTTGAGAATTTTTTATCTATATCTTTATCATTTAACCAGTCAGACAAGTTAGCTAAGCGATTCAACCACTCTTCATCTGTTTTACAGTCCTGAATAATAAGGCTAAATAGCTTTAGTGATATCCACTCATGTCGATACGGATCACCAGACTTACTACCTTTTAATAGCTTTTCTTGAAAACCGTTGGTTGATTTGCCAATATCATGAAGTAATGCAGCTAAGGTGGCCATGATTTGAATACTACTAAGATAGGCCCAGTCATTCTCCCATTCGCGGTGTAAAATATTGCGCTTGGTACTATTCACAGGCACTATCCCGACTTCATTAAACTTACGTTTATTGCCTACAATCCATAGTAGTTCAGTACGCTGACGTGTACGCACTCGATGACAGCTAACAGCAGTTGAGCGAGTGGCAGACTGACGTAGCAAACGTTTGACTGTCATTAGTCCATCTTCGGTAATTGCCGTTTGCCACACATTACTACCAATCCGATTGGCAAATGCATCGAGAATACGCCGAGTACGTTTCAGGGCTTTTTTCTCACATTGAGAGACAAAGGTGACGAGCATAATTTAAATTTTCCAATCTGTCTTAATTGCTAAACTCTTCACCACTTCAAACATCTCATCAAGTGCCTTATATTGGGTAAAGTAATTTAAGCACTCTTGGCGATACTCTTTCTCGCTGAGATTTTCACTGGCGCAAATAAACGAAAGCGGTAACACTAGCGCATCTTTCACAATATCAGCGATATCAAACACCAAAGCGCCACGTCTGGTTTTGCCATGCATGACGGCAAAGCCATGAGGGATGCCGAGTACCCAAGCGGTGGTTGCACCAAGCCCGTATGCTAAATAATTGCCATGATTTAAAAAGCCATTGGCTTTATCTAAACCATCATGGTCACGAGTAAAGCCAGTATAGTTGGTGTTTTCAGCGGCGACTCTATACAGTGCTTTAGTCAGACGAGCTTCTAGTTGCAGTAAATGCATGGTTTTGTCTTGCAGAGGTATTTGGCGTTTGTGTTCATCGAGTAAGCTTGCGATGTGATTATCATGACTGTCAAAGCCGTGTTGCTTAAAGTCTTTGTCTCGTTGCCAAACACATCGCAAAAACTCGATGCGGGCAAGCTGCATGGCTTGGGCGGCTTGCAAACGTTTGTTATCATCAAACCACCAACTCATCCAACCTTGAATGTACTCGGTAGGTCGGTATTCACTTTGCGGCGTCAGCCATTCGACAAAGATTTCTTTCTCGCTACCCATAAATAGAGGTGTACCACCGCCGCCACAGAAACCAACCAGTACGCCCGCTTGAGATAGCAGACGCATAGCGGCTTGTGTGATAGAAGTACCTGTACCCAGTAATATTGAAGTCGTATTGGCAATAGGGATGTTGAAGTATTGATTGGCTTTATCATCTTCGGTGAGATATAAAACTCTTCCATCTTTTTGAAGGACGCGGCAGTATTGTATATAAAAGATATTGCCACGTTTGGAATGCAAAATGGCTTTAAGCTCTGAAGATGTAAAGCTATTATCCGTATATACATTAGTTTTACGCATAACTAACTATCCTTGAATACCATACTTGCTCTATGGATAAATACTATTTCAATATCATGAGATAAGCAATACTAAACAGACATTTAACGACATTGAATGTCGTAAATAATCAATTATCATGAATATTCAGTGAGGTGAGATGGTTAAGGTGAGCTGTATTGAATAAAAGTATGGTGCTGACTTCCTCAGCCTTAGTTAACTTTTTTATTTTAAGGTAAAGATCATGGAAAATATGAAATCTATATTATTAATTAGCTCTATTCCTCTGCTTTTAGCGAGTGTTCAAGCTTTTGGTGTCACTCATAAAAATCCTGATGAGATCTTAGAGTGTCATCTGTTTAGTGGGGATAAATTAATTGAGAAGGAGAGCTGTCTTCACCTTTCTGGGACAAATGAAGAAGGCTTTTATATTAAACTACGTACAAGTAAAGCTTTTTATGAGTTTGATGGATCTTGTGACAGTAAGGGTAAGTGTAGCTATGTTCAAGGTACGACACCTATTGAAACTTATGTAAGAAACGCTACAACTTATAAAAGAATAGAAGGGGATAGTAGTTCTTATTACGGCAATCTCCTGTATTGCTATAAATCAGCTGATAACAAATTTGATATTTGCGCAAAATAATATAGTTTTATGGAAGTCTTTTGGGTGTTGCCAAGGAGCTATTCATAAGGTGGGTTATGTGGCTAATCCCCTTAATAACTTTAATGCTACCTCGTCACCCAATTTATCAATCAAAGCCTGCAGTTCATCTGCAGGCTTTTTTGCCGTGCTGTTATGGATAAACTGATCAGTACTCTCGCCAGCCCTTAACGCATCTAGATAGTCAGCCCATTTCTGCATCATCTCAGCTCTATCGTCGATGTACTCAAATCGACCATATGCGGCTCCGTTTGGGTCTTTAGTAGTATGGCCTAGCGCCATCTCTACAAGCAGTAGGGGATACTTTAAATGCTCTTGTAAGATGGTTTTAGCTGTTGCTCTAAAGCCGTGTACACAATGAATGCCTTGGTAGCCTAACTTATTAAGCTGTTTAGTAGCTGTGTTTTCTGAAATGATGTTATGTTTTTTTGCAGTAGCGCTATAAAAAACATATTCAGTGTGACCGTTTAATTTATGCTGTTCATGCAATAACTCTATAGCCTGTCTAGGCAAAGGAACAACCATCTCTTTAACCATATTGACCTTGCCTTGACCTTTTAGGGGATTAAGCTTCCATCGACCCTCAACCAAGTCTAAGTCAGCCCATCTCATTCGTCTAATATCACCATTACGAACAAACAGCATAGCTAATAGCCTAAGTGAGTTCAAGGTATTCATATCTGCATCTAAGGTCTCAATATCCCTTAGCAGCTTAGCCAGCTCTTTAGGTTTAGTTACTGCTGGTCTGTGACCATAACGAGCAGTGGCTAACTGACTTTTAATTAAGTCCGCTGGATTTGAGTCACAAAAACCACGAGCACCAGCATACACAAATATATCGCTGGCAATACCAGCACATCTTTCAGCCTTATCTGTAGGCTTACCTTGTTTATTAAGCGAGCTGTTTTGAATATCGAGCAGTACCTCTAGCATTTGTGGTGCTGTAATATCCTTGATTGGTTGATTACCAACATAGTCACATAACAGTTTAATACGTCCTTTTTTTCGTATTAGAGTATTTGATTTTTGGATCTGCTCCAAGCTATCAAAATATTCCCAAGCAAAGTGCTTAAAAGTATTTTTATTTAAAATTAAAAGTGTTTGTTCTTTTTCTTTACGATAGTCTTTAGGGTCAATATTTTTACTGATTAGGTTTTCATACTCATGCCAAATTTCATACGCACGAGAAAGCTTCACATTAGGATAAATACCTAATGAGATTCTCTTGGCTTTTTTAGTGATAGGGGAGTTGTAACGGTAAACCCATGACTTTGTACCGTTGGGCCTGACCATCAAATAAAGCTTGGGGTGGTTCTTAACAGACACAAGGTATTCTTTATCTTCAGCTGTATGGCTGGAGATACTGCGATCAGAAGAGATGGGTTTGCGTTGTGTCATGGTGGTCTAATCCAATGTACATTTAAATCAGTGTACATCAGAGTGTACATTAAATGCAGGGATTAGTGTACATTCTACAGGACAGTATAATACACCAGATACAACAAAGCCCTTGATAAACAAGGGCTTGAGGATAGTATAAAACTATATAGAACTATGTAATGGTACCGGTGGTCGGACTTGAAC
>NZ_DGDC01000016.1:3700-5494 GCF_002385225.1 Psychrobacter sp. UBA3962 | reverse complement strand
ACCGGTGGTCGGACTTGAACAAAAGGCTGTACGCTATGTATTTTATGATATTTATTTTTGAAAATAAATGAATTACCTTTATAACTACCTTTATAAGCCAAAATCACCATCTTTTAAGCCAGAGTGCTTTCATCAAGATTATGACGCTCAATCAGCCATTCGTCAATCTCATGTTCAAACCAAAAAGATGAGTAACCGTCTTTGACTTGCTCGGGGAACTCGTCATTTTTTATCATCATATAAATCTTAGCTTTTGACAACCCCACCTTTTCACATACTTCTTTAATTTTTAATCTCTTAAGATTTATCATTATACTGCCTCCCATTCTTCTAAAAAATCATCAACCCATGCTTTGTTTGTCACTACCAAGCCATCATGCACATATTGATAAATCACATAGCCATCACTTGCATCGATAACTGTACAAGTGACGCCAGGCTTTGATTTGTGTTTGTATGTCACGCCATCGCCTCAAACATATCCAACTGGTCATCTGCTTTTGCAGGTTTAGCATTTCGCTTAGCTGGCGCCAGGTCCCTGCAAAAATGCTCTCTGCAATACTCAAACACGTCAGCAACCGTTGTACTGCTATCCATGATTTCAGCGATTTGATCTCCGCTTAAATGAGTCAAATCTTTCAGGCATCGACCATTTTTGTAGATAGTTACAAATGAAAACCGACTACCTAAAAACACCATTATTTTTTCTTGCATTAAATGCCTGTCGTCTTCGTGAGTAAACCAAAAAGCCTTTTCCCATTGTTGGCCAATATTTGAGTAACGGCTTTTTTCTGATTCGCATCTGTATCTATTCATTTGCGCCTCCTTTTGTGAGCCTCTTATGCACCTCAGATTCGAGTACCCAACCAGCTTTTCTACCAAGCTTATAGTTGATAGACACCACGTCTTTTAATTCTTTCGCCTGTTTGATAGCCAAAGCAACCATTCTTAAAATCACAACTCTTGAATGGCGAGGTAGGTACTCATCAACCCGTACAAATTGACCTGATAACAGCCTTTGAGCGATTTCTTCGATGGTTTGATGGTAGGCTACCCGTGGGGTAACACTTTTAGGCAATGGTTCACGGAGTCGACGAACAGCTTCAACATTAGCTTTTGTTAAAAAGATATCGTGAAAAGCGCTCTCTAACATCCAGCCAAGATTAATTTTAGTCTCAGTCTGGATTGTGATAACCTCAAAGCCACGGGCTTTTAAATCAGAAGCGACTTTGGATAAGATGACACGCATTGTAGAAGGTGCATACATGCTTTTATAGTCAGATACTCTGACGAGCTCGCCGTTAAAAAGCCGTGATTTAATCTGGCCTCTTAACCCTTCAAATGATTCATCTGAGGCATCAATCATTTTATTTTTAGGCTTTGGCACGTTACCAGCAGCAGTAATAAGCGAAGTTTGTAGATCTTGTTCTTGCTTTTTATTCTCAGTCTGTCTCTTTTTGATATCCTTGGTGTTTACATTGTTAAAATAAGAATCACCTTTCACTAAATTATCAGGTAGCGAATCGATTCTTCCGTTTTCTGCTAACCACTCTTCGACAACTTCAACTGGCGTTCCTCGACTGGCTTTGATAGCTGATAAATTTGTTTGTATTAGCATTATTCTCTCCAACTCTAGATGATAGATAGCACCAGCAAAGCCAATGCTATCGTTAGTCTTTTAACCCTCAGCACCAATTTCTTCAGCAATCATATCTAGCGTGTCGCTAAGTAGCTGTAAATCAGGCTGTGCAAAGTCACCAGACTTGTCTTCAATCACACCGCGCATACGCTCAA
>NZ_DGDC01000016.1:0-3568 GCF_002385225.1 Psychrobacter sp. UBA3962 | reverse complement strand
AGATTGGCGTACTCAAGCTCTAGCTTTTTATCTTTCCAAGTTTTACGTAAAGCTTCCAAGTCATCATTTTTGATGTTGATATCTGCATCTTCAGACATTTCTTTAATTTCTTTGCCGATACCATTAATCTGCTCTAAGTTTTCAGCTTGGCCAATAAAGTTGATTAATTGGGTGGTATCAAAATACTCAATAGCCGGTGCTTCAACTGTTGCCGCCTTTGCTTTGACACGCTCAAGTAGGGCAGAGGCACCGGCGTTTTTGGTCTTAACCGGCTTGGCTGGAGTAACGTCAATCGCACGGTCTTTCTCTTCTTCAGTGATGCCAAAGCCACTTAGCACGTCAGCGAACTTATCACGTAGAGCGTAAGCACGTGCGCGGTTTTTCATCATGCGCTTGGGGTACTGAGTCCAGGGACCTTGTTTACCAGCCAACCCTGCTTTTTTAGCGTCTTGCATACTAAAGGTTACGCTGTGTGGCTCTTGACCAATACGCTTAACAGTGACCGTTGCATATTCATCTGTAACTTCTTCAGTGATATCTTCAAGCATTCCTGAGCTTTGGCAAATGGCCACTACAGCATCACCCCAGATGGTAGGACGGCCATTAACTACAGCGATGTTTTGAAGTGATTGCAGGGGTTTTAATCCAATCTCGCTACCCATTTGCATGGCGATTAAAATATCAGCCGGTTTGCCTTTGAAGTTCTTGGGCACCATTTCAGATGCTGCTAACATTTCGCTAAACTGCCAGGCTTCTTGATAGTTTTGAGGATTGATAAAACCAGATGATTGAGTTTGTTGAGGTAAGTTATTCATTAGGTCGTTTCCTTATATTAAATTGGTAGATTGGGTTAAAATGGATACGTTTCACGTGGTAAGAGCTCATGAGTGGTTTTAATGCGAAGTGTCTCAAGCTCAAAATCTCGAAACTTCAAAGGACTGAAGAAGTAACTTTCTTCATCTTTCCATAATTTATAGGTTGCTTGTATGCTGGCTTCAGCCTGTTCAAAAGTGTTAAAACGTTTTGCTTGGCTTGGCATTTTAGATAGAGCGCCCGTTTTTTCATTCATTAAGAACAATGACTTGTTTTTATCCATAACTACAAAGTGCGTGGCTTCAATCTTCATCACTTAATCCTCATTAAACGGCTTGCTGACTGTTTGACGTACTTGGCAGCAAGCTCAGGCATGTCAGCTTTAAAAGATTTGCTATCAAAGCGGTTGCTAACTTGAGCCTTGTAAGTCACTGCAATATCGCCATCGATTGCCAGTGCTTCATTGTTACCAATCGTACAGATCAGCTTGGTTTGAGCGGCTTCAATCTGTTTTTTAAGTAGCTTTTCAGCTTCTTTAAGCTCAACGTATTCGTTAAAGACTTCAACCGCTTCGTCATCTATTGATACATCAAGTACCGCATCTGGCGTATGCTTTGGATATTTGTCTTTGGCGTTCTGTAGAGTAGTCGCTTCAGGTGCCACCCCAGCCAAAACATTGTTAACCCAAAAGTCTTCGGCCACTTCAAACAGCACATCGATAAGCTCATCGCTTCGTTCAATCTTGTACTGGCGGTACTTGTTGCCACCGATTAACACGGCCATGTAGCAAACTTGGGTATCAGTCACGCCCATATACCACTGTGCTTGACACATATACTGATCAGGGACTTGATCCGACTCTTCATCACCCCAGTCTTTAGCGACGTACTCAGATGCTGTCTTAATCTCTAAGATAGTATCGGTAGTAAGCTTGCCGTCTTTAAATCTAACGTTTCCGCTAATCTCTGGATTGATAACAGCGCGGTCAATGTTAGCCACTGCAAATTTATGGACCGGATGACGCATCATGAAGTTAACGTTTTGGGTTTTAAGATCGTTACGCTTGGCAAACTCAGTAGCGACTACTGGTTCTAAGGTGGTGCCCCAGTAAGCAGGTTCGCCGGCGGTATCTTCAACGGGCTGCGTTTTGCTGACATAAACATCGTAAGCGGTAGCGTAGGGGTTAACGCCCATAATTGCGCTGATATCAGAGCCACCGATACCGGTTTGGCGAGCCGTTAACCATTCTTCACGGCTCATGTTTTTAGTGCTTAAAGCCAATTGTGATGCGTACTTTTTAAAGCTTTCTAAGATTGCTAAATTACTCATAATCTTTTGCCTCCATTAAGGACATTTCGTAGTCGTAGTTATCGATGAATTGTTGTTGATTGTCCGCTTGCTTATCGAGAGTAAGCAGTGCGACATGGGCTGAGCAGCCACCTAAAATCGATACAAATAACGCTATTAAAATGAATCTCATGCCTCTGCCTCCTCAGCCACTACAACTTCGATAAATTTAACCTGACGCTTTAGGCGGTGGGTCACGCCACACCGGGCTTCCATTTTTGTTACGCCAGGGTGATATTCAGTGATGTGCTTGCCGTCATCTAAGTAAGTGACTTTCCATTTCTTTTCCATCACCATCCCCTTAACCGTACAAAAAATCAGAATTTGTGAAACCAAGTGAGCTCATACTGTCGCGCTCATCTTGTGGCTCTTCACCCCATAGCATTGGCTCGATTTGGTCACGCATAACTTGATAAATTCCATCAGTGATATTAAAGTCCATCGGCTCTTCACCGTCTTTTAAAGCTTCGATAACTTCCAGATTTTGGATATTGCCGTGCTCATCTGAGACGAAGGCCACTTGAATCAAGTCATAACCTTGTTCGAAGAAGAAGAAACCATTCTTCTTGCGATAACCTTCGTTAATTTCGTAGTCATAACCAAGGTCCAACTTGAGTTTTTCTAAAATTGCTGTCATAATGCTTACCTCTCTTAAGTGAGTGAGGCCCCTTTTGATGTCGTAGTCGGAGGGGCTTTTTTGTGTCTGTTAATCGTCGTCGTGAACGTTTCGACCTATAAGAATTTTCACCTGCATACCGTTATTTAAAGTAAATTCTTGGTCGCTAACTGGGTTACATAACCCTTCAGGCAAACTTTCTTCGGTTCTTATCACTTCTTCAGCCCAATACTCTAAGACTTTGTAAAAAGGGCTTTCAGAAGTTATTTGCTCTTCTTCAGTCATATCTATCTCCTCTGGTTAACACACAACAGCCGACTACTTGAATCGGCTGTAATTTGTTAGCCATTAATCATGTTTTTAAATAATCAAAGCATCATCGTCTAATTGCTTGTCTTTGTTGCCATGTGTTTATATTACACACGGTGTGAATTAATGTCAATGATAATATTCACATTATGTGCATTAAATTTTCACAACATGAAATTTAAACACAAAAAAACCGCCCTTTTGGGCGGTTAATTTTCTTGAAATAGTGATAGATAGCAGGTGAACTTAATGCTATCGTTTAAGACTACTTTATTTCATTATTAAGGTGGTGGTTTATGAAAACTTGGTCAGCACTATTTATCTCTATGCTTATGATGACACCAGTAATGGAAGCAAATGCTCGGAACTATCCTTGCTCTAAAAGCATGGGCGGCGTTTCGCACTGTAAAGATGGTAAATTTGTTTGTAAAAATGGCAAAATCAGCAAGTCTAAGAAAGTGTGTAAGGTAAGCATCCGACCAT
>NZ_DGDC01000014.1 GCF_002385225.1 Psychrobacter sp. UBA3962 | reverse complement strand
GCTGCAAGAGAACAAGCTGCGCGAGAACAGGCAGCTGCAAATAATACACCGAAAAGCTTCTCATCGAGTCAAGCCCGTTGGAAGCGAGCGCCTAGATTTGCACTACCGCAGCAGATAGAAAAAAGGGTGCTTCTGGGGGAGGTATTTAGCCTTACCTTAGAGGTGATAGCTGATAAACAAGGCAATGTCACTAAGGTCACAGTATTAAATTCTTCGGGTAACCAAGCTGTGGATAACGCCACCGTTAAAGAGCTGAAAAGAAGTAAGCTGCACCCTTTCACAGAGGATAGTTTACCTGTCGCTGGTAAGATTATTATCCCCGTTGATTACAGTGAAAAACGAAAATAGCTTTTTTAGAATCTAGCAAACCAGCACCTAATAAATTGGAATGAACTTGTTTTATTAGAATTATTCGTTAAAGAAAGATAACCCCCAAACTTTAGTAAGGATTTAACATGGATTTTGCAGCTTACTGGCAATATACCGATGTTGTTACCAAATTTTTATTTTTTAGCTTATTGGCCTTGTCTATTGCCTCTTGGATTACAGGGATACTGCGGATTTATCAAAGCAGTCAGCTCAAGGATAAAGTTGCTTCTGGGTTAGAACATGCGGTAGGTGCTGAGTCACAAAACATCGTGTCTTTGCAAAGTTCTGAGCGTAAGACGGTAGTAGAACAGGTCTTACTAAAAGAAATTGGCCGCTATCGCTTTGAGGGTGAAAAAGGCTTAGCAATATTAGGAACAACAGCGGCTATTGCCCCTTTTATCGGTCTGTTTGGGACAGTGTGGGGTATCTTTCATGCGCTACATAGTATTGGAGAGTCAGGTCAGGCAGGCTTAAGTCAAGTCGCAGGTCCCGTAGGTGAGGCGTTAATCATGACGGGATTGGGGTTGGCTGTGGCGATTCCTGCGGTTATCTTCTATAACATTGCGATGCGTATTAATCGTAAGACATTATTTATTGCTAATGACACCGCTTATGGTCTATTGGGCTCTACCGCAAAATCAGAAAACCATAATGAAATTCCCAGATAGGAGTGTGACATGGCTTTTCAATTAGGCGATGATGATATGCAAGCCATGAATGAGATCAATCTCATTCCTTTAATTGATATCATGTTGGTATTGATGATTATATTTTTGGTAACGGCAACCGTTATGAATCCTTCAGTACCCCTAGACTTACCGCAGACCAGTGCCGCAGTTCAGCCAGCAGAGCCTAAGGTAATTCAAATCAGTATCGATAAAGATGCTGGCATATATTGGGACGATGAGCCGATAACCTTGCAGCAATTATCGAGCCGACTGGACGAGCAGTCGCAACAGCAGACAGAGCCTTCTATTCATTTACGCACTGATAAAGATGCCCGTTATGAAACTGTGGCCCAAGTTTTGGCTTTGGCCAGTAAAGCTGAGCTCACCAAAATTGCTTTTATTAGCGAATAGCGATATTAGTGAATAAATTAAAGCATCATTAATAAGATGACACTATCTAAAAACCCTACTAGGCCAAAGCTTAGTAGGGTTTTTATTATTGAAAAGTTAAAAAAGTCATTTAGAACTAATCAGTCTTGGTAAAGCCAAAAAAGATTAGGAATTACGCAAAGCAGGGAAGCGCTTAATCATAAATAAGATAAGCAGTAAGGCCACCAAACTTATTACTGATCCCACGTAGCCGATACTGGACAAAGAGATGTGGGTTACGGCATAACCACCGAATAGGGCGCCGGTGCCTATACCTAGGTTAATAATGCCTGAGAACATAGACATCAACATGTCTTGGGCGTGTTGATCTACCATCAATACTTTGGCTTGCATCGAAATAATAAGCAGCATTAAAGCCGTTCCCCATAGCGTTGCATTTAGACTTAGCGCCCAAACTGAATTGACTGCCAGTAGTAAACTCAGCATAGATAGCAGCATAATGATAATAGAGACAAACATCAGTACAGTGCTGTGTCTGTCACCCCAACGGCTAAAGATAACACTGCCTATGATGCCCGCTCCACCAAATAGTAATAATATGAATGTCGCGAAGTTTTCACTGATAGAACCAATTTCACGCATGAAAGGCTCGATATACGAGTAAGCGGTATAGTGGGCGGTAAAGACTGTAAAAATCAGTAAGTACAAGCAGACCAACAGCGGGTTTTTTAGCAGTTCAGGAACTTTTCTGAAAGATCCTTTAAACATGCTGGGTAACGTCGGTAATAACCTTGCTTGTAGTATAAACACCACCAGGGCAATAAAGCCGATACCGCCAAAAGTGGCACGCCAGCCATACCATTGACCAATAATTCGACCTAAGGGAACACCAAGTACCATGGCCAATGAGGTTCCGGTTGCCACCACACTTAGAGCAAATGCTTTTTTGCCTTCAGGAGCGATACGAATAGCAATGGCGGCGGTAATTGACCAAAATATGGCATGAGAAAAAGCGATACCGACGCGGCTAATTAATAAAACATTAAAGCTCCAGGCAAAAACCGAAAGTACATGGCTGGCAATAAACACCGCAAATAAACCTAGCAACAGTTTTTTTCGTTCAAACTTACTGGTGAGCAGCATTAGAGGTAGTGACATAGCTGCTACAATCCAAGCATACAAGGTTAGCATCCAGCCAGTTTCAGCGGTGGTAATAGAGAAGTCCTGGGCAATATCACTCAGTAAAGCTACCGGTACAAACTCGGTGGTATTCATTACAAAAGCACTGATGCCCATTAAAATAACTTGAATATATTGAGTTCGGCGAGACAGGGTGTCTGCCTGAGAGGTATGTGTCATAAAATCAAATACATAAAGGGGCCAATTAGTGATAATCAGCCTATAAGAAAAATAGAAAATTTAAGAGGGGTGAGAGAGGAGACAAGATAACAAGTTCAGCCCCTAAGTTAAAGAGGGTTTTGCTATTACTTTAGTAACTTTTGCTTTAGTAATTTTAGCTTTTATAGCGAAAGAAAAAAGCCAGGTATTTTTATACCTGACTTTCATCCAAATTTAACTGTATTCACTAAGGTATTAGTAGCTAACTACAATAGCGACTATTAGTATTTTTCTAACTCATCAAGTAGCCATTCACGAGCTTTATAAATGCGTCTTAGACCAAGGAATAAGCTAAAGCACATCACCAATAACACGAAAGTGAAGGGTAGGCCAGTACTTACAGAGCCAGATTGTAACGAGGTAAGTGCTGCCTCACCACCCCCGTATAATAGAGCAATAGCAATCAAACCTTGAGAAATAGCCCAAAATACCCGCTGAGGTACTGGCGCTTCAAGCTTACCCCCAGCAGTGATGGTGTCGATAACTAGCGAGCCTGAGTCTGAGGAGGTAATGAAGAATACCAAGACTAGGATAATAGCAATAATTGAAGTAATCATGCCAAGAGGTAAGTTGTTCAGCATTTGGAACAAGGTCAGCGAGGCATCAGTAACCCCTTGAGAAAGCTCACCGACTTGGTTTTTGTACTGACTAAGACCTGTTTCTCCAAACACGGTCATCCAGACCATGGTCACAAGAGTGGGGGCAATCATCACTGCCGTTAAGAATTCACGTACAGTACGGCCTTTAGAAATACGAGCGATAAACATACCTACGAATGGTGACCAACTGATCCACCATGCCCAGTAAAATAAGGTCCAGCCATGATAGAAAGTGGTGTCTGTGCGGTCTACTGGATTTGATAGCGGTAGAATGTAGGAAGCATAAGAGACCCCAGTACCAAATACTTGACCGATAAGCTTCAATGGATTAGAGACGATAAAAATGAACAGTAATAACAGTAAAGCTACTAACATGTTGAAGTTAGATAATAGCTTAACACCGCCATCTAAGCCGCGATAGACAGAGATGGTGGCTAACATAGTTACCACAGCGATAATAACCATCTCAAGAACGTTGAGCCCTAAATCTATGCCAAATAAATACTTAAGCCCACCAGCAGCTTGTTGCGCACCTAAACCCAATGAAGTGGCTAGACCAAAAATAGTGGCCAATACCGCTAAGATATCAATAATATGACCCGGCAAACCCCAAGTTTTTTCTTTAAAAATAGGATAAAAAACGGAACGTAAGGTCAATGGAAAACGGAAGTTAAAGGCAAACAGCGCTAAAGAAAGACCAACCGTTGCATAAATAGCCCAAGGATGCAGGCCCCAATGATACATGGTAGCCCCCATGGCGGCTTTATAAGCTTCGGGAGTACCAGGTGCTATACCTAGCGGAGTACCGCCCCAGTCAGTAGCATAACCTAAAGGCTCTGCAACCGACCAAAACATAAGACCGATCCCCATGCCTGCTGCGAAAAGCATGGATAACCAAGACATACGGCCGAAGTCAGGGGTGGCTTTAATACCACCGATACGAATATTGCCATAAGGAGAGATAATTAACAGCAAACAAAACAATACGAAGACGTTACTGGCACTAACTATAAACCAGTCAAAGGTATTTACCACCCATTCTTTGGCACCATTTAACCAAGAGTTAGCTAGCTCTGGCATGGTTAATGTAAACACAACGAAAGCTAGCACTAATAGTGCGGTAATACCAAATACGGGGTTGTGAATATCCATACCCATGACTTGCACATTATTTTCACCTACTTCGTGCTCTGTGGTATACAGGCGTTTGCGAAAACGATTGATTAATGCCTTTGGAATTTTGTCAGGGTTGGGGATTTTTTTAGGGGTCATACTCATAATATTGTCCTATGTAAAGTTGATAAAATTCGAGCAAAGAGGTTTGCTTTTATTTACTACCTTTATCAATATTAGAGTTGCTTTAAGTCATAGATGAGGCTTGATTGTCGCATTAGCGCTCGTTACAACGAAAGCTAATATTGAACTCAATATATAAATTGGACTAAGTCATTTAGACCAATGATAATCTCAGTAAAAATGCTTAAGTAAGCAGTGATTTCTTACGAGATAGAGGTGAGATGGGTATATGTAATATACAAAGATAGTATTCGTTAATAAATAAACTAATACAGTTTACTTGACAAAAAAATAGACCGAGTATCCTAACAAACCCTTAAAGTAAGTCAAATTCTAGTTACATATTGGTAACAATACGATGCGATATATTAAATTATTTTTAATATCTAGAGTTTGTTAAATAATTTTCCTAAATAATATAACGGGCCTTCCCCTTAAAACGATGCCTAATATAGCTGCGACATTAATCAGTATAGATTTAAATCTCCTCAAGCCATCGCAAAACCTGCTGCTAGCATGATGATCTCAGAAGTTATCGAGGCAGTATTTTTTCCGACAAGCATGGCGAAGATAATACCTAAATAGCCAAATTTGGCCATTATGCCAGTACTCAGTCACTAATCTGATTGATTTCATGATTTTATAAAGATTTATAATGACTTAGCAGAAAATAAGACAGCGTTAAGGATGTGGTCATTGATGGGTAATATTTATAACCAAGGTTGAGGCCGTATTTATAGCCATCTTCCCACACTGGCTACATCCCTATACGCTAACTTATCGTTACTTTAACTAGTTATTCTGTCATTATCAGATTTACTATCCACTGCTTTAGATTGCTAGTGGGCTTTAGCGCTAGCTCGTTGCTTAAATACCACGAGACAGAACACAATAAATACTAGCAGAACAGCGGATGCACCAAAACGACTTAACGCCAATCCACCATGATCAAGAGGCTTGTCCAAAAAGTCGCCCAATACGGCACCTAGAGGACGGGTAAGCACGAACGCACTCCAGAACAATAAAGTTTTTGATATTTTTGTCCAAAAGTGTGCCAACGCTATCAATATTAATAAGCTTCCAAAGATAATTGCACTGGTGGTATAGCCCATGCCTTTGGTGTCGGCAACCCAGTCACCAAGCGCGGTGCCAAGGGTTTGAGAAAACATAATGGTTGCCCAATAAAACACTTCTGATTTAGGGTTATTAATACTATCTACAGAAATGCTGCCCATGCTTTTGTACCAAGTAAACAAACTTAGACAAAGTAGCGCCAATAATAAGGCAGAACCACCGGCATAACCGATACCCAAAGAGCGGGTCACAAAGTCGGCAATCGTTGTGCCAAGTGTGGTGGTAGCGATAATAGTCGCCCAATATAACCACTTGTTAAAACGATCCGCTTTGATTTGAGTGGCCACGGCTATGGCAAAAATAACCGCAAATATTCCAGTACTTACTAGATAACCTAGATTTAGGGACATAGACAGGGCATCGCCGGCTGTCTCGCCTAAGGTAGTAGAGGCAATTTTTATTAGCCAGAAAATTAACGTAACTTCAGGGACTTTAGCTAGTGCTGCATGAAGAGCAGGGGATTTTAAGGGTTTATGAGAAGGATCAGTAGGCGAACTACTGCTCTCAACGCCGCTGTGGTTGGTAATAATAGCCATATCTTAACTCACTGTGAGCATCAACAGACAGCATGTCATGTTGGAGAGGATAAATTAACAGTGAGGCAGTTAAGAAATCGTTAAGAAAATGAGCAATCGAAGTTAAGTTAGTAGTTAATTAGTTTCAGATTTAAGTAAGCTGTTTAAAATAGAGGCAATCAAAATAAATGATATGCCCAGATATTGAATAGGTGCCAAAGATTGATTCAATAAGACAGCGGCCAATAAGATGGCTGTTAAAGGCTCAAAGGTGGTAAAGACCGAGGCGCGAGTAGCAGGAAGCTTCTCTAAGGCTTTCATATAAAGAGCAAAAGGAATGATTGTCCCAATCAGAGATAGACCTGCGACATAGCCCCAAGTAGACAGGGGTAAAGTGGATAATTGAAAATAAGTCTCATAGGTGGTTGGCATAAACAGGAGCACTGCCGCACTAAAAGAGACCGAGGTAAAAAAGACCAAAGGAGCCGGGTGGGTGTCTCCCATGGCTCGCTTTCCTAAAACCCCGTAAAGAGAATAACAAACCCCAGCCATCAAGCCGGCTAATATTCCCCAATTGAAGCTGGCGTCTTCGCTTAGCATAGTTAGACCAACGCCAATCACTGCTAGTAAAGCCAACATACCTGCTTGTTTGGTAATTTGCTCCTTTAATAAGACTGCTGAGAAACCTAAACTAAAAACAGGCGCAGTATAAAGCAGTGCCACAGCGGGTCCGGCACCCAAGTTCACTACAGCCACAAAGTAAAAAACTGACATACCCAGCACGCCGATCAAGGACTGTAATGCTAGAGCTGACCATTGCCTAAGGGTTAAGGCTTTTAGATATCGCCATAAAAAAGGCAACAGTGCTAGCAATACCACTCCGGAGGTAACTATTCGCAGTATGGTCAGTTGCCAACCTGTGAAGCCGAAGCGATTAAGATAGGTCGAAAAGATACCTAGTGTGCCCCAACAGATGGCAGCCAATATAACTTGAGCTATACCAATCCAAGTATTGTTGAGTAAGGGATACGCTGATTTTGCGGTGTATTGAGTCAACTTATGCTTCCTTTCACTTACCAAGCAATTATCAGGTTCAGGTAAGAGCCATTGAGTTAAATGCTGGTTGCAGTCCTTTTAATCTGAAGATTGTAATATATAGTGAGCTTAAGGGATAGGTTTGAGTTAGACAAGGGGTGGTTCTTTTTACTTCTCTAGGAGTGTTATTTTCTCTTGATTTAACTATTAATATTTGAAAACAGGGGCCAGTTATTTTATCAGCAGAAGAAAACCGTAAATTTCAAAGTTAAAAAAGATGGCTAATTTAACCTAATTCAATCTCGCCGATGCTAATTAAAAGTTTAATTTTTAATTGCGAATACTTCTCATTACTATTATAATCCTCATTCGAAATTTAAAGTGAATACAATAGGGTCGTTCAATACTGCTCTAACCCTATGGATTATAAAATGACCCAAGCAATAAGCGAATACATCATTCGTGAACAACGAAAAATCGAGAAAAAGCGCCGTATGGTATTGCTGATATTTGCAATAGCATGCTTAGTAGGGCTTGTTTTGGATGTGATGACAGGCCCCTCGATGTTACCTATCAATGATGTGGTCGAGGCATTATTGCGTCTAACAGGTGTGGAAGATACCACCCAGACCATTGTTTATGATTTACGCTTGCCCATTGCCTTAATGGCATTATTGGTCGGTGCATCGCTTGGGGCTGGGGGCGCAGAAATGCAAACCTTATTAAATAATCCTATGGCAAGTCCTTACACTTTAGGGTTAGCAGCAGCCGCAGGTTTTGGGGCATCGTTAGTGATTGCCTTCGGGGGGTTGGGTTTACCTTTACAATATGCGGTACCGATTGGGGCGTTTGTCATGACCATGATCGCCTCAGCGGTCTTATTTTTATTTGCCTCTTTAAAGCAATTTGCTGCCGCTACTTTAATCCTGGTGGGCATTGCCCTTCTATTTATTTTTCAATCACTTTTATCGTTGGTGCAATTTATTGCGTCGCCTGAAGTATCCCAACAAATTCTATTTTGGCTATTTGGTAACCTTAACAAAGCCACTTGGACAAATCTTGCGGTGGTTGCTGTGGTCAGTACGATTTGCATTACCTTATTAATGCGAGATGGTTGGCAATTAACAGCTTTACGTCTGGGTGAAGAAAGAGCCGCGGCCCTTGGTGTAAATTTAACAAGATTACGTATTAGAACCTTAATTTTGGTCGCTATGATGACCGCAACAGCGATTAGCTTTGTTGGGGTAATTGGATTTATTGGTTTGGTTGCTCCCCATGTTGCCCGTCTATTGGTAGGAGAAGACCAACGCTACTTTTTACCAGCGACCATGTTGGCTGGAGCGGCTTTTTTATCATTTTCATCGGTGTTGTCTAAAGTCATTATTCCAGGGGCATTATTCCCTGTGGGTATTGTGACTTCATTTGTGGGCGTGCCTTTCTTATTTTGGATTATTTGGAGTAAACGATGAGAGCAATTATTCGTGCCACATTGGCGACAGCAGTATTAATGACAGCAGTAAATGCACAAGCTGAAATAAAGACAATTCATGATGTATTAGGGCGTGACGTTAAAGTCGATGTACCTGCTAAAAGAGTAGTATTAGGGTTCTATTATCCAGATTATATTGCAGCAACTGGGTCAGAAAACTTTGGGAACGTGGTAGGTATTTCTCGAGAGTTCTGGGAAAGTTTCAATCCAGGAAGCTGGGCATTATATAGTCAGAAATTACCTAATTTACAAAATATTGGCGATATTGGTAATGTCGATAGAGGTACATTTTCGCTTGAAAAAACCTTGGCAATGAAGCCTGATGTGGTGATATTGGCAAAGTGGCAATATGATACGTTAAAGGCTGAAATGCCTCGTTTTGAGGCAGCAAATATTCCGGTGGTAGTGGTCGATTATAATGACCAAAGTGTCGTAAACCATACCAACAGTACCAAGATTTTCGGACAAATTGCAGGGACAGAAGAGCGCGCGAATCAAGCTGCTCAAGAATACGCTGATGGGATTGCCGATATCCAAAAGCGGGTTCAAGCCGCTAAGTCACCCAAACCAAAGATTTATATTGAATTTGGTGATAAAGGGCCACAAGAGCATAGCTTTACTTTTGGTAAAAATATGTGGGGAGCAATTGCTGATACGGTCGGCGGTGATAATATTAGTAAACCGTTTGTTGAGAATTGGGGCCCTATTAATCCTGAGCAATTATTGGTAAGTAAACCTGACGTTATTATTATCTCAGGGACAGAAGTGGGTATGAAGCAGACCAATGCCATGGCAATGGGTATAGATATCGATGCTGATGAGGCCCAACGTCGTCTTAAAGGCTTTACCACACGTAACGGTTGGGAGAATCTGCCTGCGGTAAAAAATAACCGAGTATATGGTATTTACCATACTGCCTCGCGCTCGCTATCTGACTTAGCATCGGCTCAGTTTATGGCAAAAGCCTTATATCCCGAAGCCTTTACCGATGTCGACCCTGAAAAAACCTACCTAGATTTTCATGAGAAATATTTGCCAGTCAAACCTAACGGTACGTTTTTTATCCAACTAGGTTGTGGCACAAGTATCTGTAAAGATAATGTATCTACTACAGATCAATCTGCTACAACCACTTCATCGCCTCAAACACTGTCATGGTGGGATAAGCTGGTTAATTGGATGCGTAACCTATTTTCTTAATTTTTTGTCATTAACCTTATAAAGATATAATAATGCTTGAACTCGACGATTTAACTGTACAGCGTGGCTCACTAACCGTTGCCCAAGCTATCAACGCTCAGTTCCATACAGGAAAGATATATACGCTGCTCGGAGCAAATGGGGCAGGAAAATCAAGCTTATTAAAAGCAATATTTGGTGAGTTAGAGTTTTTAGGCACCATCCGCTATCAAGACACAGCACAAAGAAAAGCTCATCTGACGGCTTGGCGAAAACCCATTGCCTATATGCCCCAAGATAGCCATACTGATGCTGAGCTTAATACACTTGAGGTAGTGCTGCTAGGGCGTATGGATGCTTTGGGTCGACATATTAGCGATGACTTGATGCGTGAAGCAATTGACCTAATGTCGCAGTTAAATATTGCTGAGTTAGCCCATCGTCCTATAAGTGCATTAAGTGGGGGGCAGCGTCAGCTTGCTATGTTTGCCCAAGCTTTATTACGTCGCCCTAAAATTTTACTGCTTGATGAGCCTGTCTCGGCACTGGACATGGCTCATCAAATCAATTTATTACAAAAGGTAAGTCACTATACTAAAGAGCATGAACTTATTTGCTTGATGGTTTTGCATGATTTAAGCCTTGCTGCTCAGTTTTCTGATGAGTTATTGTTGTTATCAGAGGGCAAAATCCAAGCACAAGGTACCCCTCAAGAAGTCTTACAGCCTCAGATTCTACGCCAAGTCTATCAAGTAGATATCGAGATTTTGACCAGTAGCCGAGGGCTGCCTGTTGTCCATCCTTATCGAAAAACCCTTTAAGTAAGTGGCAAGTATTAATTATTAATCCAGTTTTAACCCGCTCTTAATCCATTTTCTTTTCAGGTAAGCTACTAACAACCCCTGCTAAAATTACCGCGACAATACCTAAAACTTCTATCAAACCAATAGTTTCTCCAGCAAAAACTACACCATAAATGGCTGCAAATACCACGGTTAGATAAGACAATGCCGCTACCGTAAATTTCTGTCCCACATGATAGGCATGAGTCATTGCCAACTGCGCCAATAACCCTGTGCCACCTATACCGATCATATAAGGCAGGCTTTCTAAGGTCAGGCTTTGCCACCCCGCCCATGTAGCCAATATCGCTGAAATGGCCGCCGCTACTGCCGAGAAGTAAAATACAATTCGCCAAGCAGGCTCGCCCATAAACGATAATGCTCGCACTTGTAAAAGGGCAAAAGCGGTAAAAATGCCACCACTTAGGGTAATTAAGGTTTCAATTAACCGGTCTGATTCAAAAGCAGGCTTCAGCATTAAACAAATACCAGCCAAGCCCATTAACAGGGCTGTCCAGGTTTTTAATGAGGGCGTCTCTTTTAGCCAAACAATAGATAAAATTGCAATGAAGACTACGGAGGTATAGTTAAGGGTTACAGAGGTTGCCAAAGGCAGCTGACTTAAGCCATAAAAGGCTAGCAATAATGCGGTTGTACCTGCGACACTACGTTTCATATGTCCCAAAAAAAAGGGAGTTTTAAGAGTTTGCCCACGTATTAACGTCCCACAAAAAATCATTAGGGCAGGTAGAACGGAGCGCCAAAATGCTAATTCATAGGGGTTCATATCAAGCTGGACAGCAGCATTTTTTACTAAAATGTTCATTAAGGCAAATAAAAACGCTGCCACAATCATCCACGCTGAACCTAACGTATACTTCACTTTTACCATACTAAATGATCAAATCAAAAAGATGCTATTGTAGCATTCTTAGCTCCTATAATAGAGAGGTATCCTTCTGTTAAATCTGATTCTAAAGTTGGAGGTTTATTAAAAAAGGGGTACTCAATGATGTAAATCCCCCATGCTTAACACAACATCATCGTAGAATAATTAAGGCACCTGTCTGTACTCGAAATGAGTCATAAACTCATTCCAATTTTTTACTCTTGGTCACAAAATGGTCACCAAGCAATGGGTCACCATAGACTAGGCTTAACTGCTTACTAAACTAAAAGGGGAGAGGGTTTATCTGAGGATCTAATACTGCGATGAGGCTATATAGATAAATGGATGAGAAGAGGTAAGTGTTAAAACCAATAAACACAAAAAAACCTCAAGTAAATTAATACTTGAGGCTGAAACTGTGCGCTTAATTAAATAAGCAGACTAAGTTTTAAAATATGGCGCAGCGGACGGGACTCGAACCCGCGACCCCCGGCGTGACAGGCCGGTATTCTAACCAACTGAACTACCGCTGCTTAGGTCGCTTTAGAATATTTAGCCACTTTCTAAAAGAAGTGGTTGTTTCTAAAATATGGTGGGTGATGACAGGCTCGAACTGCCGACATTCTGCGTGTAAGGCAGACGCTCTACCAACTGAGCTAATCACCCTGAGAAGCGTGAAGAAAACGTCTGGGGGACGTTTTTAGCTTCGCAAGAGCCAAGCTGTGCTTGGCTAAAAGCTATACTTTCTTCAGATATTAGATTACAGAACGGTTATCTATATCGTCTGAATGTAGGAGCGTATTATATACATTAATTTTTATCTGTCAAATGTATTTTTCAATTTTTTAGTTGAATGCTAAAAAAAATGCATTTTCCACCCGATAAAATTACGCCCGAACAACCTATAAGTTTGTCCGAGCGTAATAAGAGAGTAGAACTGAACTAATAAGAAATCGATTACGAGCTAAGTTATTATTTCAGTAGATAACTACTTATTAACTTTCACCACATCCCAAGTACCAAATTTACCATCACCATTTTTATCCCCTGGCTTGCTATCATTGGCATAGAAATATAAAGGTTTACCGTTCATTGCCCACTGATATTTTCCGTCATCACGTTTAATTGTGGTTAGTTTGCCAGTTGTGGTTGAGGCTTTAGGGGCTAGGAAGGCAGGCCAGGCAACAAGACATACCTTGCCACAGTTTGATTTATTAAGATCGTCTTTATCATAAGTATAAAGCGTCATATGATTGGTTGAATCGACCAATATGCCATTCATCTTAGTTACAGGTGCTGAGTTATTTTGCATAGCGTGAACATCATGCATGCCCGAGGTGTCTTCGCCGGCTACGTTTTTTAAAGTAGTACAACCTGAAAAAGCCATTGTGCCCGCGATCAAAGAGGTAAGTAATAAAGCTTTCATGATTTTATCCTTAATTAAATTAGAATTGTTCTAGGTCTTATAAATGCCGGCATTAAGAATTGAACAGTCAATTTTTTAATACTTTATTGGAAAAATACCAAAAGGCTTTAATGGTTTAATAATATAGGGTTTGTCGTTAAGAAAGCGTTAAGGTTGTGTAAAGTTTTTATATACTTTATCGAGAATTAAGATGTTATTCAAAACTGTAACAAACTTTCTTTTACTATAGTGATCAGTCAATAACACTCAACATTAATAAATAATTGCTGAATGACCCGTTAAATTACCTTTAGTCTAAGTCGATAACAACCCTTATAATAAATCGAGAGTGATTTTCCTAAGCTTATCTTAAGTTTCATCTGTTGTAATGGGCTCAAAACAAAGTTGCGGTGGATGCCTAATTAATTATAAAGACCATCCACAACCGCAATTAATAATAGCTATTTATACAGCAATAAACTTAAGGGAGCCCTCGTCATGAGCCAAAAAATATCCAAAAATAAAATAGAAAATATTTCTAACCCTAACTTCTCAACCTCTGAATCCATTGTTAAGTCTAAGCAGCAAATAAAGGTCTGGGATATTTTAGTCAGGTTTACCCATTGGGGAGTTGCCGCTGGTGTCATTGCCAACTTAGCCTTTACCGAAGATGGTGGCCAGATTCATGAGTATGTTGGTTATACGGTAGTAGCATTGGTAGTTATACGCCTATTATGGGGGTTTGTAGGTACTAAATATGCTCGGTTTAGTGACTTCTTCCCCACACCCAAACGAGTTAAAAACCATCTAAATGAGCTTAAAGCTCAGCATGTTAATAATCAAAGTGTTAAAACTGAGCATTTGGGTCATAATCCCTTAGGCGCTCTAATGATGTTTGCCCTTTGGGGTGCTATCATCGGCTTGGGACTGACCGGTTATTTGATGGAATCACAAGTTTTAGGAAACAAAGATTTGTTTGAAGAGATCCATGAAGTATTGGCCAATAGTTTATTTTTCTTAGTGCCGCTACACGTGATATCGGCCGTCGTTATGAGCCGTCTACAGAAGCAAAATCTTATAAAATCTATGGTTACTGGCAATAAAACAGTTAATAAAGCTGAATAAAGTTAAAATTGTATTTATAGTTAAGGCGTTATCTAGTTTAAAGAAAGTAGCTACAGTGAGGGCTATGATGTCTCGAGTATTATTAATAGAAGACGACAGTACTATTGCAGAAGGTCTAATTCAAGGCCTTAAAAATCACGGCATGATAGTAGACTGGTTCAGTGATGCCAAGCAGGGTGAAATGGCTTTGCAAGAGTCAATGTTTGATGCGGTATTGCTTGATTTAACACTACCCAATGGCGATGGCATGTCGGTATTAAAAAGCTGGCGTGATAAGAAGTTAGATACGCCAGTATTGATCATTACTGCTCGAGATGCTATTGCCAATAGAGTAGCTGGTCTCAATGCCGGAGCTGACGACTATTTGGTTAAGCCTTTTGCGCTAGATGAAGTGATTGCAAGGCTACAAGCTTTAATGCGGCGTAGTCAGGGTCGAAGCAATCCCGAGGTTCGCTTTGGTGAATTGGTCTATTATCCTGACAGCCAGCTTGTGACCTATCAAGGAAAAAATGTCGAACTGACCACCAAAGAAGTAGCGGTGTTGGAACAAATGATGACTCGACCGCAAAAGATTCATAATCGGGCGAGCTTAGAAGATAAACTCTATGGCTGGCAACAAGATATTGAAAGTAATGCCATTGAGGTGCATATTCATCATTTGCGTAAAAAGCTTGGTAATGATTTTATATTGACCAAACGTGGTATCGGCTATTATTTAAACCCTATCTATCAGAACCCTAATGCGTAGTAATTTAGAAGGTGTTTATTGATTGAAGGTAACTATTTACTGAAGGCGATTATTGATTGATAGCCATTTGCGAGCCTTGATCCCCTAATATGAAAAGTATTCAACAAAGACTTTTAACCTCATTATTAATCGGCTTGCCACTGTTGTGGCTATTAACGTCAAGCTTTATAGCTTGGCGTTTTTGGCATGAAACAAATGAAATCAATGATACCCAAATTACTCAAGTAGCCCGTTATTTAGTCAGTATTTCAGGTGATGATGATCTTGAAGGGGATTACGAGAAAAAGAGGCTAGAGGGTAAAAAACATAAGTCAAAAAGTCATGACAAAAAAGATAAAAGGGATAAAGCAGGTGATGAAGATGACGACCATGATAATGATCATGACTATGCCAAAATTTATAAGCTAAAGGACGGCGAGCTGTTAGGGAATCTAGGCGATACAAAAGATGATTATATGGGGTTTGCCATTTGGGACAGCAAAGGCCGATTATTAATGGCTGATGAGAATGGCCAATCCTTTAAATACTTAGCCAATCAGCAGGGCTTTGTGGACGAGGAAGATAGCGCTTATCAGCGCTTAAACCCTTTTAGTCGGCAGTGGCGATTGTTTTATATTCACGATGATAGTTTGCGTCATCATGAGGGCCGTGTCATTGCTGTAGGACAAAATCTTAAAGTACGTCGTGAGATGATTGCTCATACCTTACAAGTACAAATTTTACCAATGTTTATTGGTCTATTGGCTTTTTTAGGGTTGGTAATTTGGTCAGTTCGACGCGGTTTCGCACCGCTAACTCAGATTAGTGAAACCTTAAGCTCCCATCAATTACAGGACGATAGCCCTATTGTGGCGGAGGTGCCTAAAGAAGTTCAGCCGTTAGTGACGGCTTTAAATGAGCTGTTTGTCAAAGTCGCAGATACTTTGGAGCGTGAGCAGCGCTTTACCGCAGATGCGTCACATGAACTTCGTAGTCCGCTAACCGCACTTAAGCTACAGATAGATTTATTGCAACAAAAACTGATAGAGCAGCAGATATCACAACCAAAAAACAATCCTATAGATGACGATGTTATTTATCATACTGAGCGTATTAGTGAAGGTATTGATAGAGCCAATCACTTAGTAGAACAGCTGCTTATATTGGCCAAGCTGGCACCACAACAGCAGTTGCCAAAATCAGAGCTACAACGTATCGATTGGTTAAGCTTAACCGATGAAGTTTTAGCCAGTTGTAACCGTCAAGCCAGAGAGAAGAGTATCCAGCTCAAGCGCTTGGTTGAATGTGAAAACGCAGAGGATATTCTGCCCATCGAAGTTAATCCCACTTTATTCAAATTACTGCTACGTAATCTCATAGACAATGCCATTCGTTATAGTCCGGAAGGCAGTATCGTTGAGCTGCAACTCACCCCAAACTCGATAAAAGTTATAGACAATGGTTTTGGGGCTCCTCCTGATCAGATACATAGATTGAGTGAGCGCTTCTATCGTCCCGCCGGACAGAGTCAACGTGGGAGTGGTTTAGGGCTATCTATTGTGCATCAGATTGCAGAGTTACATGGGCTGCAATTGCAAATTAGCAATAGAGCACTACCTGAAACTGGGTTTATGGTGACCGTAAATTTACCTGGTTAAAGATAATATGTATTTATTTTTGATAAAAATCATATCTTAAGTTTCAGTTAATATTCATCACATAAGATAACTCCAGTCAAAAATGATTTGGAGTTTTTTTATGAGCACCCCTGTATTAAAGCCTTTACTAAAGCCGCTATTAATCATATTAGGCTCTGCCTCGATGATATTTTTTGGTGGTGTCATTGCACAAACTTTGCCTGACTCTAGTTTGGGCGGCAAAGACACAACTGAAAATGTTGCTAATAGCACTGATGACCTAACAAGCTTGGCAGTTTCATCAAGCAATACTATTCCAGCTAGCAGCGTTATAAGTTCACAGCAGGCCTTGACCGCAGCAAACCAATACCTGCCTAATGAAAGCTTGCAAGCCCCAATAGAATTGGTCAATTACAACGGTACAGCTGCTTACGAGGTGTCACTAACCAGTGGACCTGTTTATATCGATGCCACTTCTGCGGCAGTATTGAATCCAGCCCCCTCAAGCATAAAAACCTCTAAAGAGTATCGCTATGAAGATGATGACGATGATGATGAGGAGCATCACAAAGATAAACATCATAAAGATAAGCATGATGATGAGGCACACCATAAAGACAAAGATAAAAAGAAAGATCGTAAAAAGTATCGTGATGAGGATGAGGATGAATACAAGCATCTGATAGTAGCAGACTATCGTCTTTATGAAGAATCGCAGCGTTCTAATAAGCACCATGATGATGAGGAGAGCTATGATGACTAATACCCCTAGGCCTGTTAAAACAGTTAACAACAAAGCTAGAAAGAGAGCGGTAAATAAATCGGTAAATCAGTCAGCAAAGAAAGGCGAGTCTTATCTTGGAGTCAAGAGTGCCATCTTGATGTTGTCCATTGTCGGTACGATGGGGGGCTGGCTAGTACTGCTCAATCAAGAGGACAGCTACGCTCAAGTAGATGAGCAAGCAGCTATAAACTTTGAGCAAGTAGTAACGGATACCAATTTAACTGATTGGGATCAGGGGGAGGCCAAGCCGATGACGGTAAGCATGACCACTACTGCTGGCGAGAATATGACGAGCAGTTCGTCAAACCAGAGTATCGATATCAGCCAGTTGCGCCAAGTAAATGAGGTGGCACCAGTACCAAAACCAGAAGTTCGAGTGGTTGCACGAACTCAATCTTCTCGTTAAGAAATAAATATTTTAAATATGAAAAATCAAAAAACGGGAGTCAGCCATGAATCAGTCGCCTTTATATATTGAAACACTGGCTCTTAAAGCGATGGGCTGTCATATCCAAGTGCACTTAGATATCACGGCTATTAAATCGTCTCATTCAGACGTTCAGATTGAGCAGCAGTTAATACAACTTAAGCAAGATATTGAACACACCCTCTGCAGTTGGGAACAAATATTTAGTCGTTTTAAGGACAGTAGTGAGTTGATGCGTTTAAATCGACTTAATCAATGTTCTGAATCAGATAGCCAGTGGATTACGGTGAGCGCTGAGTTGTTTGAGGTATTAAAGCAGGCTGTATTCTTCGTTGATAAAACCCAAGGTTTAGTAACCCCAACTTTATTGCAGGTGCTGTGTAACCTTGGCTATTCCCAATCCTTTGAGAGGCTAACCAATGTCTTAGTGAGTGATCAGTCTTTCTCAGTTGAGAACTTGCAAGATGCTAGAAATATCGAATTTCGCATCTTAGCGGATGACAGTCATCAACTAAGATTACCTAGGGGAATGAGTTTAGATTTGAACGGTTATGTCAAAGGATGGGCTGCGACTAAGTTGGCTGAGAAGATCAGCTGGCATCACCCTTGGCAAATGCCTTGTCTGGTCGATATGGGCGGGGATATTGCTATTGGTGAGCCTAAAGATAGCGGCGGTAAGTCGCTTAATAATCAGCCAACCAATTGGGGAGTGGCTATTGCTAGACCCAATGCGCTTAACCCAGAAGATGAAAGTCTCGAGCATTATCAAGCATTAGGAATTGATGTGGCGATTGTTCAGATAAGTGGTGGGGGTATTGCAACTTCTGGGCAGGACTATCGGCGCTGGAAACATCATGACCAGTGGCGGCATCATCTTATTAATCCTAATACTCAACAGTCAGACCTGAGTGATGTGCTAAGTGCCACTATCATTGCAGACAGCACACTTGAGGCAGAAGTAGGGGCTAAGTACTGTGTCTTACTAGGAGCGTCTGAGGCAATATCGTGGCTGAACCAAAATAATTTAGCCGGTTTGATTGTTGATACCAACTATCAAGTCATCACCTCACATAGAATGGCCTCGACTGTGATTGCTACAGCATAAATACAATAGCAAGACTATGAGCTTTTTAGCTTGCATAATTTCAAGGCATAACCTCAAAATTATTATTACTAGGAGGGTCAGCATGACCATTCATCTTAAGTCACAGTCTCTGTCTCATCCGAGCCTACAAAGTAAACTGTTAAATGGTGGCAAGTTATTGGTCATTAAGGCTCTAAAAGCCATTGGCTGGCTATTAATTTTGATAGTAGGGGTTGGTGTTGGAACATTTTTGCTCTTAAATTGGGGGCCACAAGTTACAGGCTTACTGGCCCAAACTGATAAAAACGCTTGGTATTTGTCTCGAGCCACTGGCTTCATTGCCTACACCTTATTTTGGTTAACCATGGTTTTTGGCTTGTTATTAGGAACAAGATTAAGCTCTCAGCTAGGTCGATATTTCACAGCAAGCCGACTTTTTGAGTTGCATCAATTCACCAGTCTGGTCGCCACTGGCTTTGCAGGTTTCCATGCGCTGATTTTGTTGGCAGACAATTATCTTAACTTAGGTATTGGGCAAGTGTTGGTACCTTTTGGTTTTGAGACAGATACTGTAGGGGTTGGCTTGGGTCAGATTGGCTTTTGGCTGTTATTTATCTGTGCTATGAGCTTTTACGTGAAATCCTACTTGGGTCAATCGGTCTGGCGCTTGCTGCACTTTTTAACATTTATAGCTTATATGTTAGTCAGCATCCATTTGTTCATTGTAGGCTCAGACAACCAAGCCTTACCACTGTTAGTATTTTATGCGTTAAGTCAGAGTTTAGTTTTCGTGTTAATAGGATATCGACTGTGGCTTCTCAATCTGCGACAATCAGCCTGAAGAAGTCTACCCACTTGAAGTTTAACTAGAAGAAGCTCTGTTATTTATGATTAATTTAATTGAAACACATCAACAGCTGTTTGGCTTAGGAAGTCTACTTTTTGTTGTTATGACTGTTTTGTGGGTGGTTCAGTATGTAATTATTGGTTATGGCAAAAAAACACTTATTCAGCTTCAGCAATGCTGGATAAGCATAAAACAGAAGTTTGAATTAGATAAACGACGGCTTCAATTTAAAACCCGTTACCCTAAAGGCTATCATTTTTTATCACAAAGGCTTCATGTAGAGCACTTTTATGGTCTGCCTTTGACAGTGTTATTGTTGGTCATGGGCTATATTTTGGCTTTGTTTGTTGGGCTCGTTGAAGATGTGGTCACCTCAGATTCAATCGTGGCCATGGACCATTTTGTATCACAGCAGATGAGTGTGCTGAGTGACTCGGTGGTGGTCAATTTCTTTATCGTCGTTACCAGTTTTGCCTCCACACCGCTCACTTTGTTAGTCGTGTTACTGACGGGTATCGTATGCTTTGCCATTCGCCAATATTATCTATTAATTGGTTTTTTGATATCAGTAATCGGTAGTTCTGCCTTTACCTATTTGAGCAAATTGTTATTTCATCGAGATCGACCCGTAGATATTCTACTGCACGAGTCAACCTTTTCCTTTCCGAGTGGACACGCGACGGTTACGGTAGCCCTATATGGGTTTATTGCTTATATGGCCATTCGTTTCAGCCGAGATTTTGGCAGGCAAGTACGCATATTGGTGACTACGGTCTTTCTTTGTGTCTTGGTAGGCCTGAGTAGAATTGTCTTAAATGAGCATTATTTAAGTGATGTAATGGGCGGCTATTTGGTCGGTGCATTATGGTTGACGGTAGCGATTAGTGTGACGGAGTGGCTCAGAGCCAAAGGCAAAATCAACTGGCAAATACAGTGGTCTGCTTCTCAGCTGCGTTTGGTTTGGCTCAGTGCTATTGGCGTTTTAATCGGTGCCGTCATCTATGCCAATCTTTATCAATTTCCTTTGTTACTGTGATTCTTGTTGAAGCAGATTTTGCTTAAAGCATTTAATTAGCCTTTAATTGATATTTCAGTTAAAGGCTTTTTTAAATTATGGCTTTTAGGCTGAGGCTTTTAGTTTATAGTTCATAGCTTTAACGTTATAACTTCGAAGCATCGTCTCAGTTAGCAGTAAAGGCCTTACTTAAATGCTTCTATAATAGCCTGCGCACATGCTTCAGGTGTTTCCATGGGCAAAAGATGTCCATTATCAGAAAATTCAATTAGCCGATCCTCAGGGACTACGTGCTGCCAAACTTTACGCACCTGTTCGCTAATGAACAGGGAGGGTTTACCAACAATAATAGTATAGGGAAGACGTAGGGCATTTAAATCTTCTAAAGCGTCTGTGACAAAGGGGGTATCAAAGTAGCTGGCTAACTCCTGCTCAGGCGCAAACAGCAGACTATATTGCCCTTGCTCGTTTTGAGTAAGACTTTGCTTTGCAAAGACAGCCAGGTTGTCATCCTCAATGCGTTTAAACGCACGATGTGCTCGTAGATAGTCGTAGTATGCTGCAATACTTTCCCAATCCGCTTGCTTTGCCAATGTGCTTTTAAAAGGCTCTTGGCCTTTCTTCAATGTATCAGGCGCTGCGTTCATCAAGCGTGTCTGCCATTTGGTAAAAGTAACAGGCTCTATTAGATACAACTCCGAAAACAGCTCCGGGCGTTTGACCGCAGCAATGGCAGTGGCGGTCGCACCTTGTGAATGTCCCATGCCAACGATGGGCTTATACCAATTCTAAAAAA
>NZ_DGDC01000015.1:12662-13647 GCF_002385225.1 Psychrobacter sp. UBA3962 | reverse complement strand
TGGCCGCCGTCTAAAGCGATATGAACAGGCCTGGCACTGGCACCAGATACCCTCGATACTCTTAAAACATCCACCACAACAACTTGCTGCCTAGCTGTTTTAGCTAAGCGCTTAACAAAGTCGCTGACAAGCGATGTTTTTTGTGTGATTTCTGACAGTTTCATAAAAAAATAACCCCAAACAAATTGAATGATTGGGGTTATTATCGCTTGCTGTTAGCTTTGATTAGTTGGGGTGTTCCAACAAACTACTTGCCAACACTGCGGCGGTAGTGGCTTGCTTTTAGCCCGCGACGCATATTACGTGCTTTTTGTGGGTCAATGTTATAGATATTGCGCTGTAAGCCTTTAGCAAATGACATCATACGCTTACGAACCGCTGAACCCGTGGTTGATTTTCTGCGAGCTTTTTTAAGGGCTGCTTTTTGGGCTGCACTCAAGCGAACCTTGCCAGCAATACGCTTGTTAACAACCTTGACTTTACCATCGCGCACCGCTTTGACTGCTTTGTAAGTAACGTTTTTACCGCCTACCTTGCGTCGCGTTTTACGACCAACTGTTAAAGGTTTTTTGGCTGCGTCGTACATACCCTCTTCATCTTCTTCTTTCATCATTGCGTCATAAGTGGCTTCGTCACCGTATGCAAATACTGAAATAAAGTCGTCTAGCTCGTCATCGGCTGGCATGTTCTCTAAGATGATCTCTGATGCTGTTTCGATCGCCGCGTCTGCAATATCAACGTCGCTATCAAACACATCATTAATCAAATCTTCATCAATGCCTAGAGTGCTCATAGCGTCTGCGATATGGGCTGATAAGATTGTTTTTACAGTTAAGTCGATTTCATCGTCATCATCTTCTGGATCTTCAACAAATGACTCAAGGATTAGGCTATCCAATAACTCACTTGGTAGTAGCTCTTGGTCCTCAAAATCAACCTCTGACATGATGCCTGCCAGCATAAACGCTACTTGCAGTGCTGCTAA
>NZ_DGDC01000015.1:8288-12455 GCF_002385225.1 Psychrobacter sp. UBA3962 | reverse complement strand
GCGCTGTTAGTTGCGTCAAATTGCGCCTCTTGACGCTCTAACATGCGATCCTGGTTACGCTCGATAATATGGCTTGATACTAACATTCTTTATTTCCTTTTACTGATCAATAAACTGCATTACTTAGTGATTGTGGTTTCAAAGTAAACTTGTCGAGCACAACCTTCGGGGCGTTTAACAAGTCTAATATCAACTTTTTCAAACGGGTTATCTGCTCGTGGTGCCACTTCTAAGCCGTATAGCTTGCCTGATAGCTCTGCTACTGGCTGTAACAAGCCAGCTGAACTACAAGCGTTTAAGAAGCGGCGGATCTCTGCGTCTGCGTCATTGATGTAGCTAGTCATACCTTTAAGTAAGTGCTTTTTAGCAATGCTAACTACTGCGTTATCAACGTAAGTGGTAATTTCAGATGCGTTGATTAAGCGTAAAGCACTTGTTTTGCTATCGTATTGAGTAATAGCGTCACCATAAATCCAGCGATCGCCTGCATCAAAGCGCTCATTCAATACCACGTTCACGCCAGCTGAAGCCAGTGCGTTTTGGGCCTCTTCATCAAGGCTAACGCTTGGCATGGTTTCCATATCACGGAAGCTAACAGGGAAGTCATAACCGGCAACAGGGCGGTTAACAGGTGGAATACCAGACGCATTGGTAAGGGCGTTACGAACAAGTAATTGGCCTAGGTAGTCACCGACACAAGGGCGCCATTTTTTGCGTGATAGTACGCTTGCGCTGTTTGAAGGGCGTGATACGTTCGGGTTCCAAAAAACCCAAAAACGGTGGTCTTTAATGTTGATAGATTCAGCAAGGGCCGCCGCTGCTACCCAGTCGTTGATCTTACCCAGATCCAGTAATACGTGACAGTTAAGCTTATCCATTACCTTTGTTGTGGCTTCGATAACCGGCATGTCATCGGTTGAACAAACAACAATGTAACGTGGGCGTTCACGCATATCAATTAAAGTGCGTGTGATCTGCTCGGGTGTTGGCTCTACAACCTTGCTGGCTGGCACGTCAATGACAATTTCAGCCTTGCGGTATGTACCGTGGTCTTTTAGGGCCTTAACAGCTTTCAGCGCATCTACAACCTGAGCCGCGTTATCTTTAGAATAGGTCGTTTCGACTTGTTCAAAGAAGTCATTGCTGCTATCTAATGCACCATGAAAATCAAGCTTTTGCGTGATGTATGAGAAGTCGTTTGGATAGTTGTTTTCAAGCTCGTCTGCACCGCCGCCAGTGTATAAACGGCCTTGCAGTGAAGTGATCATACTATCATCAACTTTATCAGCAAATGTAATGTCAAATAACAGGTTATTTAACGGGTCAGCTGCGTTAGTTGGTGTCTTATCATCAACTACTTGAATCTTGGCCACGACGTTGTGGTCAAAGCCGTATTCAGTAACAAGCTCGATAGTTGCTAATGCCTTACTTTCCTTGCTATTGGTAATAGTAACGGAAGTAGGCAGGATATTAATAAACAGTTGAGTTGCCATAAAAAATGCCTATATTGGTGAATATAGGCATAGTATAGAGTTGGGCTAACAGTATTGTTTAGGGGTGTTCCTAGTAATAAGGCCTCTACCTCATTTGTTGTACCTCACCGCGCGGGCAGGTTCCCCAAACTGGAGGTACGATATTTTCATAGCCTTCCCAACCTTCGGGTCGAGTTGGGATTTTAAGCACACACCACTCAGATAGATCTTGATTGAACTCACCGGCAAAGTTGAATGTGTTATTCATGTTTTCAACATTTGACACGTTCCAACCGCTGATATCTTGGTTAAAAGAACTTGCCTGCGTAAACATGCTTTTCATGTTGGTTACGTTTGATACGTCCCAGCCGCTAATATCTGTATTGAAGGTATTAGCAATAGCAAACATGCTGTCCATATTAATTGCTGAGCTTGTTTTCCAGTTTTCAATACCTACAATATCTTGGGTTTGAGCATAGAAAAACGTTTTCTCAAAGTTAGTTACGTTTGATACATCCCAGTGAGATAGGTTTTGACCAATATAAGTCGATTTGTACTCTTCTTCATTGAAAAAAGCGGAGCTTAAATCAGTTACATTTGACGTGGCCGCAATATAAATATTATCTACTGCGTCCTCTTTAGTGTAAACGCTCAAATACGCTGTTGGATCGCCGTCCGAGAATACATGAGTCTCACCCTCTGGTACGCCAAAGTTATAGACAATACCGGTATCAGTGGCTTTATACCAACCATGACCGGGATAGTCTTTATCTAGGCCTACGTCGTTCATAGCGGGCGGCTCAACCTCAACGTCTGGCATGTTCATAAGGATTTCGACCTTATCTTCCAAGCCTCTTAAATTGGCTTTGATTTGATCAAGTTGGCCAAATGCTTCCTTCATGCCCTGACCAAAAATACCCGCCAAACCCTCTGTAAATTTCACCATTTCATCATGTGATACTAATTTTTTCATGTTGACCTCCTATACATGTGACCCATCTTCAACTTCAGGGCTCATTGCTTCTTCAAATGCCTGCATAAACACTTCAAAGTAACCTTCGCCAAACTCTAAATCCTCTTCTGCTAAAGCGGCAATATTGCTGCGGGCCTGCTTCTGCTGCTCTGCATCAAAAGATTGAGCCTGTGTAGCACTTACGATACCGTTATCGGCTTGAGATAACGCGGTAATCTTGTCTGCTAATTCCTTTAAGGTGTCCGAATCAGCATCGGCGCCGTTGATCAAGTCAGCAATAGCCTGCGTTAATTCATTTTTGGTGGCGTATGGTGCTACTAGGCCAGGCAATGATGAAACAAGGGCATATTCGTCGCCTTCTGGTGCTTTTTCAGCCTTAGCTTCTAAGTCTTTTTTAGTTGCCAATGGCTTAATAGCAGTCGCAATACCGTCTAACAGGCCTTCTTTTTGTGCTTCAAGCTCGCTAGTTGAAACTGCATCAATATTGCTACGTGCTTGTGCTTTTTGCTCTACCGTAAAGCCCTGGGTAACTGTTACGTTAACTAAGCCTTCATCTGTTTGAGCTAAAGCAGTGATTTTGTCTGCCAGCTCTTTTAAAGTGTCTGAATCAGCATCAGCACCATTGATAAGGTCTGTTACCGCTTTTGTTAACTCAACCTTGGTAGCAAATGGCGTTAAATCCACCTCTGGGATAGCGTCGATAGCTTCCTGGATTTTCTCACCGGTCTTAGCAAGTTCACCACGGATCTCATCATCTTCCGCTTTACGGGTTTGCTCTTCTGCACCAATAGCCTCTAACAGCTGGCTTGCATTAGCTTCGATAGAATCAGCCAATTCAGTTTTAGCTTGCGCAAGTTCGCTGCGCTTGGCATGCGTGCTGTTTATCGTATCTACCGCTGTATTAAGCTCTGCCGTTGATACTGCATCAATGTTTTTACGGGCAATTTCTTTTTCAGCTGCTTCAAAGCTTTGCTCGTTGGCTGCACTTACCAAGCCTTTATCAGCCTGGGCTAAAGCTGTGATTTTATCCGCAAGCTCTTTTAACGTATCAGAATCGGCATCAGCGCCATTAATTAGGTCCACAATGGCCTGTGTTAGCTCGTCCTTAGTGGCGTAAGGTGCCAGGTCTGGAATAGCTGAAACAAGCGCATATTCCTCGCCTTCTGGGGCTTTATCAGCTTTAGTAGCAATCTGCTCATTGATAGCGGTTTCAGCGGCTTCACGGGCTGTTTTCTCAGCATCAATGGCTGCTTGTAGTTGCTCGCCAGCTTCGGTTAGCTCGCCTCGAATAGCTACATCTTCTGCATCAACAGCTTCTTTTAGCTCTTTATCAGCCTGGGTAAACTCACTGCGAATAACAGCGCCTTCTGCTAATCTTGCACCCTCTTCTGCACTAATGGCTTCTTGAAGTTGCTGGCTAGACTGGGTAAGCTCGCTGCGAATAGCTGCGTCTTTCGCCTCAATGTCGTCTTTTAAGCCTTGGTCTGCTAAAGCAAGTTCGCTGCGAATAGCTGTATTTTCAGACTTACGCTCGGCCTGCTCTTCGTCAATAGCTGCTTTTAGCTCAACGCCTTTATCCTGAATAGATTGGCTTAATTCAGTTTTGGCCTGCGCAAGTTCAGTGCGATCAGCTTTAGTGCTATTGATTGTTGTTACTGACTGCTCAAAATCCGCCTTAGATACTGCGTCGATATTTTTACGAGCAATTTCCTTGTTGGTTTC
>NZ_DGDC01000015.1:0-8110 GCF_002385225.1 Psychrobacter sp. UBA3962 | reverse complement strand
CTCTTTTAACGTATCAGAATCAACATCAGCGCCATTGATTAAGTCAGTGATCGCTTTGGTTAGCTCGTTTTTAGTGGCATACTCATTACGAATAGCCGCATCTTCCGCTTTACGAGCCGCGCTTTCTGCACTGATAGTGCTTTGTAGCAGCTGGTTAACACCTGCCAGCTCGCCGCGAATGGCCACGTCTTCCGCTTTACGTGCGCTCTCTTCTGCAACAACCGAGGCTTGTAGTTTTTGGTCTGTGTTAGCCAATTCACCACGAATGGCTTCGCCTTGTGCCTTGCGTGCATTTTCTTCTGCTGTAACAGCCGCTTGTACCTGGCTATCAGCTTGTTTGAAATCTGCACGAACAGCTGCTTCTCTAGTGTTGATTGTGCTTCTAAGCTCTTCTCTAAGATTTTGATCAGCAATAGCAAATTCACTGCGAATAGCAGCATCTTCTACCTTACGGATAATCTCTTCTGCTTCAATGCCGCTTTGTAGCAGTTCATCGTACTTAGTAAACTCGCTACGCATAGCGGTTTCTTTAGTGTTGATCAATGCTGTCAAAGCTTCTTTGTTCATGGTATCTGCATGAGCAAATGCTGTGCGAATTGCTGCATCGTCTGCTTTGCGATTGGCCGCTTCATCCTCAATAGATGATCTAAGCTGGGCGCTCTTAGTGTTAATAGAGTCTGTTAGCTCTGTCTTGGCTAAGCTAAGCTCTTCACGGGTTGCTTTAACCTCATCAATTTCAGCTACCTCTTTTTCAAACGTGGCTTTAGCTACTGCATCAATGTTATTGCGTGCAATCTCTTTGTTAGCCGCCTTGAATGATTGAGCTTCGGTAGCACTTACCAATCCCTTATCGGCTTGAGCTAGGGCAGTAATTTTGTCCGCAAGTTCTTTTAAAGAGTCTGAATCGGCGTCTGCACCGTTAATTAAATCGGTGATCGCCTGGGTTAATTCAGCCTTAGTTGCGTACTTGTTACGGATATCGGTATCTTGTGCTTTACGGGTGGCCGCTTCTGAATCAATCGCTTTTTGTAGCTCTTGATCAGCTAAGGCAAACTCGTTACGGATAGCCGTATCTTCTGCTAAGCGTTCAGCTGCTTCATCTTCAATGGCTTTTTGAGCCTGCTGGTTAGATTCAGCAAGTTCACCGCGAATGGCTGTATCTTCTGCTTTTCGCGCTTCTGACTCTTCTTTAGCTTCTTGTTTTAGGGCTTGAGTAGCTTGGGCAAGCTCACTACGAATGGCCGTATCAGCCGCGTCAACTGCGCTTTTAAGCGACTTGTCGGCCGCTGCAAACTCACTGCGAATTGCTGCGTCTGCTGCGTCAACTGCCTTTTTCAAGTCTTGGTCGGCTTTGGCAAACTCACCACGGATAGCTTTATCTTCGGCTTTACGAGAAGTTTCCTCTGCGCTGATAGCCGTTTGTAGTTGAGTTTTGGTTGTTTGGATTGAGCCTGATAACTCTGTTTTAGCCTGGTTAAGCTCGCTACGTGATGCCTTGTCGCTATTGATAGCACTAATTTGTTGAGCAAAGTTTTCATCTGCTTCTAACAAGTCAGCGATCTTATCGGCAAGCTCTTTTAAGGTATCATCATCTTCATCTGCACCGTTGATAAGATCAGCGATAGCTTTTTGTAGCTCTACCTTGCTGGCAAGCTTAGCAGCCTCTTCTTTGGTGGCGTAAATCTCGCCAGCCTCAACAGTTGCTTTTTTAACCTCATTAACAGCACTTACAATGCTCTTTTTATCGCCAGTTGTAAGATTGTCAATGCTACCAATATCTTTACCGATACGGGTCGCAAGTTCTCTTACGTCTGCGTCTTTACTAAGAATAACGCCCTTGATACTCATAGTTGTTCTTCCTCTTTACTTTCGCCTGATTGCTCATAATCAGCAATGTAGCTGCTACCTAATTTAATATCGTCAACCTTTAAGGATTGCTGGCAGGCTTCCTCAAGCTCTTCGATTTTCCCCTCTTCCACCAGAACATACGCCATAAATTAACTCCTATTGCTCGTTTTGGCCTTGTTGATAATCAGGAATATAACCATCGTCACCGACACTCATATCACTGTCTTTGATAGTCTTGTCTAAGCAATCAGTTAAGCTGCTCAAGTCGGCTCGCTTATAGCTACTGCCCACTCGCATAACCCAAACTTCACTCAATCCACTGTTTAGCGCGTCCTCAATAGCTAGGAAACTAGGGTTTGCCACATCACGGCCCAGAATGGCTGAAAAATTGCCTTCATTGACCTTAAATGGGGTACCCATAACGCCACGTTTGAACCGACCAACGATGATACCGTTCGTGACGTTTTGAAGTTTCGTGGATTCTGTCTTATCAATAACATCACCACGCTGGACACCAACAGCGGTTTTTAAAATCTTAGTTGTGATCATATTTCCGCCTTAGTTTTTCACTTCTTTTTGTAGTAGGAATAAAAAGCGATTATCCCTACCCATGCCTATGCGATACAAAGTTGTATCACCCTCTAATACCTGCAACTTATGCTCTGTTCTATACTTTTCACGCTGATATCGACAACAAAGCGTTGAGTCTTTGACGTAAGCAAAGATCACATCAGACGTACTATCAGTTGCATATCTATTGTCATCTAAGGCCACCATAGGGCTCTGACTGCCTTTTATTGAGGCTGTAACAGTTCCAGAAAGCGAACCATTGTGGCCCACCCATAGCTTCGACTCCAAGCCAGCTTGGTAAGCTATTACCAGGTTCATATTGCGATCAAAAGCCACTGAAACCGATGTTATGCCCTTGTCAGTTAGAACCCTATCAGGGCTTGACAGGTCGGTACGCTGCAAAAAGATAGCTGCACCGTCCGTCCATACCTGCCAGACAAAACTTGTTATACCTTGAGTGGTATTGCCTATATCAGCCCCGCCTAAACAAAACGCGCGTGTATCAGGGTGTTTTCTATCCCTTGGCTCCTTTAGATCTTCAAGCCATTTTCTAACACGCCTAATTTTGTTATTCGGTAACATTCAGCTCGCCCTCATAGCGCGCCCAGGTAAAGCGAATTGGCACTGTCAAGGTGTCGTTTTTAGATTTAGGGATCGGCTCGTCATCATCTTGCGATCCGTACTGAATTTGATAGTTACCCATGGTGGTAGGCGCTAATATGCTTCTAACCGGAAGGCGTGCATCGTCTAGGCCAAAAAAGATACTCATATCACGCGTGTATGTACCTTCTACATAATCACTAAGGGTTACGCTAGAGGCCTCACCCATATCAATGCTAGGCATGCTAGATACATCACCAATGTCGCCTGCGTATGAAAAGAAGTCGGCATAAGACTCTGATCCGTTTTCAATATCTTCTGCAAACACCATGCCTACTTTAGATTCATAGCCAGCTCCATCATCACCGATACCTGCTAAACGGCACTTAGCGTTATAAAGCTTTTCGCCTCCGATATCGTCGGTAATCTTGATAGAAAACTCTTTATCTGCCAGATCAAAGATTTGCCAGATGCGGTAGGTGATCTCTAGCACTTCATCTTCTTTAAGCGTGATTGTGATTGGCTCACCTTCTGCGCTTTTGATTAATGCCCTGGTGCAAAGATGGTAGTCATCTTCACTGACAAACTCACTAGCCAGCCCAACTTCTGAAACAGACTCGCCGCTGGCACCTTCAAAGCGATAGGTAGTAGAACGCCATACTTTAAATTCATCATCACCAAATAAATACGGCTCTGAACCACTACTCTCGGCCTCTATCGAAGTGTGCACATCAACAAAGCTAATAAGCTGTGTTTGGCTGGCCTCCGGTGCGTCATTACCACTACCAACCAAGCAATAAGCAAAAATATCATCGCCATGATCACCGCCAAAGAAATCTAGGCCCGTATCAAGAAACATATTCTTTTGGTAGCCAGTATCTTGAACGGTTGTGCCGTCCTTTTTTTTGACAATGCAACGCAACTCGCCTGCAAAACCTGTTTTCATTATCCAATCCTCTGTGTTGTAAAGATATTTAGTGGCTCAATAATTGGGGTATAGCCGTCCTGGGAAATATTTATATCTATCTTCTCAAAATAAACCTTGACTGCATCTAAGATCTCAACTTCAACCGAATAACCCCTATCTAGCTCAAAACTGCCTGCAAGGTAGTTAATAGATTCAATATCTAGCTGCTCTAAATCAGTCGTATAACCGTCGTTTAATGTTGCGTATTGGCCTTTGTCCGTTAAGTGAACATTCAATACCTCAATGGCTGGCAAGTAACCGCTATCAACCTTGATATCAACAACGCTTAATACTTGTTTTAATACTAGCGATAAAGGCTCAAATTGCGCTTGGTAGGCTTCGGGCTCAATAGCTGTTTCAACCAAGACATTCAGCATGATTAAGTCTAACAAGGTATAGTTTTGCGTATAAATGCCTGTTCCTACATCCACGCTGCTAACCTGTAACACTTGCGATAATTGAGCATCAAGTATTTCAGCTTGAGGCATGTACTTTGAGTCAATATCTTTTTCTTTGATTTTGGATATACGCTCAATATTTAGCTGCTCGACTGCTGCACTGTAACCATACTCATAATCAAACGCTTTAAAGCCATAGCTTAACGATGCCGGTAGCACCTCAACGCCAGGTTTATAGCTGTCTATAATTGGTACGGGCTGTTTAACCACTGACCCTAAATGGCTGTGTAGCAGCTTAATTTCAGGCTTGTAACCGTCTTTAAAGGCAAACGCCTTGCCAAATGTTGTCCTTTGGGCGTCAAGATGCTTTATGCCAGGTAAGTACGCATCAACAAGGCCATTTGCTTTTTTGATTAGCGATTGCAGTTGAACGTCAAGCAATTCAACTAACGGCTGGTAAATATCATCTTTAACTACTGGGATCGGGTATAAATTACTTTCAAATGCTATCTGCTCAAACGTTTTACCGTCTGTAACTTCCGAACCATCACTAAGCTTTGTTATCGGCCTACTAATACGCAAGATCCACAATTCAGCGGCTCCAGCGATAAAAGCATCTTCAACGATGGTATAACTTGGATTGGACTTATCTTCGCCTAATAAGGCTTTGTAGTTTATTGAGTTAACTTTGAATGGCTTATCGGTACGGCCTCGCTTAAAACGGCCCACAATAACGCCATTGGGATTGATTGACGGCACATTCGGGCCAGTGTTGCCAGACACTTCATCTTGGCTGATGCCTACTGCACGTCCTAAAGTCTTGCTGTTTAACATTTAGCCGCCCTTAGCCAAAAGACGGCTGCGACGCAAAGCACCACAGCCTATGGGGTTTAACGAATTACTAAAACTTTTCCACGTGTTGCGTTGATCTGTTCGATATTGCGTAACACTCGTTCTTTAGTAACCCTTGGCTTGAGTTCAATTACAGCTTCTTCACGAGCGTAAAACAAAGTGCGGCTATGTGGCTCATAAAGGTTGTATGCACCATCGTTATAAACCGTGATTTGCTCAAACTCTTCCGCTTCCGCTTCTACTTCCACTTCTACTTGCACTTCCTCTTCCGTTTCTACTGGCTCAAGATCATCTTGTTGAGCGTCAAGAAATCGCCATATTAAAGCGTCTTTACTATCGCTTGAGCGATAAGCAACGCCCAGGCCTTTAAGCTCTGCTTGCAGCTCTTTAACTGTATAAGTTTCATCAACTTCTGCATACTCAGGGTTGATAACAAGATCTGCTAAATTGCCTGGTACTTGTTTTGGTTCTGTCATAATCAGCCTCATGTTTTTGTCAAAATAAAGGCCTTGCTGCCACAGACAACAAGGCCAGTTTTAGCCATACAACGTGGCGGTCACATGGCTAAGTTATCGAATTAAAGTGATGGTAAATTGCGTAATTCAATTAACATGCACTGATTGCGATAACGCGGGATTGGGTTAGCTTCTGCTGCCATACGGTTATAAACCGCTACGTCTTTTTCAAACGCATTGGCTGATGATGCTAGAACCATAGTTGGAACTGCCACAGTACCTACGAATGGTGCTTTGGCTGGTGTCGTTGCACGTGGCACCATTAACGCATAGCCACCTTGGGTTAATTCATCTTCGTTGAACACGCCCATAGAGGCTGGCACGTAATAAACGTTTGCACCGGTGTTTAACTGGCCAATACGGTAAATTGAGTATTGATCGCCGTACTGTTCGCCGGTTGGAGTGTAGTCATCACGGCCCATAGCTTCAAAGAACGCTGCACCACGGTCTGACACGTATAAGTCGTACTGACCAATAGCTGTGTTAGTGATGGTTGATAGTGAAGTACGTGCTTTACCTAATACCACACGGATATTTGAGTAAAGATCGGTTAGGTTGATATGAGTCAAGCCAGCGATATCAGCGTCGAATACTTTGACGTGCTGCTCTTGGTTGGCTAAACACTGGTTAACTGCACCACGTAATAAGCGGCCGTTTTGCTCAAAGTTGTATTTGTTGATAAATAACATTTGAGCCGCTGCGTACCAGTTGATACCTAGCTCATTTTGTAGCTGGGTGATCGCGTCGATAGTAGCGGTAGAACGGGCACGGCTTGGGTAAGCGTAAACGCCATAGTAGCTAAACTGCATATCGTGGCTTGGGGCACGTAAAATGTAGTCGCCTTTTTCGTCTTTACGCTCATAGTCAAATATTAGCTCAACCTCTACTTCATCTGCACCTGGGGTAGCACCGTCGGTAGTGTCAAACGCAACTTCAACTGTATGGCTGTCAAGGTCTGCAACTGCAGACTTAACGATAAAGGTATCAGCGCCTAAAGTAACCGGTTCAAGCGGCTGTAACGTGCTCTTACCGCCAAAAGTTGGGTGGCTGCGATGGTTATCGTTAGCAACTTCAACGCCGCGAACTTTAATACTTACACGCCCGCCTAAGAATGGGGCTTTGATAGAGTCTTTATCTACAACAAACTTGGTAGTTTTGTTGTCACGAATTTCTTTGGTGTACGCAACATGAGATTCAAGGGTAAATTTGCCGTCGCCTGCATCCTCCATAACCAATAGATGACGGTTATCGAAGTATGGTAAGCCTGCTTTTTCACCGTCGATTAATTCACCACGGCGCATAACGCCCATATCCATGCCAGCGGTACCTTCACCAGCAACGATAGGCACTTCGTTTGAGCCAGTTGGGTTAGGTAGCATTGAGATTAATGGTAGGCTGTTTGCAATGCCCATAGTAATAACAACTTGTACGGCAGCTGGTACTACTGATAGCGCTTCATGGTGGCTAAATGATAGGCTGTCGAACGCTGGATCATTATCATCGCCGCGATGTGCGTTTTCAGTAAATGCGGTAGCAGCTGATAAAGCTGATTGCACAACTTCTACTGGTGGCATATCGCCGCCGTTACGACGTTTATACTCGGCAATACCATCACGTAATCCGTCGAATACCGCTTGCTTGCCAGCATTGGTAGCTGCAATGTTTTGAGCCTCTAACAGTTTTTGCAATGACTCAGGAATGGCCTGCAATCCCATTTCACGATCATGCGAGTTAGCAGCGATCATTGAGTCAAATTGTGCAACGTCAGATTGTTTGGCATCAAACTTAGCAAATTCACGCATAAACTGGCGTGTTTTTGTAAGCTCATTAGAAACAACGGATAAATGTTGTTTGGCTTGTTCTTTATTCATAAGGGAGTTCCTATCGTCATTGAAAAAAATTAAACATATCCGATAGGGTTATATTAAGACTCGCCTAGACACCCTTTTTAGGGGTGTTCCAATAGCAAAAAACCGCCATTTAAGGCGGTTAATTGGTGTTGCTGGCAGGTTTACATCAAAAAGGTTAAGAAAAACACCAGTACAAGGTTAATTGCGTCTAAAACCTTACTTGTACGGTACTTCCACATCCTCAATTTCGCTTTCATCAAACGCATCTAAATATTCCAGGTCAAATCTTTGGTTTAGTAGGTACCTATGGCCATGACTCACCAACAATGAATTACCAACCACGCCCACGCACTCATGGTATTCCTTATGGTTGTTTAATAAGAAACAAAACAGGTCGCCTTTTTTGGGGTTCCAGTCCGGTCTCATTCTTATGCGATCATCGCCTTCCAAATCAATATCGTAAGGCTCAATCAATACCATTGAGCTAAACTGCTCTGGGGTGATAAACAT
>NZ_DGDC01000012.1 GCF_002385225.1 Psychrobacter sp. UBA3962 | reverse complement strand
TTATTTTGTGGAATTGGTATAATAATCCTATTAGCATTAAAAAAGAGGCCCCAAGATAGGGCCTATTTTTTTGGTAATTTGTCTCTTTCTAAAATAGCTGGTAGCAATAATTTCGCTAAACCATAAAGCCCCTTACTGTGACTTTATCTCAACCTCAATGGTATGCACAGACTGCATTGAGGCTTGCTGCTGACGCTTAAACTGACGCAGCTGCTCGACTTCTTCTAACAGCTCTAAAATCAGTCCAATGGCTGGAATACTGGCATCAAAATCACGGCTCAAGCGCGAGGCTCGGCGCACTGTCGCCAACTGATAACCGGTAAATTGTTGGGTTTCTGGCACATCATATTCGATGACATTTTCTTCTATTAACGCCATTACCCAGCTACGCTCGGCACCACAAGCAGCAACGAGCTCATCTAAGGTCATGATAATATCGTTAAATTCATTAGAATGTTTCATGATAACCGTCCCTCTTATAGTTATATTTTTAGCGCTTTATCGTGATGTCAGCGAAGCTTTGTTTTAAGGCCTCATAAGCTTGCTGCTGCGCTTCGGTACTCACCTCTGGGTTAACAATATTTAAGGTAAGGTATAAGTCGCCTGCTTGCTTGGCTGGAATACCTTTGCCCTTAACCCTTAAGTGACTCCCGGACTTACTATTTTTGGGAATGTTAACCCCAAAAGTCCCGGCTGGGGTACTGACATTAATCTTCTCCCCTAATGCCGCTTCCCAAGGGGTAATATTGACCGTTTGATAGACATCTGTGCCTTCTAGGCGAATATTGTCATCATGTTGAATCATTACTTTTAAGAACAAATCCCCATTTTTACCCCCTGCATAGCTGGCTGCACCTTGACCACTTAGACGAATTTGCTTGCCTTCGGTGATGCCTTTAGGGATTTTTATCTTCAAGGTTTTTTGTTCATGACTTACTGTCCCGTCTGGCTGACGGGTAGGCACATTTAACTTAATACTGTAGTCATCGCCCTTATAGACTGAATCTAAACTGACGCTAATCTCTGCATGTTGGTCTTGACCAGGCGTAGGCCCTGCTTGTTGAAACGCATCACCAAAATGGTCATAGCCCTCAAAGCCAGATTGCGCCGATTGACGAGAGGACTTAGCCCCGCCTCTGCCACCACCGAAGGCTGAGAAGATGTCATCAAAGCGGAAGCTGCCACTGCCAAAGGGGGCCCCTTCGCCAAACTGATCTTTGATGTCTTCCCATCTAAAGCCCCCTTTTCCGCCTGCACCGCCAAAGCCACCTGAGCCTCCGAAACCACCCGCTCCTGCGAAGGGATTGGCCTGCATCGCATCATATTGCGCCCGCTTCTCAGGGTCACGTAAGGTCTCATAAGCATTGTTAATTTCTGCGATTTTTTCATCCGCATCTTTGGCTTTACTGACATCGGGATGATATTTACGCACTAACTTACGGTAAGCCTTTTTAATATCGTTTTCTGAGGCATCTTTACTGACCCCTAAAACGTCATAAAAACTTTTTTCTGCCATTATTATTATCCTTTTAAGCGTTTTAATCTAAAAAACCAGCTCTTAGGGTTATATATAAGGGCTGTTAATGACTATTTCACCGTTCATCAAGCCAAGTTTATTGATTTTATAGCCAGAGAGCCCCACCACTTTATCACGCTAATCTTACGGTTCATACTGCTCAAGCTCGGTCATGGCCATCAGCATCTGCTCCTCAAGCTCAGCTTGTTGCTGTTGTAAGGAAGCCTGCTCATCGAGTAGCGTTAACAGCTCGTCTTTACGGGCCTCCTCATACAGCGTGGTATCGGCCAGCTTTAATTCTAAATCCGCCAAACCATCGACCACTTTATCTAGTTTTTTCTCAGCTTGCTCAATACGCTTCCGGATCGGCGCTGTTAGCTTACGCTGCTCTGCCGCCAATTTACGACGCTCTTCTTTGCTAAGCTGTGGCTCTTCTGCCTTCGCTTTGGCTTCTGCTGCTTTTCTGTCTTCTTCAGCTTGCTTAGCGGCTTGATTAGCGCTCGCTTTGGCATCACGAGACTCTTTGGCCGCTTCTTTGGCATCTGATTTACGCTGCTCAGACAACCATTTGCCATAGTCTGAGACATCCCCTTCAAACTCTTGTAGCTTACCATCATGTACCAGATACAGCTCATCACAGACGTTGGCAATAAGTTCACGGTCATGCGATACCAGCACCACTGCCCCGGCAAACCCTTGCAGCGCCATCGTCAACGCTTGACGCATTTGCAAGTCCAAGTGGTTGGTGGGCTCATCTAGTACCAATACGTTTGGCTTTTGCCACACGATTAATGCCAAGGTCAGACGCGCCCGCTCTCCCCCTGAAAAAAGCTTGCTTGGGGTATCAATGCGATCACCGCGGAAATCAAAACTACCTAAAAAGGAACGCAAATCAGCGTCAGAGGTCTTGCCAGCGATACGGCGCATCATAATCATCGGCGTGGCTTCGGCATCTAAGCTGTCCATTTGATGCTGGTTAAAGTAGCCGATATTTAAGGTGTCTGACACCTTATAACTGCCCGTCAGCGGTTCAAGCTCTCCGACCAAAGCTTTAATTAAGGTGGATTTACCGGCCCCGTTCATCCCCAATAGACCAATACGGGTATCGGGGGTAATCTGTAAGCTGGCGTCCCTTAAGATTGGTGTCTCACTGTAGCCAATGTCAGCTGACTTCAGCGAAATCAAGGGCGAGCTCATGTGATTGGGCTCATAAAACTGGAAGGTAAAAGGGTTGTCTGCCATGACCGGAGACAGATCCGCCATACGCTCTAACTGTTTCAAGCGACTTTGTGCTTGCTTGGCTTTAGAAGCTTTGGCACGAAAGCGGCGCACGAAGTCTTCTAAATGCGCACGGGTAGTCTCTTGTTTTTCGTAAGCTTGCTGCTGCTGCGCCAGACGCTCACTACGGGTACGCACAAACTGCGAATAGTTACCGGTATACAAGGTCAAACGCTGGTTTTCCACATGGAGAATATAGCTGATGGTGGCATCCAAGAAGGTTTGGTCATGCGAGATGAGCAGGACCGTGCCATCAAATTTGGCAATCCACTCTTCTAGCCATAAGATAGCATCTAAGTCCAAGTGGTTGGTGGGCTCATCGAGCAACAGCAAATCGGCGCGACTCATCAAGGTTTTCGCCAAGTTCAGGCGCATACGCCAACCCCCAGAGAAATCATTCACCGGCAACTCGTGTTGGTTGGGCTGAAATCCCAGACCGGCCATAATCTGCGCCGCTGTGGTGGGAGTGCGATAACCATCGATGTCATCAAAGCGTTGATACAGCTGGGCAATCTCGGCATCGCTTAAACTGTCTGGCGCCATCATTTTTTGATTCAGCTGATACCACTCTTTGTCACCGCTTAATACGTAGTCGATGGCAGGTTGACTGCTACCTTCAACTTCCTGGGCCATGTGCGCCACTTCCCAACCACTGGGAATGCTAATATTACCGGCATCCACGGTTAACTCATCAGTGGTCTGCTCCCCCATATAGGTTAGAATCACCCCAAATAGCGTAGATTTACCAGTACCATTATTACCGGTTAATCCCACTTTTTGACCAGGGTGGATCTGAAAGGTGGCGTCTGAAAATAAGATTCTGCCATCGCGGCGGACACTGACTTTGTTAAATTCAATCATGGATATTAATCACTTTTTGGTTAATGCTAAGCGGAATAGACAGCTTATGGCTTACAATGGGGCTCATTCAAAATTTGCAAAAAAAACACAGTTTATCTGCTAAGAGGCATTGAAAATCAAGCATTATGCCTCATTATGTTATACTGAATGACTAATTATTTAAATAATCGTAAAATCAGTACAATACAGGACCTTTTAAGGGCCTAGATAAAAGCAATCTGTTGTTGAAGCACGCCCCTTGTAAAAAATTTACCCTCATCTTTATCGTAAGTTACCTTTATAACAAACCGTCTTCAGAAAAACAGTTTCTTTCTTGTCGGACACAGTACTAAACCAGATTTTGATTTTACGTTAAGTGAAGTTTTACACTTTACGAGGATACTATGACTACCATTACCCTAACTGACAGTGCGGCGAATAAAGTTCGCAAATTACGTGAAGAAGAAGGCGATCAAAACCTTATGCTACGAGTGTATGTTACCGGTGGCGGCTGTTCGGGGTTTTCCTATGGCTTTAACTTCGCTGAAGAAGAAGGCGATGATGACGCCAGTTTTGAAAACGAGGACGTTACTTTATTAGTAGACTCACTCAGTTATCAATACCTGCAAGGCTCAACGGTAGATTATACAGAAGGACTAGAAGGCGCCCGCTTTGTGGTGACCAACCCTAATGCGACAACCACTTGTGGCTGTGGCTCTTCATTCTCTATCTAAACAATCCATGGGTGGTAACCCCATTACAGTAATAAACACCCGTGACAGTAATAAAAAGTATTATCATAGCCGCTACAAGCTCTAGTTTATATTGTAGCGGTTATTTTTTTATTAAATTTTAGAAAAACTTACAGCTTTTACTTTTACAGCTCTTACTCTATTGAGATTTCGCTGAGTATTGACCTAGCTTTTGGCTGTTGTTTGGCTGTCATTTGTAAACGCGCATGATTTTTTAATAGGTTTAAGCTACACTAAATCGATATATAAGTGGCTCAATTAAGCCTATAAAAACTACTTTATCCCACCTAAACTTTGTTAATTCATCTAAATTAATGAGTCGTGGGGTACTTATTTGATTTTGAGATATAGTATGACTGATGTAACCGACAATTCAATTAACCCAAACCGCGCCTCACTTATTCCTTCTTGGCTCTCCAGCAAGCATCTATCCAGCATGCTGCGGGGTATTGAAAAAGAAGGACTAAGAATGCAGTCGGATGGCTTTTTGGCCCAAACACCGCATCCTGAATCACTAGGCTCAAAGTTAACTCACCCCTACATTACTACCGACTATTCTGAAAGCCTGCTAGAGCTTATTACCTCTCCAAAGCCTACGGTGGCCGAGACCCTAAACATGCTACGTGAGCTGCATGTCTTGGTATATCAATCCCTTGAAGAGGGGGAGCTGATGTGGCCGCTGTCCATGCCTTGCATGCTCTCCTCTGATGATAATGACATTCCTTTGGCAGAATACGGCAGCTCTAATGTGGGCCGTCTAAAAACCTTATATCGTAGCGGTCTAGGCATTCGCTATGGCCGCCGAATGCAAACCATTGCTGGACTGCATTACAACTTATCTTTTGGCGATGACTTATTCACAGCTTGGCGAGACAGCTTGCCCGAGCAAGAGCAGGCAGAGTCGTTAACTGAGTTCAAAAACATAAAGTATTTAGGCCTCATCCGTAACTTCAAGCGCATGAGTAGCTTGGTGTTGTACTTAACTGGCGCCAGTCCTTCAGTGTGCCCTTGCTTCCTTACCGGACGCGAGCATGACTTAGAGCTGATGAATAAAACCACTTACTACAAGCCTAAAGCTACCAGCTTACGTATGAGTAAGCTTGGCTATACCAATAGCGTTCAAGACCAGCTGGATATTCGTTATAACAATTTGCCGGAATATGTCGCTGGATTACGCAAAGCAATCAACACTCCCTTCTCAGGCTTTAGTGAGCTTGGCTTAGATGATGAGCAAGGCAATCCGATTCAGATTAATGACCATATCTTGCAGATCGAAAATGAGTACTATAGCCCTATCCGTCCGAAGCAAATTGCAGAATCAGAAGAGACCCCAAGTCACGCCTTAGAAGCCCGTGGCATCGCTTACGTTGAGTTTAGAGCCGTTGACCTTGATCCTTATAGCGATATTGGTATCCGAGTGTCGACCGCCTGTTTCTTAGAGGTGTTGGCGCTGTATTGTTTATTAGCGGACTCCCCTGATCTGTTGCCAGAAGAAGACGATCTTTTGGCAGAAAACGTGGAAAGAGTGGTTAATAATGGTCGTGAACAGGGCTTAACCATTAAAACTCCTGACGGCGAAGTGGCGCTTAGTGAGTGGATGAGAAAGCATTTAGAAGCTATGTTGCCTCTGGCCACTCTGCTAGACACCGAATATGGCGGCAATCATTACCGAGTTGCAGTGACCCTAATGTTAGGTAAAGCGGTCTATCCAGATGCGACCTTGTCCGCTCAAGTGTTGGCTGATACAGAGAAGCTTGGCAGCACCTGGAGTCTTGGTCATGCCCTAGCCTTGCAGCATCGTGAGTCTATTATGCGCAGCTCTTTAAGCCCAAATACACAGGCAAGATATGAGGTATTGGCAGAGAAATCTTGGATACAGCAACAAGATCTTGAGAAAAACGACACCCAAGACTTCTATGATTATATCCAGCAATACCGCTAACCCTTTGTCCTGATAATTATTACAACGGCTTGGCTGTCACTGTCATTAAAGTTTGGACATTTTTACTATTAACTGTTGCCAAGGAACACCCTGCATGGCCCGTTTGCTAACTTACCGTGCTCTTAATTCTATTTTGGTTTTATTTGCTGTCATCGGCATGGCTTTCGCCATTTTGTTTTTGCAAAACTATAAAGGGCTTGAGCCTTGCCCGCTGTGTGTCTTTCAACGGATTGGGCTGATGTTAATGGGGGTCTTCGCTCTTATTGCCGCCATTGGAAATCCAAAAACCAAAGCCATACAGCTGTTATTATGGTTAGGCTCAATGGCCGGTATTCTTTGGTCGGCAGGTGTGGCAGCGCGTCATGTGTGGCTACAGCATCTACCGCCTGATCAGGTGCCTTCATGTGGCCCAGGCCTAGACTACTGGTTAGAAGCTTTGCCCATGAAGCAAGTCATTAACCAAGTACTGTCTGGCTCAGGGGAATGTGCTGAAATCAGTTGGCGCTTCTTAGGACTCTCTATCCCAGAGCAAGCCCTTATCTTGTTTAGTGCTTTAATTTTGGTTAACCTACTGGTTTTATGGCGCATTATAAAAAATCAAACCGTTTAATCGTTTAGGCCCTTAATAAAGGCTATAGTTACTAAAGCCGTGACCCTAAAGCTGGCTTTCCCATTTTCATTTACGTAGATAAAAATAAGAGGTTCCATGCACGTTCATATTTTAGGTATCTGTGGCACATTTATGGGCTCACTGGCATTATTGGCTCGTGACCTGGGTCATACCGTCACGGGATCAGATGCAAACATTTATCCGCCGATGTCCACTCAACTTGAGCGCGCTGGAATTACTATCCAAGAAGGGTATCATGCCAGCCACTTACAGCCTGCGCCTGACTTGATTATCGTGGGCAACGCGATGAAACGCGGGATTGAGGCAGTAGAATATATGCTGGATGAGGGCATCCCTTATACTTCAGGTCCTCAGTTTTTGTCAGAGCATGTGTTGCAGCACCGTCACGTGTTGGCAGTTGCCGGAACCCATGGTAAGACCACGACCACTACTATGTTGACCTGGGTGCTACACTACTGTGGTATTGATGCCGGCTTCTTGATCGGCGGCGTACCTTTGGTCGACAGTGAAGATGAGAAGTTGACCCAAGCTTTTGCTCATAGTAGCTACTTGGGTGCTGATAAAAACGCTCAAGGCGAACGCGGTTACTTCGTTATCGAAGCCGATGAGTATGACTCAGCCTTCTTCGATAAGCGCTCAAAATTTGTTCATTACCGTCCTCGCACCGCTATTTTGAATAACCTTGAATTTGACCATGCCGACATCTTCAAAGATTTAGAAGCCATTCAGACCCAGTTCCATCATATGATTCGTATGATTCCGAGTAGTGGTCAAATCATCATGCCGGGCAACACCCCTAGTCTTGAGGCTACTATAGACAAAGGTTGTTGGACCCCTATCTGGCGTACTGAAATCACAGATAGTGCTCAAGCAGATAGAAATACTGACTGTACTTGGCAAGCCGAGCTGATTGCAGAAGACGGCAGTGAGTTTAAAGTGCATTACCATGACCCTGAAAGTGGTAAAACGCTCAGTGGCAAAGTACATTGGGGCATGAGTGGCCGTCATAATGTGGAAAATGCTATGGTTGCCGTCGCCGCTGCCTTCAATATCGGTATCAGTGTGGAACAGGCCTGCGAAGCCTTGTCTCAATTCTCAGGCATTAAGCGTCGTATGGAATTAATTGCCGATCTACAGCTTTCTACTGCTACCAAAGTCCAAGTATTTGATGACTTTGCCCACCACCCCACAGCGATCACCACTACCTTAGATGGTGCCAAAAAGAAACTTAAAGCTGCCAAAATTTGGGCCATTATTGAGCCCCGTAGTAATACCATGAAGCTTGGGATTCACAAAGACAGCTTAGCGGCCTCTGCGCAACTGGCAGATGAAGTTATCTGGTATGAGCCTGCCGGATTAGAGTGGGGTCTGACTGAGGTGGTGGGTAATGCCACCAATATCAGCAATAAACAGTACGTAATGAATGACACGCAAGCCATCATTGACCATCTAGTCCCTCAGCTGGGCCAAGCTGGGAAAGATGATGCGGTAATTATCATGTCAAATGGTGGCTTTGAAGGCATTCATCAACGCTTATTAGCGGCTCTAGAAACTGCAAAAACTGCGTCAAAATAAGAGTTTTTTAGCCAATACGCTAAAAGCTAAATAAAGCCCCATGACTTTTATAAACCCCCTAACTTTTATAAAACAGTTAGGGGGCTTTTATTTGGGCCCAGCTTTTAGTTTGATAGCATTTGAGCTTTGAACGATAAGACGTCATAAAAATTTGTCTTCGTTTTACAATCAGTTAACCAAATATAGCTACTTCTTTTCAATTTGCTAGCAATTATCACACAGCCAGTACATGGTTAACAATTTCGCCTTACCAGTCCTTGCCAATATTGATTACAATCCTAGTTACAATATTTTCAAGACAAATAAAAAGTCTTCAACATTATAATTTAAGGAAAGTAAGTCATGATTTGGACAATTATTATTGGTCTAGTTGCAGGCCTATTAGCACGAGCTATCAAACCAGGTAATGATGCGATGGGTTGGATTATGACCATTGTTTTAGGTATTGCCGGCTCTTTCGTGGGTGGCTTTATCGCAAGTGCCATTGGAGTAACCAGTGATGGTAACTTTATTGGTCTGGCCTTCTCAGTAATTGGGGCTATTATCCTACTGTTCATCTATGAACTGATTGTTAGTAAAACCTCTTAAGCTTGATTCCTAAGCTTAATAAAGGCACAGCTATTACGGGTTAATAGTTGGCCAATTATAAAACGTATTTAGGGCATTGCGCCCGGTTTTACCTTAGCGGACTTAGTGATAAGTCCGCTTTTTTTGCCCTTAAGCCCTTGATATTTATCTCTTCACCCCTCATTTAGTTAGGTATAATAGCTAAACATCCTAATTTAATTTTAATTGACACCTATGTGATTTCCTATGGCCATATTACCTATTTTGAGTTATCCAGATCCTCGTCTGCGTACCATTGCCGAGCCGGTGAAAACCGTTGATGCCGATATCAAACAGCTCATCGCGGATATGATTGAGACCATGTACGATGCCAAAGGTATTGGACTGGCCGCCACCCAGGTTGACCGTCATATTCAGCTTATCGTGATGGATTTGTCTGAAAATAATGACTCACCACGGGTGTTTATTAACCCCAAGATTACCCCTTTGGTTGAAGATAAAAAGCCGTATGAAGAAGGCTGCTTGTCTGTGCCGGATGTTTACGATTCAGTAGAGCGCCCCGTTAAAGTAAAAATCGAAGCTTTAGATGGTGAGGGCAATGCCTTTGAAGAGATCGCAGAAGGCTTACTGGCAGTGTGTATTCAACACGAGATGGACCATTTGAATGGGGTTCTTTTTGTGGATTACCTCTCGAGCTTAAAACAAACTCGGGCCCGTGATAAAGTACGAAAATACCTCAAAGCCCGTGAAAAACAGCTTGAGAAATCAAAGGCTTAATTTGTCTAATTGGTGATCTTTTTAAGCTAACCTCATCAAACACAGCTTATAAAAAAACACCCTTTGGCCAGTGGCGAAAGGGTGTTTTTTTGAGCTGTTTTTGACTACTTTAAGCCTAAGACATCTTGCATGTCATAACGCCCTGCTGGTTGGCTGACAATCCAAGTCGAAGCCCGTACCGCTCCTGCAGCAAAGGTCATACGCTCACGAGCATGGTGCTTAATCTCTACCATCTCGCCATCTGCAATCAACATCACACTGTGGTCGCCAATAATTTCACCCCCACGGATGGCATGAATACCGATCGAACCCGGCTTACGCTCACCAGTCTGTCCTTCACGGCCATAAATGGCCACTTCTTTTAGATTCTGACCCCGCGCTTCTGCAGCGGCGTTGGCCATCATAAATGCTGTTCCTGAAGGCGCGTCTACCTTGTGCTTATGATGCGACTCGATCACCTCGATGTCTGCGGTATCCCCAAAAGCTTTGGCCGCCATTTCAATCAATTTCAGCGACACATTAACCCCAGTTGAGTAGTTGCCTGCGTAAACCACTGGAATTTGCTCACAAGCGCTGTCTAAAGCTTGCTGCTGAGCCTCACTTAGCCCTGTGGTACCGATAACCATGGCCACCTTATGCTGAGCACACAGCTGCACGTTCTTCTCGGTAGAGTCTGGCAGACTAAAGTCAATCAACACATCGATTTCACTGAGTTCAGCTTCTAAGTTATCACTCAAAGCCACCCCGTTTTTATCTAAGCCCACCAACTCGCCGGCATCGACACCCACCAAACTAGATCCACTACGCTCGATAGCAGCGGCAAGTTGAGTTTGCGGATTTTGGGTAACCGCTTCAATCAACATGCGTCCCATCCGTCCGCCAGCGCCAATGATGCCTACTTTGATAGGCGTTGAGCTTGAGTCTGTCATTTTTTATTTTCCTTAGTTCAGTGCTATTTACGATAACCAAATTAATCCGATGAATAATAATAGCATGATTGCAGAGTCCGCTGAATTTGTTAACCTTGAAATCTGCTTTGTGGCTATAAAATTTCACTCATTATATAAAAAAGCCTCCCGAATCGTTATGGATCGGGAGGCTTATCATCAAGCTGGCTTTATTTGAAATAGAGGCAGATTGCTCCTACTACATTGTTGTTATTATTAGTCAAATAAATCGCCTAGCTTTTCGAAGAAAGATTTTTTCTTAGGCGACTGATGATGCTTGCTGTCGCCATCTAGCGTGTCTTGGAACTGACGCAATAAATCTTTTTGTTCACGGGTTAAGTTCACTGGCGTTTCTACCATGATGCGGCAAATTAAATCGCCCTTCATGGTAGTGCGAACTGGCGTCACCCCTTTACCACGCACCCGTAGCAGTTTACCGCTTTGGGTACCCTCTGCCACTTTAACCTTCACTTTGCCATCAAGCGTTGGGATTTCTACTTCTTTACCTAGAGCTGCATCGGTGATACTAACCGGTACATCCATATAAAGGTCTGCGCCTTGACGTTTGAATACTGGGTGCTCTTTGACGCGAACTTCAACGTATAAGTCGCCATTTTCAACGCCTGCCCCACCAGCTTCGCCTTCCCCAGCTAAGCGCACTCTGTCGCCATCATCTACCCCAGCTGGGATAGAAACTTCTAAGGTGCGTGATTTGTCTTTTACGCCGCTACCATGACAGTCGTTACAAGGATTCTTGATCTCTTGGCCGGTGCCGCCACAGTTTGGACAAGTCTGCTGTACCGCAAAGAAACCTTGCTGCATACGCACTTGGCCATGGCCGCCACAGGTGCTACAGGTTTGAATATCAGAGGAGTTTTTGGCGCCTTTACCATCACAAGTTTCACAAGGAGCAGGAGCAGTAAAGCTGATTTCTTTTTTGCAGCCTCGTACGGCCTCTTCTAAAGTAAGCTCAATGACGTAACGTAAGTCTGAGCCACGGCGTTGACGACCGCCCCCACGAGATTGACCAAAGATGTCACCGAAGTTACCGAAGATATCGCCAAAGATGTCTTGGAAGTTACCGGCACCAGCACCCCCGAAGCCACCGCCGCCCATGCCGTTCTCAAACGCGGCATGCCCCATACGATCATAAGCTGCCCGTTTGTCTTTATCATTTAACACTTCATAAGCCATTGAGGCTTCTTTGAATTTGTCTTCAGCATCTGGATCATCAGAGTTACGGTCAGGGTGGTACTTCATGGCCAGCTTGCGGTAGGCCCTTTTAATCTCACGTTCATCTGCGTTTCTATCAACGCCTAAAACTTCGTAAAAATCTCGCTTACTCATGGAGGCTCCTATCAATATGCCCAGTAGGTTTCACGTGAAACATAGTCATTCACGGTAACCGTTGGCATTAAATTCGTTATAACCCATAAAGGATTTAAATAAATCAAAAAATTAAATAATACTTTGCCTGTTTAATGGTGACAAACACCTCAATTATCAAGCGGTTATGCTAAAATCACCGCATTATCCTTATAATTTGGCACAGTTAGCGGCTTCACCTTATGAAATCATTAAAACTCTTCTTAATAACTTTGCTTATTGTGGCCGTCGCCTTGTTCGCCGGATCGCCTTACTACACGGCTTATCAGCTCAAAAAAGCTTATGATGCCAATGACGGTACCGCCCTAGTCAGCCATATAAATTTTGATCAGCTGCAGCCCAATATTCAAAATCAATTAACCACCAAATTCAGCAGTACTTTGCAGCAGTATCCTTTGGTAGCCCAATTGGGCGGTGATGCCTTGGAGCAAGCTGCCGATGACCTCATTGTTCAGTCCGTGAATAAAGCGGTTACTGCGGACAATATAAGCGCTCTAATTGACACCCAAGGCCAAGCCAATCAAGCCACCAAAGAGTTGGCCGCTGCTTGGGCCATCGCTAGTAATAAAGTAGATTTAAAACAGCTGGTGCAAGACCTGATTATCCAGCGCGGTGACATTCAAGTGGTTATCCAAAATCAGACGCAACAGGTAATGAAGCAGCAGGCTAATGAGCTGCAAAATCATGTGGAAAGTGGGGAGGACAGCGCCCAACCTAAGCTGTCTTATTGTGGTATGAACTGCTTCACGATCTCAGGTCAAGTAAAGGGTTATCCGTTAACATTAGAGATGCAGCGCGAAGGGTTATTGGGCTGGAAAGTGGTTAATGTAGTATTGCCGTAAAAGCTCACAGACCGTGAGCTTCATTGCGCAGCAGATTATCTTAGTTTTAAGTCTTTAAAAGTTATTGCACCCCTAAGAAGGCTAAAAAGCCAGGGTCTTGGTAAGGCGCATTGAATTGCACCCCATCTTCACGATAAATGGCCGGTGTCGCAAATACCGCAAGGCCGGCCGCTTTCCTATGATTGTCCTTCATATGATTCACTGTGTTATTGGCACAAGTCTTAGCCACCGCCTCCCCCGCCATTGCTTTATCTAAAGCTTGGCGACGAGCCTGTTTATCAGTCTCACACCAAATTTGACGCATCTGCTCCGGCGACTGATCATAATAAGGATAGCCGATTACTTTTACGGTGATGCCTTTGGCATTTAGATTGGCCATGTCCTGGTGCATGATCCGGCAATAAGGACAATTAATATCGGTGGCAACATAGATTACCGCCTGCTCTTTAGTGGTAGCAGGATAGATGACCAAGTTATCCTCATCCAGTTGCGACAGCACATGCAAATTCTTCTTTTTTTCAAAGTCGGCATCTAAGCCAGCAAATTGACCATTTTTGATGACTGAAACCTCACCGCTAGTAAAGACGCTGGCCTCGGTATTGGTAATAAAAGGCTGGCCATTAAAAGTAGTGCCCCAAATGACTCCAGGCACTGCAGTATGATATAACGCCACCTCAGGAGTAATGTTTTTTAGTAAGCTGCTGTTGGCTAATATGGAAGCTCGCAGCTCTTTGCTAACCGGCATGCCACTGAGCGTCTTGCTCGGTGCTTCTTTTGGCGGGGTAGATTTTTTTGGACTGGGGTTGGCATTTAGCTCACCTTGCAAGATGTAGTTACCATCCGCGGTGATATGCAGCGGCAGTTGCGGCTCGGTCCCAGGGATTTGAGCCAGCGTAATCTGATACATAGAAGGCAGTTTTGAGGGCGTAATTGAGGTAATGGGAGCGGTCATGCCTGCCCCCTGAAGCAGTTGCTTGATCTTCTGCTTTTGCTGCTCAGTTGGTGCTTTTAGTTGTGTGTTGCTGTTTGCCGCTATCTTGTCATAGGCATTATTAAATACTTCTAGATCAGCCTGAGCTGAAGACATTATCGCAAAAGGGGAAAGCGTAATAGAGGCCAGTAACGACAAAGCCAAAAACTTATTCCTTGTTGCACTTGGCTTTTTTGAAAAGTGTGGCATGAAAGCTCCTAAATAGACATCAATTAACTATAGAAATTTATATAATAATAATATCCTATCTATCTTACCCAGATGACTCTATTCGTTACTTTTTGTTAGACAAAAAAAACGGGCACCTAAAGCGCCCATTTCAATAAAAAACTAACTAAACTTACTATCAATTAGAAGCTATTTACTTCATCTTCGGTCAAGAAGCGGCTCTCACCCTTCTCCAGACCTTCTAAAGTAATGCCGCCAATACTGGCACGGTGTAGCTCAATCACTTTATTACCGAAGTAGCCCATCATCCGTTTCACCTGATGATATTTGCCTTCAGTTAAGATAAGACGAGCATGGGTCTCATCGATAAACTCTAACGTCGCTGGTTTGGTTGGCTCGTAATCTCCGTCCAACAAGATACCTTGAGCTACCTTCTTAACCGCATGGGCCTGCTCTGCTTCATCCATGGGATCCGCTAGGGTCAGCTCATATACTTTTTCATGCAAATGACGAGGACTGGTCACACGGTGTAGCCAACTGCCGTCATCACTTAGTAGTAAAGCCCCTGTGGTATCGACATCTAAGCGACCCGCAATTCGCAAGTTACCCAGCTCAGGTATGGCAATAAGCTCGGTCACCATGGGATACTCTTTGGGCTTTAAAGTACATTCAAAGCCTTCAGGCTTATACAGCAGTAAATAACGACTACCGGTGGCAACGCATAAAGGCTCACCGGCCCACATTACTTCATCATTGAGCACATCAACATGCACACTGCCATCTTTTACCACTTCATCATTGACCGTAATCTCACTGGCATGGAGCACTTTTTTGGCTTCTTTACGCGACAGCTCGGTGGCCTTACTGATAAATTTGTCTAAACGCATTTATGTTATCCTTGGCTTTATAACTGATATAGTTATGCTAGATATAATTTGGTTATATACCTTTGCTTAAATGAAACTGTATCGGGTTATAAATATTTTTGTGTTACTACAGATGTAGATTATATGGTCACCAGTTTACCACACCCACTGTCCGTAAAATTGATGACTTTTTTTAATCCCATACTTTTTATTCCAGTGCTTTTTTATACCAGTCTCTTTTAATAAGAGTTAGCCTTTATGACTTATCAAACTTTAGCCGCCCCTGTTACTGCCCGACTTGACATTAAGAAGTCAGAATTTATCACCTATGCTTATCCGGTACACAGCCGTGAAAAAGCTATGTTTCACGTGGAACAATTGCGTGAAAAGTATCCTGATGCCCGTCATCATTGCTGGGCCTATATTATCGGTGACCCTAATAACACGACCAGTGCCGGATTTGATGATGATGGTGAGCCCAACGGTACTGCAGGGCGCCCTATCCTAAATGTGTTGCAGCACAAAAGTATTGGCAATGTCATTATCATCGTAGTGCGTTACTTCGGCGGTATCAAATTGGGCGCTGGCGGTTTGACTCGAGCCTATGCCGGCTCCGCCCAAGCGGCGGTAGATGAAATGGTCTTAACCCCTTATGTCCCAATGGCTCAAGTGCAAATTGAGGCAGATTTTGCTAACGAATCACAAGTGCGTTATGTGGTGGAAGACATGGGCGGTGAGGTTGGCGAAGTCGCTTATAGTAAGGCAGTCACTCTGACCGTTACCCTGCCTGAAGCTGATATACAGACCTTAAAAGAACGACTGGGAATGGACGGCAGGGTGCTTGAGGAAACAGAAAATGAAGCCGATGAGGATTAACATAATATAACAAATTTCAGTAACCAATCGTTCACTAAAAAAGGTTGGTTTTTGTCTACTTTGAGTCCATCATAAGGGCATTCATCTAACAATCTTAATATTAACAATAATCAGAGCGATCCCGTATGCTGTCTCAGTTAAAACAAAAAATTAAATCTAAATCAAAAGTTGAGTTTGATTCTTCTAAAGAGAGTTCAAACACTGCGAATAAATCCAACTCTCAGACTAAAGTTACCTCAAATAACACTGAAGGGCCTAGCTTTACGCCTACTCCTTTTGATCCCCCTTTTTGGCTAACTAATCCCCATTTGCAAACTATTCTGCCCAAGTTTTTTACCCCAAAAGCACCGACTTATAGACGCGAAATTATCCGCGATTCACTAGATGAAAGTGATGTGGCCTATGACTTTTATGATGCCCATCCGCTAGCCAGCACTGAAGAGCAATTGGAACAAACGCCGTTAGTAGTGCTGTTTCACGGTATGGAAGGCAGCAGTGACAGCCACTATGCCCGCGCTTTGGCGCATCAGATCCATGCTCAAGGGTGGCACTTTGTGGTAGCCCACTTCCGTAGCTGTGGCGGTATTCCTGCCAGCGGCCGGGTATTTTATAACGCAGGGGATACCGATGAAGTACACCACATGCTACAAATACTAAGCCAAAAATATGAAAATATTTATACCGTTGGGGTGTCGCTTGGCGGTAATGCTTTAGCAAAATATATGGGTGAATATGCTGAAGAAGCGTGCTGTAAAGGTGCTGTGTCTATCTCCTCTCCGGTAGACATGTCATCAGCAGCAATGAACATGCAAAGTTTCTTGGGACAGAGAATTTATACCCCGTATTTGCTCAATCCCATTATCAAAAAGGCATTAAAAAACGAAATCAGCGACGAAGAAATTGATGCCATTAAAGCGGTCGATCGTATCAGCGACTTTGACCATATCTTTACCGCTCCCCGCCATGGCTACCGCTCAAATAATGATTATTATCGCAGTGCTTCTGCCCTGCCCTATTTAATCGATGTGGCAAAACCGCTGTTATTAATCAGTGCGATGGACGATCCTTTTATTGGTTTCACCGCTACTCAAAATGATGTCTCCGAGTCGGTAACCTTAATAGACACGGCGCATGGCGGTCATATTGGCTATCTACGCTATTTGGCAGATCAGAAAAAGTTCGATATTAATTGGATCCCAGAAACCGTAGTAGATTATTTTAATTTTATTGGGATAGCGATCCAATCATAGGGCTAGCAAATTGACTAATACCAGTGAGCTGTGACGGTCTAGGCACGTCTGCTGCTTTGAAATGGAGATTATTTTCAGCATAATCGATGCCCTAATCTAATTTTTGAGACTGTCATATGTACCCTTTTTATCGTTATACCAAATCTATTGTCAAAGCGATTTCCGCTCATAAAAAAGGCGATACGGTTGATCTTACAGATACTGCAGAGATGACGTTTCGCTGCAGCCTAACCGATATCGACAACTTTATTGAGATGAATAACGGCCGCGTGTTTACCTTATATGACCTTGGCCGTACCGATTTTGCCATTCGTTCTGGACTCGGTAAAAAGCTACTCGAAAACCGTTGGGGCTTAGTGGTCGCTGGCAGTACCATCCAATATCGTAAGCGTATCCGAGCCTTCAATCTGGTCACCATCAAGACCCGTATTGCCGCCATTGATGAGCGCTGGATTTATGTGGAACAGTCAATGTGGGTGAAAGGTAAGCCTTGCTCTACTGCGCTGCTGCGTACCGGAGTGACCAAAGGCGGCCGTGTCATTGAAAGCCAAAAAGTATTAGATGCTTTGGGCAAATCGGATTGGAAAATGCCGCCCACAGGATACGTGGCAGAATGGATTGAGAGTGATGCTGATCGTCCTTGGCCGCCGAAGGGCTAACTCTAATTAATACCTGTATCGCACTATCTGTATCATATTCAGACTACTAAAATTGAGAGCTTACCAAAAACGGTACGCTCTCTTTTTTTGTGCTAATTATTTTTATTAAATCTCCCCACTACCTGGAGAGATGACGGGGTTTTTCTAAAACAGGTAAAAAATAAGACAGAGAACTGTATCTATCATATAAATATAATTACAGCTCTAATAAAGACGCTACAAGCTTTATCCTCTATGATAAGCGTTTATGTTAATTGGCCTCTAATTTAACTGGTCAATAATTTAACACCCCCTAGAGACATGAGAGGAAAGACATTGAGTGACCCAGCTTCTACCGGCAAACAGCGTGACCTTACTGAAGGGTCGATTGCCAAAACAATGCTCTTATTTGCCCTACCCACCCTTGGATCGTCGATACTACAGTCGTTAAACGGTTCGATTAATGCCGTCTGGGTAGGTCGATTCTTGGGTGAAGAAGCGCTTGCGGCGACCGCGAATGGTAACATTCTGATGTTTATACTGATCTCCTTCGTTTTTGGGTTCGGTATGGCCTCTACCATTTTGATTGGTCAAGCCATGGGACAACGTGACCATACGATGGTTAAAAGAACCATGGGAACCGCGTTGGGCAGTATCATTCCCATAACCGTGTTATTGGCTGGCGTAGGCTGGGTATCTTCACCGCTGTTGCTCGAGCTTCTAGGGACACCATCCAGTGCCTTTGACTTGGCTTTGACTTATTTGCGCATGATTTTTCTTGCGATGCCAGTTACCCTCACTTTTACTTTAATGACAATGGCCCTGCGCGGAACGGGCGATTCCACGACCCCACTTTGGTTTATAGCCTTGTCGGTGGCGATAGATTTGGTTTTGACACCGATGCTTATTACTGGGGTAGGTCCTTTCCCTGAATGGGGTATCTTTGGCTCAGCCTTTGCAACAGCGATGGCCAACACTGTGGCGCTTATTGGCATGGGCATCACTTTATATCTACGTGGGTCTATCTTAACCCTTAATAAATCAGAGCTACACTTTTTACGACCCGATAAAAAAATCCTGTCCTCGATGTTCTCTAAAGGGCTACCGATGGGACTGCAAATGGTGGTTATCTCCTCAGCAGCATTGACCATGCTGTCGCTGATCAACCGCGAAGGGGTTCAAACCACAGCAGCCTATAGCGCCACCCAGCAACTTTGGACTTACGTACAGATGCCTGCTATGGCGCTAAGCGCTGCAGCGAGTGCGATGGTGGCTCAGAATATCGGCGCCAATCAGTGGGACAGAGTGTCAGCGATCACCCTCTGGGGGCTTATTTTTAATGTGATATTGACCGGATTGCTGATTGGAGTCCTAACCGTTTTTGATGAGGCTGCCCTAGGTCTGTTCCTTGGTACGGATAGTCCCGCAGTAGGCATTGGCACTCATATTCAACTTCTGGCGACATGGGGTTTCTTATTCTTTGGGGTCGCCCAAGTATTATTTGGTACCATGCGAGCAAATGGCTACGTGATTTGGCCCTTGATGGTTATGGTCATCTCTATGTATCCGGTGCGTCTGGGCTTTGCTTTTGGCCTATATCCAATACTTGGTTCCGATGCCCTTTGGTGGTCATTCCCAGCAGGCATGGTAGCCACCGCCGTAATGGGGGTAGGACTGTATCTGTATGGGGCATGGCGCAAAGGCAAGGTGTTACCTCCTAAAGAAGCCGCTCAAATCACTGAAGGCTACCGCGCTCAAGGAAGCTGTAGTTCGTCGTGTCGTGATATCACCCCCACAACAGCTTGGGAGCGAGAGGAACAAGAGGGGGCGACTCGTCGTTCTTGACTAGGATATCACTGTCTTAAATAAAAAAGAGCTATCAATTTGATAGCTCTTTTTTTAGATTGAATTTGAAGCTTCAACTATTAATCAATTAACTCTCTGTAGATTTCACAGGCCTCTTTATAACCGTTATCACAAGATTTACCGTACCATTCTTTTGCCTGTTCTATGTTCTGAGCCACTCCCTCACCGTAATAATACATACCTGCCAAATTATCTTGGGCAATTTCATTACCTTGTTCGGCCGCCATCATATAATAATCAAAGGCTTTTTTATAATCTTGACGGGCATATTCACCATTATAGTAAATAACCCCTAAATTATTTTGTGCCATATCATAACCTTGCTCGGCAGCCTTTGTATACCATTCGATGGCCTTTTTATAATTCTGCTCTACTGCCTCTCCCTCTTCATAAAACACTCCTAAGTTGTATTGAGCGGTAGAATTACCTTGAACAGCAGCCTTTTGATACCAACTAAAGGCCTCTCTCTTATCCTCATAAACTCCCTTTCCTTGATCATACATATATCCTAAAGAAAGTTGAGCATCAGCGTGCCCTTTTTCAGCAGCAACTCTCAACCATTTAGCTGCTTCATCATAGTCTCGAGGTACTGCCTTACCTTCATAATACATTTCTCCTAAAAGATACAAGGCGTCGTTATCTTTTTGATCAGCCGCACTAAAGGTCCACTCTAGCGCTTTATCATAATCAATACCGTAATCCCCATCATAGCCATAGTAGTAAATAAACCCTAAATCTACTTTAGCTTGTAAAAAACCTTGGTTTGCTGCTTTTTCATACCACTCTATAGCCTTTTGATAGTTTTGTGCTACGCCATTCCCATAATAATACAGTTCACCCAACTCATACTGAGCAGCTGGATCCATTTGCTGCGCTCTATTAAGGATGTCTCTAATTTCAGCTGCCGTGTAAGTTTGAGTGCTTTCTGGCTTGTTAAGCTTAGTATTTTCATCAACTGTTATCTCTGCCAACGCTGGCATACTCATTACAACAGCCAAACTAAAGATACTGGCTTTTCTGATTAATAATTCTTTGAAGCTCATAATTAGTCCTCTAAACAGAAGTATATCTGTAACTTTTATTAACCAAATATTACAGCATGTTATCCTAGTCTCAAACACTATTTTTTGTTTTTCTAACAGAGTTTAAAGACATCCCTATCCTATAGACTTACTATCAGTTAAAAGCTTTGTATATCTAAATTTTTGCTAATATAGAAAGATAGACTTTATTATGGGTTCACTGCTAGGAAGATAATATGACCACTCGTGTACAGATGATAATAGAAACTTTACGCGATTATCCCGACCAAATGTTTACCGCTAGAGAGCTAGCGGAACTATTCATCGAACGCTATCCCGAAGACTTAGAGGAAAAGAGAAAGAACCCTCGTTATAAAACTGAAGAAGACCTCATCGTACAACTTGCGGCAGAGATTGGCGGTGAGCGTACCGAGACAGCCAAACGTTTGTGCCCCAATGTAGCTACTCAAGATAAACCCAGACCTAGAAAGTATTATTGGCAAGCGATACCTGAACACCCTTATCTCATGGTTGAAGAAGAGGCTGATGATCTCGACGAACCTATTGAAAGCCTACCTTCCAATTTAGCTTCTTTTAGCGAACATGATTTGTATCCTTTGCTCATCTCCTATTTATCAGAAGATTTGGGACTGAACTGTCGTAGAATCGATGAACGTAAATCTAGAAATATGCGTGGCTCAGGGGGTAATCACTGGCTACATCCTGATATTGTTGCATTAGAGACCCTGGATAAAGGGTGGAGTGAGGTTGTCCGAGCTTGTGTCCGAGGAAGTAATGATGCGGTATTTAGACTTTGGTCTTTTGAGGTAAAAAAGACTTTAAATAGAAGTAATGTCCGCAAAAGTTTTTTCCAAGCTGTCTCTAACTCAAGTTGGGCAAACTTCGCTTACTTAGTGACTGCAAACTTAGACTCTGCTGTAGAAGCGGAACTACAAATGCTTTCAGGTTTACATGGTGTTGGCGTACTGCTACTTAATCAACAATCTTTATTTGATAGCCAAATCCTGATTCCTGCAAGAGAAAGAACTAATATTGATTGGCTGTCAGTCAATCGTATTGTTGAAGAAAACAGCGACTTCGAAGCCTTTATCGATCAAGTAGGTATCTATAGTCAGACTGGAAGGCTCACTAAAAGTTTATGGAATAAATAGTATCCTTACTATTCTAGCCACTCACTCGGCAAAAACACACTGATTGTTCAATGAAATTATTTAAAAAATAAAAAGGACACCGCCATGACCCTACTCAAGACCCTAAATCTAACCTGCCCTATCGTCCAAGCACCCATGGCTGGCGGTGCAACGACACCAGAACTTATTGCTGCGGTAAGTAACTTTGGTGGATTAGGCAGTCTGGGAGCAGGCACTACCGCACCGGCGAAAATTCAGGAACAAATTCAGCAAATTAGAGCCTTAACTGATAAACCTTTTGCAGTAAATTTAATGGTGCTGTCAGAAGCTGAATCGACTGCCTTTGATGCGCCGATACCTGAGTGGCTCCAAGCCTATTATGAGGAGCAAGGTATTGAGCTGACTTTGCCTAAAAACCCAGCCCAACTATTTGAAGCCCAGTTGCAAGTGCTGTTAGATAATCCCGTACCGGTAGCAAGTTTTACTTTTGGTATTATCAGCAAAGAGCAAGTAGACGCGCTACAGGCAGTAGGAAGCAAGGTTGTGGGTACCGCAAACCACCCAGAAGAAGCCAAAGCTTGGGCTGATATTGGCGCAGATGCAGTGTGCGTACAAGGCGTGGAGGCTGGTGGACACCGAGGCGGTTGGCTACCCCAAAGCGAACAAGACCCATTAGGCTTACTAACCTTAATCAGTCAAACCAAAGCAGTTACTGACGTCCCTTTAATCGCAGCTGGAGGGATTATGAATGGGCAAGGCATTAAGGCAGTGCAAACCGCAGGAGCAGAAATGGCGCAACTGGGTACCGCCTTCTTAGCGACAACCGAGAGTGGGCTGAGCAGCGCTTATAAAACTGAGCTGTTAAAAGCTTCCACAGGAGAGCGTAGCAGTCAAACTTGTCTAACCCGTTTATTTTCAGGGAAACAAGCGCGAGGGCTGGTGAATGATTATCTGATCAAATATGCAGCGTATGACAACGACAGCCTACCTGCCTACCCTCAGCTTAATGCCATGACCCAGCCTATGCGTGGCGCTGCGTCTAAAGCAAACAATACTGATTATATGTCACTTTGGGCCGGACAAGGCGTGGCCCTAATTCAAGCTGAGCCAGTAGCGACCTTGATGCAGCGATTGGTATCCCAGTAATAAAAAAGGCTAACAGAAGCCCGCTTCTGTTAGCCTTATCCTAGATTTACATATGCCTTAATTTATTACTGCTTTGGCTGTCGCTTTAGCGACTCTCGAAAGGCTTTATAGTCATTTGCCGACTGTTTCACAGCTTCTACCATCGGCGCATGCCCTATCTCTGGCATCATAATAACCTTAGCTTGTGGGATCAGCTTCGCTATGTAATCAGCCGTCTCGGGTTTGATGACTTGGTCTTTCTCGCCCCATACGACTAAGGTCGGTATGTTATGTTCTGCGATAATCTTAGCCTCGTCTTCCATACTATCAACAACAATTTGTTTTAATATTTTGGCCTCTAACTGTTGGTTGTCTATTCTTTCTTGTGCCATTATCGCTTTAAATGTTTTTGGAAGATAAGGCGGTTTATTCATGACCAACTGCATCATGTTTTCAAAACCTTCAAAGTCTTTTACCAATAATGGGTTGTCATCCAAGGTGCCACTTTGCAGAGCATCGGCTAGACCCACTGACAAAAATCCCCCTGTGTCGATTAACCATAAGCTTTTAACTTCTTCTGGATACAAGCTTGCATAGGCAGTACTGATTGTTCCCCCCATTGAGTTACCACCGACATGTAGGTTGGACGCCATACCTTTGGCTTGCATCAACTCATGCAAACGCTCAGCTTGCGCTTTAGCTTGATAATCTGCATCCATAGGTTTGTCAGACTCACCAAAGCCTAGCAAATCAGGGATAATCACGTGATAGTCTTTAAACTCTTTGGCGATAAAGATAAAGTTATCTTTATTAGCCCCAAAACCGTGAATCAATAATAAGGGTTCACCTGAGGTATTTTCATTTTCTGCATAAACCAACGTCTCACCTGTCGACAGCTTATGAGATTTAATCGCTAAGTCAGCCTTGTTGCGTTCGTGCTGTACTAACTTTTGGGTAGTAGCGACCGTTATCGAATTTGGGGTTGTACAGCCGATTACGGACAAAGCCAACACTGCTGCAAGCCCTTTTTTTAATAATGTCATTATTGCCCCTTAGTTAAATAAGTTATTGAATGATTAGGGTGTTTAAAATAATTGCCACAGTCATAAACCCCGCAGACCAAAGGTCCACTGAGAAATCGACCGTTCTATTAGTTAAAGCTAAGATTAATAATACCACTTTTGATTCATATTACTATTGTAAATTATCAGGGTATCTAGGCGGACCATTAGACAGATTGTGGAGGACAGAAGAGAGTGGAATAGGCGACCGCCTACCCTGTATAGATTTGATTTGAAGCAATCTAAGACAGTAAATTCAATTATTTGGAATAACAGTTATATAATGCACAGTATTCACAGTAATCTACCCCCTAAACACTTGTTTTAGCCAACGATCGAATCTCATTCGCTGTAGGAAGGTCCCATGACAAAGTCTACTAAAGCAGCTCAGAAGCCCGCAAAAATACGCATCAGTATTAAGTTTTATCGCCTGATATTTACCGGACTCATGGCGCTACTCATGTCTTTAATCATCTCAGCAGCGCTAATATTGGTCAAAGAAGGCTATAACGATCTCTTCTTTGACCATCTGCTAAGCTCGTGGAAACTAGCCTTTGTCTTTGCTTGGCCCAGCGCTTACCTCTGTGCCTATCTCATACAGACTCATGTGTTGAGCCGTATTGATTTTTATTAAATAAAAACAGGCATCAATTATTCTGACATAGCCCCGATAAGCTGAATCGGGAAAGTTATCACATCAAAAGCCAAGGCAAAAGGCAGTAACACCAGCTTCTCAGCCGCATTATTGCCACTGCGTACTGCGCTTTGAGACTGGGTATAAATAGTGACCGGATAAGGCTTCGTTAAAGCATTGTACTTAGATTGAATCAAACTTAGATTACTGACTGCTGGATAAACCGCCCCTTTAATAGGCACAGTAAAGCAGAAACGCTGAGCCCCAATTCGCTGGTCACTGGCATCGGTACATTCTTTGCCACCATTTTGTAAAAAGAATTGGAAGTCGCTGCGCTTAAACTCATCCTTCAGCTTGGCGTACGACATTTTCATTTCACCCTGAAAATAGCCATCGTTGCGGGGTGAATAGAAATTCATATCACTGTCCACTTGGATGTTTTTTGGGGTCAAATTGGTCAAGATATTGACCATTTCAGGACCGCCTTGACTAAGCACATAGCTGTTTTTTTCACCAACAATAACCACACTACTCGCTGGCATATTGGGCAGCGCTTGAGCAGGACGACCAAAGGCTACCAACTGATCTTCAACCAACACTTGTTTGGCTGAGTTGCGGCTATTTTGACTGCTTTTGGATTCCATTAACTCAGTAGTGGCACACCCTGAAGTTAGCAGTAGCATCGCTAAGCCTGTGGCTCCCAGTGCGGTTTTTGCCATACTCGAGCTTAAAACACTGCTCTGTTGATATTTACTAAGTTTTTTCATAGAAGCTTCCTTGTTTCAATCAAGCTGTTTTTATAGTGAGTCTAATCTATAGCTTAGGGGTTAATTTAGGACCAAATTCAGTCTCTAAATCAAGGCTATTTAGTTGATCTAATATCTATCTTAACCGGTTACTCTTCTTTTGACTATATTTATTCAGTGCCCGTTTATTTACAGATAACGATTTTATTAAACGCAAATAACCCTCTGCAGTCGAACCCCTAAGCCCCCTCACTTCTAGGCCACTTCACCATTAGTACTGGGAACTTTGTTTTTTAGACACGCCACTTGATGATCTGCTCTGCCCTCTAGCACAGGCTTGGTTTGGGCACAGCCATCATCAGCGATAGGACAGCGGGTACGGAACACACAGCCTGACGGCGGATTGATTGGGCTTGGTAAATCGCCTTCCAACAACTGAATGGTCTTATTGCGCTCAATCTGTGGGTCAGGAATAGGAACCGCAGACATTAGTGCCTGGGTATAAGGGTGAGTCGGATGGCCATAAATAGCCTTGTCGGTTCCCAATTCAACCGCATTACCCAAGTACATCACCAGTACCCGATCTGAAATGTGCTTAACCACCGATAAGTCGTGGGCAATAAAGATAAGCGCAAGGCCCATTTCTTGCTGCACTTCTTGCAATAAGTTAATTACCTGCGCCTGAATCGATACGTCTAAGGCAGACACTGGCTCATCACAGATAATGAGTTTTGGCTTTAAGATAAGCGCACGAGCAATACCAATACGCTGACACTGACCGCCAGAGAATTCATGTGGGTAACGGTTTACCTGGTTGGCCAACAGACCCACTTTGGTCATCATGGCCCGTACTTCTTGCTCGACCTCTGCCTTAGATTTTTTTGGATAATAAGTGCGCAGTGGCTCAGCAATAATATCGCCCACAGTCATACGTGGATTCAACGACGCTAAAGGGTCTTGGAAAATCATTTGAATGTCTTTTCGGGTTAGACGCATCTGTTTTTTTGAGGCGCCCATGATTTCCTGACCATTAAACTTAATACTGCCTGAACGGGCCTTAACTAGGCCGATAATGGTCCGGGCCAAAGTCGATTTACCACAACCCGACTCCCCTACTACCCCTAAGGTCTCGCCGGCATAAAGGTCAAAAGAAACCCCGTTTACCGCTTTTAAAGTGGCCGGCTTTTGCCAGAAGTAGCTGCCTTTTTGTTTGATATCGAAGCTAGTGACCACCTCTCTGACTTGCAATAAAGGCGTGTCATTCACCACATCGATACGAGCACTACCAGTTTTATCGTTTGACTGTTGCATGAGTTACCCCTTTATCCCAGTGATGGTTTTGTCTTGAATGATATTTTCCTCACCCAACTCCTGAACCTGGTCCTGTGCATCCTGCGGCTCTGTATTGGCCACATCTTCAGGCTTCCAATGGCAAGCACGTTGACGGTCATTGGGTAAAAAATCCAAGGGTGGCGCCACGCTATAACAAATATCCATGGCATAAGGACAGCGCTCATAGAACGGACAGCCGGGGGGCAAGCTTAATAAGTTTGGCGGACTGCCGGGAATGGTTTCAAGTTTCCCGCTTTTATTATCCAAACGCGGAATCGCCCGTAGCAGACCTTTGGTATAAGGATGGGTGGGGTTGTAGAAGATATCTTCAGTTTCCCCATACGCCATGGTACGTCCGGCATACATGACTAAGACGCGATCACAGATACCGGCTACCACGCCTAAGTCATGGGTAATCATAATAATGGTAGTCCCAAAATCACGCTTTAACTCATTCATTAAGGTCATGATCTGCGCTTGTACCGTCACATCAAGGGCAGTGGTCGGCTCATCAGCGATCAGTAATTTGGGACGACACAACAGCGCCATGGCAATCATTACCCGTTGACGCATACCGCCTGAGAACTCGTGCGGATACATGCCAATACGTTTACGCGCTTCAGGAATCTTCACCGCATCGAGCATTTTAATGGCTTCTTCCCAAGCCTCTTTTTTACTCATGCCTTTATGCAAGATAAGTACTTCGGCCAACTGATCGCCGATTTTCATATACGGGTTTAACGAGGTCATCGGATCTTGGAAGATCATCGATACTTGCTCAGCGCGTAGCTTATTCAGCTCTTTTTCGCTTAGACCCAGTAGCTCTTTGCCTTGGAACAATACTGAACCATCAGTACGGCCGTTTTTGGCCAATAATCCCATAATGGCGAAAGCAGTCTGCGATTTACCGGATCCTGACTCCCCAACGATACCCAAGGTTTCTCCTTGGTGTAGATCGAAGTTTAGGCCGTTTACGGCAGTAACCTCTCCGTCTTCGGTTTTGAATTTCACAGATAAATCTTTTACCTGCAACAAGGTTGGCGCTTGTGTTACATCGCGACCACGTTGAGTCTCTTGTGCTAAGGTGTTGTTTCCTACTGTCATAATAAGTCTACCTGTATTGGCTGTCTGGCTATCAGATAATTAGGATGGGCGGTTTGAGAGTATTGCCCGCTATTAACGGTCTTTGGGGTCAAACGCATCACGCAGACCATCACCAATAAAGTTGAAACAAAATAGCGTCACTACTAAGAATACTGAAGGAATTAAAATCTGCCAGGGAGCTACTTGCATGGTTTGTGATCCTTCTTGCAATAAGGCGCCCCAACTGGTCATTGGCTCTTGAACCCCTAAGCCTAAGAAACTTAAGAAGGACTCAAATAAAATCATGCTAGGTACCAACAGTGAGGCATAAACCACCACAACACCCAAGACGTTAGGCACAATGTGACGCATAATAATGTTATAGCCCGAGACGCCGCCGACATGTGCTGCTTCGATGAACTCTTTGCTCTTTAAGCTCAAGGTTTGACCGCGTACGATACGCGCCACATCCAACCAAGACACCAAACCAATGGCCACAAAAATTAGCATTAGGTTACGGCCAAAGATGGTTACTAGTAAGATAACGAAGAACATAAAAGGGAAGGCGTTTAGGATTTCCAAAAAGCGCATCATAACCGCGTCAATCTTACCGCCTAAATAGCCAGAAGCAGCGCCATAAACGGTACCAAACAACACCGCCACTGTGGCCCCAGCAATACCCACTAACAACGAAATACGGCCCCCAATGGCAGTCCGTACTAATAAATCGCGGCCTAAGGAGTCGGTACCAAAGTAGTGCTTATTCTCAAAAGAGGGGGCACCTTGCATATAGCCCCAATCGGTTTCGGCATAGCCAAAAGGCGCAAACATAGGCACAAATATCACAAACAGTGTGACCAAAAACAAGATAACCAAACTGGCAATGGCCGCTTTGTTTTGATAAAAACGACGCCAAGCATCCTGCCAAAGGCTGCGGCCCTTAATGGCGTCTGCCGTAGGCGTTACTAAATCGATTGGCTTATCAGTGATAACAGTCATAGTCATCCTTGTTCTTAAATGGGTTACTTTAAATTAGGGTATTTAAAAGTCTAAGTTAAACGTCTGGGCAAGCGGTCATAATCAATTATGACCACAGCCTCAGCGACAGCTAATACTTAATTTGTGGGTCAATAACTGCATACAAAATATCGACGATGGCGTTAAAAGCAATGGTTAAAACCCCCACCAAAATGGTTAAGCTTAGCACCATGCCATAGTCACGGTTTAATGCCCCATTAACGAACAACTGACCGATGCCTGGTAAACCAAAGATGGTCTCAATCACAATAGAACCGGTAATAATACCCACAAAGGCAGGGCCTAAATAAGAGATAACCGGTAGCATTGCTGGACGTAGCGCATGCTTTAATACAATACGCTGCATCGGCAAACCCTTAGAGCGCGCGGTGCGAATGTATTGACTGTTCATCACTTCAATCATAGAGCCACGCATAATACGAGCAATACTGGCGGTATAAGCCAAGGCTAGTGCGGTCACCGGTAAGATAAGGTTTTGCACTGCCCCATTATTCCAGCCACCGCCTGGTAACCACTTCAAGGTAATGGCGAAAATAAGCACCAACAGCGGCGCTTTAACAAAGCTTGGAATAACCACACCGATATTGGCAAAGGCCATAACGATATAATCAATCCACGAGTTTTGCTTCAAAGCGGCCACAATCCCGAAGATAAGCCCCAATACTACTGCCAAGATAAAGGCATAAAGCCCCAGCTCAATAGACACCGGAAGGGCCTGCGCCAACAGTTCATTGACGGTGTAATCTTTATACTTAAAGGAGGGACCAAAATCACCCATCATAATCTGCTTTAGATAGTTCACATACTGCAGCCACATAGGGTCATTTAAATGATACTTGGCTTCAATATTGGCCATAACCGCAGGTGAGAAACTGCGCTCACCACTAAAAGGGCTACCTGGCGCTAACCGCATCATAAAAAATGACACGGTAATGAGGATAAACATAGTCGGAATGGCTTCTAATAGTCGCCGAAATATAAGCTTTAGCATAAACCCTCTGTTGTAAGTAATCCTACTAGCATAATGGGACGGTTAATAACGATATGGTTAATAAACAGGCAGTGCTGTCAGCAATTAATGCTTGGCAATCGACACGTCTTTCATGTGCCACACATCTAACGGATCATTTTCTGGGAAGCCTATCACGTAGGGTTTCACCAAACGCACCCCAACGTAATGGAACATATTTAAGTTTGGCATGTCGGCATCTAGCTGTGCTTCGGCTTGCTTATAAAGCTCAGCGCGCTGTTTGACATCCACCCCTTGTAATAAGGTTTGATCTAAGAGAGCATCGAACTTTGGACTTGAATACTTACCATGGTTGTTGGTGTTATCAGTCTTTAAGGTGTTCAAAAACGAAGAAGGTTCGTTATAGTCGCCACACCAGCTTGAGCGAGCGATGTCATAATCGCCGGTACGACGTGTATCAAGGTAGGTTTTCCACTCTTTGTTGACCAACTCTACTTGTACCTTGTCAGCCCCTAAAGCGTCTTTAATAAGAGAGCTAAAGGCCACTGCAATTTTTTTGTGGTTATCACTGGTGTTGTATAACAATTCAAACTTTAACGGATTGCTGGCACTGTAACCGGCCTGCTGTAATAAGCTGTTGGCCTCTTTAATCCGTTGCTCCTTACTCCAGCTTTGCCACTCTGGGGTAAAATTGCTCATGCCATTGGTAGACGGTGGGGTTAACTGATACGCTGGCTTTTGCCCTTGGCCCATCACTTTTTCCGCCACAATATCACGGTCAAAGGCCAACGCTAAGGCACGGCGAACGCGGACATCATTGAAAGGGGGTCTCACGGTATTGTATTTATAATAGTAAGTACATAGTCGGGGCGCGACACGCAGCTCGTTGCCCATAGCCTCTTTGATAGAGTCAAATTGTTCGGGCGGTACTTCAGCACTCACATCCACCTCACCGGCTTGATAGCGAGCGACATCAGTGGTCGGCGATGAAATAGGTAAGATGGTAACGGTATCTATGGTGGTATTGGCGTTGTCAAAATATTGAGGATTGCGCTTTAACACAATCTTGTCGTTAACTCGCCACTCACTCAAGGTATAAGGACCATTGACTACAATATTATTGGCATCGGTCCATTTATCGCCAAATTGCTCGATCGCTTTTTGCGGTACTGGCTTGGTTGAAGTGTGAATCAACATGTCTGGAAAATAAGGAACCGATTCGGTTAAGGTAACCTGCAGTGTCTTATCATCCAAAGCTTTGATACCCAGAGTTTCTAGGCTTGCCTCTCCAGCCATAATGGCCTCTGCCCCACTCACCTTAGCATCTACCAAATAACTGGCATAAGGGGACGCGGTATTGGGGTCGACCAAACGGCGCCAACTGTAAACAAAATCCTCTGTAGTGACCGGATCTCCATTGCTCCATTTGGCATCCCGTAGCTTAAAGGTCCAGACTTTATTGTCTGTACTCTCCCAGCTTTCAGCCATACCGGGCACTGTTTTGCCTTCGCGGTCGGTGTCTACTAGACCAATGAACATCTGACGAATGATATTGCCCTCAGGGACCGCTGACACTTTATGAGGGTCGATCGACTCAGGTTCGGCAGTATTATTAATGACAATACTTTGCTCTTCAGCAAGGGCGGTTTCAGCCTTACTGTCTGCGTCACTACTGTTATTAACCGCTTCTTTATCAGTACAGCCTATCAAGGTCGAACCTAATAAAGCGCTTAAGGTTAGCGCAACGGGCCATCGAGCCATCGAGCGAGCACGGGGGGACTTAATCATACAGACGTCCTTGTATAAAAAAAATAAACGACAAGTTACTTAACTAACGGCCAGTAACTACCTTAACTTTTAGCAGTATTTATAAAAAAACACTAAGCCCTAATAAGAAGAAGGCGCTTTACAATCATGCTTAGCGGCCTTCTTCTTGGGCTTACAGACCTAATTTCTCTTTATGGTTCTAAGCTAGGGTTTTAAGCTTAGTGCTTAGCCACTTTTAGGTCTTTTGCTTGCCAGTTATCTAAAGGATCTTTGGTTGAGAAACCGACTACGTATGGCTTAATTAGACGAGGGCTAACGTAGTGGTAAACGTTGACATTAGGCATATCAGCATCAAGCTGTGCTTCGGCTTGCTTATAAAGCCCAGCACGTTGCTCTGGCGTTACTCCCGCTTTTAACGTCTGCGCCATTATGCTGTCAAACTGAGCGCTTGAGTATTTACCTTGGTTATTGCTGTTGCCAGACTTGACGATATTTAGGAAAGTAGAAGGTTCGTTATAGTCACCACACCAACCGGCACGGGCCACTTGATAGTTACCATTGCGGCGTGTGTCTAAGTAAGTTTTCCACTCTTTGTTAATCAAGCTCACATCCACAAACTCTAAGGACTGCTTCCATAGCGAGCTAGCGGCTACCGCAATCTTCTTGTGGTTATCGCTGGTGTTATATAGCAGCTCGAATTTTAGAGGATTACTTTGACTGTAGCCCGCTTCTTTAAGTAGCTTTTTGGCCTCTTCTACTCGCTTGGCTTGATCCCAGCTTTCCCACTCTGGAGAATTGTTTTGCATAGCGTTGGTCGCTACTGGAGTCAATTGATAGGCAGCGGTTTGACCTTGACCAATCACTTTATCAGTAATGGTGTCACGATCTAAGGCAAGGGCTAAAGCACGACGAACACGAGCATCATTGAAAGGAGGCTTAACCGTGTTAAATTCGTAGTAATAAGTACAAAGCATTGGCGAGACACTTAACTCATCCCCCAACTGATCTTTTAAAGAAGCAAACTGCTCTGGTGGGATCTCATTGTTGGTAACATCAATCTCGCCTGACTGATAGCGGGCCACGTCAGTGGTGCTTGAAGGAATGGCCAACATAGTAACTTTGTTTAAAGTAGTATTGCCATTATCGTAGTAGCTTTCGTTACGCTCCAATACGATTTTGTCGTTCACTCTCCATTCACTGATTTTGTAAGGGCCGTTCACCACGATATTGGCAGGATCGGTCCATTTTTCACCAAACTGCTCTACCACTTTTTGGTTAACCGGTTTAACTGAAGTATGGATTAGGGTATCTGGGAAATAAGGGACAGGCTCAGAAAGAGTCACCTGGAAAGTTTTGTCATCAATCGCTTTTACGCCCAAGGCTTCAGTCCCTGCTTTGCCTTCTAAAATGGCATCAGCACCGGCAACTTTGGCATCGACTAGGTAGCTAGCATAAGGAGAAGCGGTGTTAGGATCGACCAAACGACGGAAGCTATAAACGAAATCTTCAGCGGTCACCGGATCACCGTTTGACCATTTTGCATCGCGAATTTTGAAGGTCCAAACTTTATTATCTTCGCTGTCCCAGCTTTCAGCCATACCCGGGATGGTTTTGCCATCAGGATCGGTGGTGGTTAAGCCCACTAGCATTTGACGAATAATAGCCGCTTCAGGTACGCCAGATACTTTGTGCGGATCTAGTGATTCTGGTTCAGCTGAGTTATTAATAACTAACTCTTGTGTTTCAGCTAATACACTGGGATCAATGTTTGCTGAGTTGCTAGTACCAGCCGATTTATCACCACAACCAACCATCATCATGGCGGCTACTAAGCTGGTAGGAATTAATACTTTCTTCACTAACGCGGTTGATTTACGCACAATAAAATCCTTTTGGGCAATGGCAAATAGAAGCCAAAATAGTTAGCTTCTTCAATAGTTTAAGTAGCTTCTCGGTCATAACAACCGCGAGCAATATAGGTCAAAAACAATTAATTAACAATGGTCACTTAAAGAGTAATATCTATTCATTAAAGTAACCAAAGCTTACAGCTGTTATTCATTATAGGTATATTAATAAAAAAAATATATCATCGTGTCAACAAATATTCATGTATTCACATTATGAAATTTAAACTTAATGGTTAATTATCAACCACTTACATTAGATTTGACTAGGAAGTTTATTTTCTTGTTATCTTGTAACTGACTGACTTAGTTTTAGCAGAATTGAAAAATTAGCCTAGTATCGCTAGTGGTTTAACCTAATAATTTAACCTATAGATTGAACGTGGTTACCTTTTACAAATATTGCCAATCCCTCTGTCTGCTGTATGCTGTTCTCATGCCCGCTGACAACACAGCGAGATTGTTACTCCCAAATTAGTAACCAGCAACCTATAGTATCGAGAGCATTATGACGTCCGCCTCTACCCCAACTTCGCCCCCCTCGAGCTCTCCAACTCAAACGGCTACCCCTGTTGTTAGCAGTGAGACTTGGTACCACTTCTTTATTCGATTTACTGCGATAACTTCTGCCATTTCACTGGTATTAGCTTTAGTGTTTTTCGTGGCTTATAACTGGATGGCTCTAGGTAAGCTGGGGAAATTTGGTTTAGTAGAGGTAGCCTTAGTCCTCACTGTTGTAGGCTATGCGCTACTGACTCATAAAGGTGTTTTTAAATCGGGTCAACCGCTGTTATTACTTATTGCCAGCCTGATAACTGGCAGCCTATTGGCCTTGGTGGGGCAGGTTTACCAGACGGGGGCTGACAGTTGGCAGCTGTTTTTTGGCTGGGCGGTTTTGATTATTCCATGGGTAATTGCGGCCCGCCTGCCAGCGCTTTGGCTGCTTTGGTTGGGACTGATTAACGTAAGCTTCCTGTTTTATACCTCAGCCGCTAGCTTTTTAGTTAACAGTGCCGTCTCCTTCGACTTACTGCGTCTGCTGGTCTTGACCGTGATAAACCTTGTGGCCCTTATCTTGGGTTTGATGGCATTTAAAGATAAAGCCCAGCCTAAGCTCAGCGGTCGCTCTTTGCACTGGAGCTTATATCTGATAGCCATAGTAGTGATATTTTGGGCAACACGCTTAGGTTTATTTTCCGTTTTTCTTTTCGAGGAAGGAGTAGCAACCCCCATCAGTCTTGCGGCGTGGGCGGGTGTTATGGTTTTCTTTTATTGGCGATTTTATAGACAGCAAATCGATCTGCTGATGCTTACCTTGCTTAGTGGTTCGATAATTCTAGTGCTGATGGTGATGGCCTCGCAGTATATTGCCCCTCATTTAGGTGATGCGGCTTTATTTGTTATGGCATTTTTACTCATTGGTCTCACTGCTTTTGCTGTAAATTGGTTACGCCAATTAAATCACTCTATAAAAAAGCCGTCCGCTGTGGCCGAGCAGTCCCCGCCTGAGTCACTGCCTCAGCCCACAATAGATCCAATTGCTGTAAAGGTAGAAGATATCCCTACCCTCTCTACAGTCAGCACTCCTTGGTATATACAGCTGTTACTGACCTTAAGTGGCCTGTTTTCTGGGGGATTAATAACCGGATTTTTAATGGTGGTTTTTGGCAATACTCTGCGTGATACGCTGATGAAGCTGATACTAAGCGGGCTATTGTTATTGGTTAGTTTTGTGTTGTTTAACCTAGGATTATTCAAACGTCAAAACTCTCACACTCTACATAAACCGTACACCTTTAGCGATGGTCTCGCCTTTGCTTTAAGTTTGTCAGCTCAGGTGTTTTTGGCGGTCGCTCTGGTTGAGCAGTTTGAAGCTACTGTGACCATAATTTCGACCTTTATGCTGCTTCAGTTAGTTTTGTTGATAGTCTTTAAAGACACCCTGCATCGTTTTTTCAGTGCCTTTATAGCTTTAGGGTGTTTGGTTTGGTTACTCAGCTATTTTCAATTACCTGAATTATCGGCTCCTTTACTGGCCCTGATTGCCAGTGTGGTCTCTTTGCCCAACTCTAAAGTAATGACTGCTGCTCAGGCCAGTGATACCCCAAACAAGTATACCCTGTTTAGACCCTTGAATTACGCCAGTACTATAGTGTTACTTATGGTGTCGGTGGTATTTATTGTCGCTGAAAACTCACAATCTATCGCTGGGATCGCAGGCGACTTTGTCTATAACTATTTCTTATCCCAAGGGCTACTTATCGCTGTTTGCTTATACGTGGCACACATTATTTTGAACCAGTATTCGTTAAAGCTCACCTCAAAAATAGGCCGACTTATTGCCTTAGCTGTTATCGGCTTAGGCGTGGTTTCTATTTATATCTCTGGCGTTTTGGCCACCAGCCTAGTAATTGTGTTGGCCATTGCCAATGCCAATAAGACCTTGTTGGCGTTAGGCATTAGTGCCCTGGTGGGTTATATATTTTGGTATTACTATCAGCTTGATACCAGTTTATTACAGAAATCAGGGTCCTTATTGGCGGTGTCCCTAGTGTTGTTTGCGATTTATAAACTCATAAAGATTGCCTACTCTGACGATACCAGCCTGCCTAAGCTTAAGACTGCCAGCCCTGAACAGACAACCACAAAAGATGAGGAGTTACCATGAGATCAGTTGGATTAAAGCCTACCGCTCAGGCCTCTTCTAAATTAAACCTATTACTGGCCATTGTTGGCCTGATAGTCGTGTTAGTAGCGGTGAATCTGAGCATCAAAAAATATGAAACCCATTTGGCAACCGCTGAGAAGGTACTCCTACAACTGGCCCCAGTTGACCCACGCAGCTTGATGCAAGGCGATTATATGGCCTTAAATTATGCTATCTCTGAGCAAATTATGGCGGCAATAGAACAGCAGTTAGTCCCTACCGAGGATCAACAGCCGATAGAAGAGTTATATAACCTGTCTCAAGACGGTTTAGTGGTGATTAGAAAGGATGCACAAGGTGTGGGTCATTTTGTGCGATTGGTCAGTCCGTCCGAGGAGGATCAATTAAGCTTGGCAAAAGAGGAATTGCTTTTGGCTTATCGTCTGCGTCAGGGCCAGCTAAAAATCGCTACCAATGCCTTCTTCTTTCAAGAAGGTCAGGCCGCGGCTTTTGAGCAAGCAAAATATGGCTTATTTCGAGTAAATGATAAGGGCGAGCCGTTGCTTACTGATATGGTCAATAGCGACTTTGAAGTGATTGATCCAGAGTAAACGTTGGCTCACAGCTACCCCGCGCTATTAACTGAATCGACTATTAACTAAAGTAATACTGATAGCCTCCTCGGTGCCTTGTTATGGTTATAACCACTATAAGATCAAACTAAAAAGATCAAACTAAAAACCTAATTGACGATTAATAATAAAAAAGGATTCTCCCATGCGCAGTGCTTCTTATAACGCTTTTGGCAAACCCTCTGAAGTTTTAAAAATAATTGACAGCCCTATGCCTGAACCTGGGCCCAATGAAGTTCGGGTAAAAACTATCTTAGCCAGCATCCACAATCATGATTTGATTACTGTGAAGGGACAATACGGGGATAAACCCGATTTACCCGCCACAGCTGGTAGTGAGGCTTTAGGGGTAGTCGATGCGGTAGGTGAAAATGTTAAAGGTTTCTCTGTCGGCGATCGTGTGGCCGCGGCCAGTGTTCACGGTACTTGGGCGGAGTACTTTACCGCGCCAGCCACTATGGTGTTCGCTGTGCCCGATGAGCTTGAAGATGAAATAGCAGCACAATTGATTGCCATGCCCCTTAGTGCCTTGATGCTGCTGGAGTTTATGCAGTTACAGCCGGGCCAATGGGCCATCTTAAATGCCGCTAACGGTGCAGTGGGGAAATCTTTTGCCATGATTGCTGCTGCCCGTGGTATCCCTACCATTAGCTTGGTGCGCCGAGCCGAAGCGGTTCAAGAGCTTACTAACTTAGGTATTAAACATGCTGTTGATACTTCCCAATCAGACTGGAAAGATAAGGTTCGTGAACTCGTTGGCGACTCTCAAATCAGTGCTGCTGTAGATTCTTTAGGCGGTGAGGCCAGCAATGATTTATTAGACCTATTGGGCGACAATGGCACCTTGGTTTCTTTCGGTGTTATGGCCGGTGAGCCCATGGTTTTAAACCCCAGTAATCTGATTTTTAAACAAGCAGTGATTAAAGGCTTTTGGGGCAGTAAAACCAGCCGTGAAATGGATATTGAAAACAAAAAACGCTTAATCAATGAGCTCATTGAGCGTGGGGTTAATAAACAGCTTACGCTACCGGTAGAAGCTATTTATGACCTTGAAGACATTAACGAAGCCGTTTCTGGCAAAGTTCAAAAAGGCAAGAAAGGAAAAGTCTTGTTGAAGCTGTAAAACGATTATTTAAGATATTAAAAAAGCACCCAATCGGGTAATGCCAGTCAGTTAA
>NZ_DGDC01000039.1 GCF_002385225.1 Psychrobacter sp. UBA3962 | reverse complement strand
TTAAATATGGGGGTATTTCCTGGGGACACTTCTAAAACTGACTCATTACTCGATGAGGTAATATTATCTTCTTGATAAGTAGAACCCTCATCCTCCATCATTCCAATAATAAAGCCAATGACAAATAGTATTAAGAACACTATTAATATCCACTTTAATATTGTTTTAATGGTACTCGATGACCCAGAGTTAGTAGTACCTTTTTGTCTTACACCGCAATGAGGACAGATTTCTGCTTTAGAATTAATTACTTTGCCGCACTCATTACAAAACTTATCATTTGGTCCTTTACTGGGCTTAGTCATTCCACTCATAAACTCAATCCCTTCTTTATGTAAAAATAATTCTTAAATGTTACACTTGCGTAAAATAATTATACTTAAACTATACTTAAAAGAAAAGACATTGATGACTGTTTTACTTTTAAATTAGATATTTTAAAAAAACTTTTTATATCAAAATATAAGGTAATCACTAACACAAACACCAAAGTGAAGTGACCTCCGCACTACGCGCTGCAAATAATGGATCGCTTTCATCTTGGCTTTTGCCATGCGTTGGTTCAGTATCCAGACGATATTTGACCTTCAAGCCAGCTTCCTCAATCCAGCCTATTAAATCTTCACGAGTACGCAGCTTTAAATGCTCAGCTAAGTCTGACAGTATTAGCCAAACCTCTCCTGACTCTGCCAAATGTTGCTTTGCTCCCATTAACAAGCCTCGAAGCATGGCACTGTTGGCATCATATATTGAATATTCCAAAGGCGAGCTAGGTTTAGCAGGCAGCCACGGCGGATTACAAACTATTAGGTTCGCAGGCGGTGCAGCAGTGGGAAATAAATCAGCTTGCTGCAACTGTACATTGGATAGACCTAAACAATCAAAATTATCCTGAGCACAATCCAAGGCACGCGGATTTAAGTCAGTAGCAATAATTTGCTTAACACCCCGCTTGGCCAACACGATGGCAAGTAATCCCGTACCGGTACCAATGTCATAAGCAACATCACAGCTATCAGGCAGAGGTGCATCAAGCAGTAATTGCACGTATTCTTGACGCGTGGGTGCAAACACACCGTAATGAGGGTGAACTGAGATGCCTAAAGCTTTAACTGGCACCCCTTTTTTACGCCATTGCGCCGCCCCTAAAGCTCCCTGTAAGTCTCGGAATGACATTACACAGGCTTCATTCATTTCACCAAAAGCAGCCGCACATGCTTCACTCACCTCAGGGGCTCGGCGAAGATTCAGCTGATAATTGGCATCGAATGATAATAGAAGACGGCCTAGTAAACGCGAGCGCTGACTTTGAGCTAGGCGGTTTTTATGAAATAGTTGAGGCAGATCTTGTGACCCTAAGGAAGATCTTGAACTGTGAGCGTCTTGCGTGGCCTTTTTTTCAGCCTTCTCTATTTTTCTTTGTTCAGCACGGTCGATACGGCGCTGTAAAGCTTGGATAAGCTGCTTAGCATTATGATAATCACCGCGCCAAAGCATTGAGGTGCCAGCATTGGCTAAGCGATAAGCCTCATCGGCGGTGATGGTGTCATCGATTATAACGATACGTTTGGGCGGGGCATGATTACTTTGTGATAACCAGCGGGCTTTGTGCTCGGTACTGCCCTCTTCCCACTGTAAATATTGACTTGATTTTATAAACACGGACTTACCTTTATATTTCAGCATATTTAATAATATTTCAACACGGCATCATACACTAAATACGCTACGACCTCCCAACAACCTAGCTTTATAATTCAACTCTACAACTTTTTTGCTCTAACTTTCATGGCAATAAGTCTGGCTATCAAAGCTGTAACAAGCCCGCTTAAAATTATTTGTGGTATGATATTTTAGTCCTCGTTGCTGCTTTTAATTGAGCAGATTTATCACCCCTTATTGCGTTGTATTTGTCTCTATGTCGAACTCTAACAAACTGCCTATCAATACCAAGCCTTTAACCGTATTGCACACCTCCGACTGGCATCTAGGCCGCCGACTGTATGGCAATATGCGCTATGACGAATTTGAAGCTTTTTTGGCATGGCTGACCCAGACCATTCAAGACTATAAAGTAGATGTTCTTATTGTCGCTGGCGATATCTTCGATACCATGACACCAAGCAACCGAGCGCAAAATTTGTATTATCGGTTCTTAGGTGAAATATCGCAGTTGTATTGCGATCATGTAGTGATAGTGGCAGGTAACCATGATTCGCCAAGTTTCTTAGACGCCCCTGCAGAGATACTTAAATATCTGAGTGTGCATGTCATCGGTACCGCTTGTGAAAACTTTGAGAACGAAGTGCTGTTATTAAAAGACAAGCACGGTGAGCCGCAGTGTCTTATTGCCGCCGTACCTTATCTCCGAGACCGTGATGTGCGTCTAAGCTTACCGGGTGAATCGACATTAGATAAAGACAAGATGGTGCTGGCAGGTATACAGCATCACTATGATCAAGTGGCGCAAATAGCCAAAGCTCAACAAGCAGCATTAGGTGACCAACACCAAAGACATATCCCGATTATTGCCACCGGGCATTTGTTCGCCGCCGGCAGTAAGACCACAGAAGATGATGGGGTGCGCGACCTCTATGTCGGCTCATTGGGTCAAGTATCTGCCGAATTATTTAATGACTGCTTTGATTATGTGGCTTTGGGTCATTTGCATGTACCGCAAAAGGTAGGTGGTCGTGAGCATATTCGCTATTGTGGCTCACCCATTGCTATGGGCTTTGGGGAAGCTCGCCAGCAAAAGCAGGTGCTTTTATTACAATTTGGTACTGCTATTGAGGACTTAAATCTATCTGCTACTGAAGATAAAGCAGCTAAAAATAACGCTCAGGTCGGCCTTTCTAACACCAGTTCTTCTAAGGTAAGCACGGCCACACAGCCTACCAAGTCTGCATCACAAGCAAAAAAACTGGCTGAAGCACAACAAGCAGATTTATTTGGAGACTGGTTTGCAGATGAAGAAGAAACTGACACCACAGTTGATAACTCGATAAATAGCTTACCTGACACCTCTGTTGTAAATGACGAAGATGCTGAATCCTCACATAAAGTACTGTTTAACGATAATGAAAAGGCCATGCAATTGCTGTCCATTGCTGTGCCCTGCTTTCAAAGGTTAATGCAAATTAAAGGTGACCTACCTTATATTCATCAAACCATTGCTTCTTTACCCAAAGATGAGTCGATATGGCTTGAGGTCATTTATGATGGCGATGAAATCGTCACTGACCTACGTGACCAAATTAATGCGCTCATTGAGGACACTCAGCTTGATGTGTTAAAAACAAAGAACAATCGAACTTATGACCGTATCCTTCAATCAGAAAATAGCAATGAAACCCTACAAGATTTAGATGAACTAGAAGTGTTTCAGCGCTGCCTAGATATTAATCAGATTTCAGAAGCTCAGCGTCCAAAGTTAATAGATGCTTACTCTGAGATACTGTATAACATCAAACACGATGACAAGATGGCAGAATAACGTTCAAGCTTTGACCTTAATCCCTCAACTTATTTCATATATTTATAAACGACGGTTACCCTTATCATGCGTCTAATTGAACTGCGATTAAAAAACCTTAACTCCTTAAAAGGAGAATGGCTCATTAACTTTGACGATGAGGCTTATGTTAATGAGGGAATATTTGCGATTACTGGCGATACAGGGGCCGGTAAGACCACCATTTTGGATGCCATGTGCTTGGCGCTATATGGTGAGACGCCACGTATCGGTACCATTAGTAAATCGACCAATGAAGTAATGACCCGTCAAACCGCCGAATGTATGGCTGAGGTAGTAATAGACATTAATGGCACCCATTATCGTTGCCACTGGAAACAGCGCCGTGCCTACAATAAGCCTGATGGCAGCTTACAAGACACTGAGCATGTCATTTCTTATGCCAATGACGGATTAGGCCATAAGGCCGGTACCATTATCGAAGAGAAGTCTTCTTTAACCAAAAAGAAGATCGTTGAATTGACCCGTATGGACTTCCAGCAGTTCACCCGCTCTATTTTATTGGCTCAAGGTAGTTTTGCGGCATTTTTAAGCGCCAAAGCTGACGAACGTGCCGATATCCTAGAGAAAATTACCGGTACTGATATCTATGCCACTATCTCTCAGCAGACTCATGAGAAGAGAAAACTCGAAGAACAAAAGCTGACGACCCTAAAAGCCGGTCTTGAAGGACTTTCTCTACTATCTAATGAGGAGGAAGCCGAATTAAAACTAGAGGCTGACCAGCTACAAACCAAACGCCAGCAAACCACCGAACAAGAAACTACGCTGGTCAATCAAATAAAATGGCTAGAGAATATCCATACCTTAAAGCAGCAAATCCAAAACTTTAGTGAGCAATTGGATTTTGCAACACAACAAAAAGCAGACTTTGCTACTGACGCAATTCGCTTAAATAACGCCACCCGTGCTTTAGAGATTAAAGATAAATTTGGCGAGTTAAAAAATCAACGTCAAGTAACGACTGATCTTAAAGCCGAGCAGCAAAAGCTTGAAGACAGTTTGCCGCAGTTAAAGCAGACGCTTGATGCTAGCGAGAGTCATAGAGAACAAGCTAATTCCTTAGTAACTGCGGCTGACAATGAGCTTCAACAAGCTCAGCCCGTAATTAAACAAACACGATCACTGGATCAAAGCATTCAAACCCAGAAGAAAACGGTGGCTGACTTTGAACGACAGCAGCAGACAGCAAAGTCAAAACTTGATGGCCTTAATCAGGTTCTCAATACCGACCAGCAGCAACTTACTGAGACCCAAAAAAGTCTTGATAGCCTTAACCTCCTATTTAGCAAGTTTGGCAATCACAGCCAGCTAAGTGGCGATATAAGAGATTTAATACAATATGGAAAGACCATTAGCAGTGCCTTATCTGATAATGCCAACCATAAAAAAACAAGAACTGACTTAGTTAATGAGATAGAGAGTTTGTTAGTTACTATCAACCAAAAAAAACAACTGCAAAATCAAGTAGAACAAAACCTACAACAGCATCATTCCGCTTTGGCAACGATGCAGCAGCAACAAAAGCAGCTGCTTGGTAGTAACGAGGCCAGCCATTTGCGTCAGCAACTCAACCAGCTCGATGACAGCCGTTATACACTTGATAGTCTCAGCATCGAGTTAAATCGTATATCACAGCAAGACACCGCTTTAGAGAAAATGACTGCCAAACTGCCAGAACTTGCGGCCGCTGTGCCACAAATAACAGCCAACATTGCACAGCAACAACAGACCCTTGAACAGCTTAAACAAAAACATCAAGATGAACAGCAAAAATTAGAGTTGATGCAAAAAGTGGCTCAATTAGAGTCTAAGCTTGAGGATTATATTGTTTTATTGGAGCAAGATAGCCCCTGCCCTTTATGTGGCTCAAAGGAGCATCCTTATGCCGACAATCATCCGCACTTGCTACAAAACAATTCAGACCACAAAAATGATTCGGCCCTAGCTGAAGCCAAGCAAGGCATCGAGGTTCTATTGAATCAAATTAATGACAGTGAAGCCACGCTGTCTGAATATCGCATTAACCTAGCCACGGCGGAGCAAGCCTATACTCATCAGATTCTACAAATTCGTAGTTCTCTTCAGCAAACTCACAGTCAGCTGCTTGAAGTTAATAACAGCGTCAATAGTCATAGACGGACTATAGCCTCTTATACAGACAGTCTGAAGCAAAGTTATAACGACAGTGGGTTATTAGACCTATCAACCGATACGCTTGCAGTGGTAACCTCAAGTGTAGAGAACGCTCTCAATAGCACAGACAATCAGTCAAACTCTCAACAAAATGCGAAAGCTACTATTGATAATGAGCACTTAACCGCGGCAATAAAAAGCCTGCATAAGCTGAAGGCACTTAAAACAACTATTGCTTCTTTTAATGAGTCGCTCACTGCCAAAAAAGACAATATCAACTTAACCTTGAACCAGTTTGATGAGCTGCAACAACAATTAAATCAAAAATCAAAGCAGATAAATGATCTTGAGGCTGATTTTAAACAGCATTCTAGTGTTGTTAATAATTTAGAAAGTACTGAAAAAGAAAAACAGCAAGAAAACAAACTCTTAGAATCTCGGATAACTACTAACTTTAAGAGCTTAGCTACAACTGCTACAGATTTACAGAAGTTACTGGATGGCTATCAATCCCACTCAATGGACTCTATTGAAGATTTGGATTCCTCGTTAGATTTCTCTGTGATAGATAATGCAAAGAAAGCACTTGATAAACTTGGTGAGGCAACTAAACAGCAAAACATATTCGATAAAGAGCACTATGATTCTGTGCTACAGCCTGTACGTGACTTTTGTCATCTGCTAAGAAAATTAGAGCAACTTTTTGTAGATAAAACCCAGAAAAAGGGAGAGCTTGAACAGCAACTAAGCGCTTTGCAGTCACGAATAGAGGGCAACTCACAACAACTTAACAGTCAACAATCCGAGTTTGAAGACTTAACTAATCTACTAAAGCAGGCCGAAGAACAATTGGCCACACTACAAACCGAACGCTTTAAATTGTTTGGTGAGAAAGATGTAGATGCTGAGCAAACTCGCCTGCAGCAGCTTTTAGATACTGCTAAAACTGCGCTTGCTTCGGCTCGTGAGTCCTATCAATCGAACAAGCAGCGCTATGAAGATACTGAGCAGCGTCAACAACAGGTATCAAAAAAGTTGGTCGATGAGCTCACTGCTATGACTGCCTTAGATAAGGATTTTGAACAGCTATTGGCTAAATACCAGTTTGAGGATGAAGCGGCGTTTCTTAAGGCCGACATGCCCCATGAAGAGCGTCAGCAGCTTGCCGAGCGCCAACAACAAATTTTGACTCAGATAGAGCGCTGTAAACAAAATAAGCTAGATTATGAAAAGCAATTAGCGGAACAAGCTGCTGAAGCGATAACCACTGAAACTCAGGACAGCTTGGCCACAAAGCTAGAAGAAACCAAGCAGCTCAAAGATGAGATTAGCCAACAGCTTGGCTCTTTAGAGGAACGCATTAATAGCAATGAGTTGAATAAAAGCAAACAATCTGAAGTCTTTGAAGAAATTGAAAAACAAGACAAGGTATTGCAGACGTGGAATGAGTTACACAAACTAATCGGCTCAAGCGATGGCAAAAAGTTTAGAACCTTCGCCCAAGGACTAACCTTCGATATCATGGTCGTCAATGCCAATACTCAGCTACACAAAATGAGTGATCGATATCTATTAATACGCGATGAAAAGAACCCTCTAGAGCTAAATGTCATTGATAACTATCAAGGTGGGGAGATTCGCAGTACCAAAAACTTATCAGGTGGTGAAGGCTTTATTATAAGTTTAGCCCTAGCTCTGGGATTATCAAAAATGGCCAGTCATAATATCCGCGTAGACTCACTGTTTTTAGATGAAGGCTTTGGTACTCTTGATGAGGATTCATTAGATATTGCGCTAGATACCCTAACCAGCCTACAACAAGAAGGCAAGCTAATTGGGGTAATCTCTCATGTCCACGCACTAAAAGAACGCATTCACACTCAGATTAAGGTAGAAAAACTGTCTGGTGGCCACAGTCAGCTCAGCGGACCTGGTTGTCAGCGAGTATAGAGTTTTGGGGGTGGTTAGACTCGATGACTACCCTAAAACGTTCAGATAAAAATCAACTCAGATAACACAGCTCAGGTTTAAAGAGCCAAGCTCCTATATCGAATTAGCAGCATCATAGGCGGTCTTTATCGCATGCGAGATATCCGCTACTTTCACGCAGTCTCCCACCTCAACAACCTCAATGCCTTGTGCCAATAAGTCACTGCTATCAAAGACTTGCGGGCGTGCCCCACTAGCGATGACCGCAAAATCTGCAACAAAAGGAACAATGTTGCCTTGTTGATCTTCGCAAACAATATTTAATTCATACGATGATTGCTGACCCTCTTGTGCTTCTTGAACTTGAGCTTCCTGAAAATGGTTTGGCTCAATGCGAGTCACTTTAAGACCTGGATGCTGAGTGACCCCATAACGGCGATAAGTTTCTAGGACACTCGGCAATACAGTAATACCGATGCCCGCCCCTACTTTATCACTCATCTCGACGATCGCCACTTGGCAACCTTGCTCTGCAAGATATTCGGCAGTCTCACAACCAACGATGCCACCACCGATGATTACCACACGTCCTGTAGCTTGCTGCTCACCTGCCAGCACTTTCCAAGCATCGCAAACCCGAGAGTCGTCTATACCGACAATAGGTGGCATAAAGCTATTGGCACCAGTAGCAACAATCACAGCGTCTGGCGATAAAGCGAGAATACTATCCGTATCAGCCTCATGACCTTGGTGAATCTGAACACCAACTTGTTGACAGGCCTGAGTTAAATCTTCGATACTGCGACGAATTTCAATCTTTCTAGGTGGTACCGAGGCAATATTGAGCTGACCGCCTAGATAGTTTTGTTTTTCGAAAAGCGTCACTTCGTGACCCTTAGTAGCAGCCACTCGAGCCGCCTCTAATCCAGCAGGGCCACCACCAATCACCACTACTTTTTTACGCTGCTCAGCAGGGGTGATAAATCGAACCGCTTCGAAACCATTCTCGGCATTCACCACACAAGCGATAAACGAGCGATTAAGAACCGTATCAACACAACCTTCATTACAGCCTATGCAGCGGATAATATCTTGCGGACGACCAGCAAGAGTTTTATTCACCCAGTCAGGGTCAGCAAGTAAAGCGCGGCCTATACCGACCATATCCGCTTTGCCCTCATTGAGTAGAGCCTCTGACATAGCAGGGTCTATAATGCGCCCAGAAGTACTGACTGGAATTGAAACCACACTCTTCACTAAGGCGGTGATATCTGCAAAGAAGCAATAAGGCTACACACCCATTGGCGGAATGGTATCTGCCATATTACCAGTATGGTTTGCCTGAGCCACATGCAGCATATCTACGCCAGCCTGCTCCAACCACTGGGCAAATATTGGTGCCTCATCAATACTTACCCCACCTTTACCACGCTCAGGCGTAATTACTGGCAATTTGTATTCAATCACCATCTCAGGCACAGCAGCCTTCATGGCTTTTACCAGCATCAAGGCAAATCGAGTACGGTTCTCTAAAGAGCCCCCAAACTCATCGCTACGAGTATTCATAATCGGACTACACAAAGCCCCGACCAATCTATCTCCATGAATACTAACCACATCAACACTTGCCTGCTGAGCACGTAAGGCACAGGCGCACATTTTATCGATAATTTGGTCTAGTTCCTCTGGCGTCACCTCATTCACAAAGTGATCCATGTCATGGTGCAGTTGAGAGCGCACTTCTTCCATCTTCCCTGCCGCAAACAAGGCATTCAGGACTTCACTGTTATATTCTGGGTGAAATATCTGTACCCCAAGTTTGGCTCCATAAGCGTGGACATTGTCAGCCAACTGCCGGAAGCAATCAATTTGACTGTCATCATAAAGCTTTGGGGTCACTGCAAAGCTAGGAATGGGTGCCACATCTCCCAACACGATATATCCAACACCCCCCTTTGCTAATCGGGTATAAAAGGCGCGACTTTGCTCATTAATGGTGCCATCTTTGTCTTCATAGCCCGTAGTTAGTGGCGGAAATAAGACACGGTTTTTAAATTCTTGGCCGCCAATAGTAATGGGTTTTAATATATTCATGGTGCTCTCTAATTGTATTGCTAGCTCATATATCGCTGGCTAGGTATGGGTATATCGTCGCAGTATTTGGTTAATAAGCTTCAATTCTAAGTATCAGTATTGGATGATTGTAAGCTATTGGGGGTATTTAGTCGTTAGGATACAACCATAAACAAACGAACTAAGCGCCTGTGGTAACATTATCATATACAAAATAATTAATACCCATATGGACTGACTATGACTAGCCATAATATAACTATTACTGATTCAAATACTGATGTAAAAAATATTGATTTTTTTCAACACCCTCCCAGCAATACCAAGTCACATTTACTCGCCACTGGCTATCAGCTGTTGGCACAAAAAGGCTTTACTGCAGTAGGCATTAAGAAAATACTTGACACCGCTGGCGTGCCCAAAGGTTCTTTTTATCATTACTTTGCTTCCAAAGAAGCGTTCGGCGAAGCCATTATCCAAAGTTACTTTGAGCATTATAAGCATCGCTTGAATACTATTTCTTCACAAGACATTAGTGCGCAACAGAAGCTGTCTAAGTACTTCCAGTATTGGCATAACACCCAACAAAATGGGTGTGATCATGAAAAGTGTTTGATGGTTAAGCTTAGCGCCGAGGTCTCAGACATCTCAGACCCCATGCGAAAAGCTTTAGAAAATGGCTCACAGCAAACCATTCACTGGATAAGTGAGCAGGTAGAAGCCGGTTGGGCTGAAGAGTCTATCCCTAGGGCTAAAAATATTTCTGCAGAGAGTATCGCTAAGCGTTGGTACTATGCTTGGTTAGGGGCCAGTTTAATCGCAAAAACCAGTCGTAATAACTCAGCACTTGATGAAGTCTGGGAAATGACGGCCTCAGACATTGGACTTGAAAAGATTGGTTAATAAAAACTGAACACAATTACTTATCAGTTATGTTGTTTTGTAAAGCTACTAGACGACTGGTCTAATAACGCTGTATGATTCTTAGCAAGTTAACAACACCTCCTATTCCTTTTTTTAATTACGACTTTTTAATACTACTTTTAACTAATCACCTTTTTTTAATAATCATCTTAAAGGACATTTATGAACAATTTTCAATATTACAACCCAGTACGCATTGTATTTGGTGAAGGTCAAATCAAACAATTGGCTGACTTAGTGCCTGCCAAAGCTCGGGTATTAATCACTTATGGCGGTGGTTCTGCAAAACGCACCGGTACCCTTGATGAGGTTAAAACTGCTTTAGATAATGGTGGCGAGCGTCAGATATTTGAATTTGGCGGTATTGAGCCTAACCCTGAGTTCACTACTTTACTAAAAGCGGCTGACATGGTGAATGAGCAAAATATTGACTTTATTTTAGCTGTGGGTGGTGGTTCAGTTATCGATGGCAGTAAGTTTGTGGCGTTAGTTTCGCACTTAAAAGAAGAGGACGGCACAGTATCTCGTGAGCAAGCGTGGGATGCTTTGACCAGCTATACTAAGAACATTGATTCAGCGGTAGATTTAGGCGCAGTATTGACCATTCCAGCGACTGGCTCTGAAATGAACTCAGGCGGGGTAATCAACTATAGCGAGCGTCAAGCGAAGCTACCTTTTGGCAACCCTCTTGCTTATCCAAAATTTTCAATTCTAGATCCTATTAAGACTTTAACTCTACCTAAGCGTCAAGTCATGAACGGCGTGGCTGATGCCTTTGTTCACGTTATGGAACAGTATTTAACCTATCCGGTGAATGCCAAAGTACAAGACGCTTTTGCCGAAAGTCTTTTAAAAATCCTGATTACTGAAGGTAAAGCGGTTAAAGAGAATCCTGAAGACTTAGAAGTGCGTAAAAACGTCATGTGGACAGCGACCATGGCATTAAACGGCCTAATTGGGACTGGCGTGCCACAAGACTGGACCACGCACATGATTGGTCATGAGTTAACCTCTCTACATAATATTGATCATGCCCGCACTTTAACTATTGTGTTGCCCTCACTAATGCGTGAGTTAAAAGACAGTAAAAAAGACAAGTTACTTCAATACGCTCGCAATGTGTGGAATATCAATAACGATGATAAACAACTAAGTGATGATGATGTCATTGAAACCGCCATTGCTTATACCGAAGACTTCTTTAAGGCGCTAGATCTACCTATCAACTTAGCTGACGCAGACTTAGATGAAAGCGCCATTGAGCCTATTATTAAGCAATTAGAAGCGCACGGTATGACCGCACTTGGTGAGCACAAAGCCAATGATTTAGAAGTTTCACGTCGTATTTTACAACGTGCTGCTAAAGCTTAATTATCGTTGAATTGCTGGATACCTGACTTATTACTTTAACTCTAATGATTTACTCTTAAGTTACAAATAAGTTAGGTTATAAATTAGGTACAAAAGCACGACATAGGCACAGCTGCCCTGCTCTAAAATGAATACTGCATAAGTAGCTGTGTCCCTTTACTTAACAAGTAACTGCTAAACATAGCATTTATTATAAACATACAATTATTAATATATTAATACCCTTCGATAATAAAAATTACTGCATAAAATAAACCCAATAACAATAAAGGATAACTCCATGAGCTTTACCAATACCCAATCTGATACTTTAAATCGTCAAGTTAAGCTGGCCAGCCGTCCACACGGTAAACCAGTTAATGACAATTTTGAATTAGCCACAACTGAAATCCCAACCGCTGCTGATAATGAGATGCTACTGCGCACCTTATATCTATCACTTGACCCTTATATGCGTGGTCGCATGAGCGATGCCGAAAGCTATGCTGATCCGCTTCAAGTAGGTGATGTCATGCTAGGCGCTACTGTCTCACAAGTGGTCAACTCTAATGTCGATGGCTTTAGTGAAGGTGATATCGTAGTCGCTTATAGTGGCTGGCAAGACTATAGCGTAAGCGACGGCGAAGGGGTTTATAAGCTCACCAAAGACATGAGCAATCCTTCATACGGTCTAGGCGTGTTAGGTATGCCAGGATTTACAGGATATATGGGCTTGACCGATATTGGTAAGCCAAAAGCAGGTGAAACTTTAGTAGTAGGCGCAGCAACCGGTCCAGTGGGTGCTACTGTTGGCCAAGTAGGTAAACTGCATGGTCTGAAAGTAATTGGTGTGGCAGGCGGCGAAGACAAATGCAAATTTGCGGTAGAAGAGCTTGGCTTCGATCAGTGTCTCGATCACCGTGCTGATGACTTTGAACAGCAATTAGCAGCAGCGTGTCCAGATGGTATCGACATCTATTACGAAAACGTAGGTGGCCGTGTATTTGATGCGGTATTACCGCTACTTAATGGCCATGCTCGTATCCCAGTATGTGGTCTTGCTGCTCATTACAACCAAACTGAATTACCAGAAGGTAAAGACCGCTTAAGCCTACTTATGAGTAACATCTTAAGAAAACGCTTAACGGTTAAGGGCTTTATTATCTTTGAAGAGTATGGTGATCACTTCCCAGAGTTCTTACAGACCATGGGTAAATGGGTATCTGAGGGTAAAGTAAAAACCAAAGAACATATCGTTGATGGTCTGCAAAACGCCCCTGAAGGTTTTGTTGACATGTTATACGGTAATAATTTTGGAAAAACAGTGGTAAAAGTGGCTGACCCTAAATAACTATTAGCTGTAGATAGTTTTTAGGCAGAAATTAACAAAATAAAAAAACTCACAATAAATAATGGAATAACTATGAAAGTATTAATGGTATTAACCTCACACGATAAACTGGCTGAAACTGGTAAGAAAACGGGCTTTTGGTTAGAAGAATTTGCCGCCCCCTACTACGCATTTAAAGATGCTGGTGCAGATATTACTTTAGCCTCTCCAGCCGGCGGTCAACCTCCTTTAGACCCTAGTAGCGATACGCCTGATGCTCAAACTGAGTATACCGATCGCTTTAAACAAGATACCGCGGCTCAAGAGCATTTAGCCAGCACTCATAAATTGGCTGAAATAAACAGCGATGATTATGATGCCGTATTCTATCCAGGCGGTCATGGCCCGTTATGGGACTTGGCAGTAGATTTGAAGTCAATCGCCCTTATCGAAGATTTTGTAAATTCTGATAAGCCAGTGGCCTTCGTTTGTCACGCCCCTGCTGCTTTGAAAAACGTAAAAGTAAATGGCGAGTACTTAGTGAAAGATAAGAAAGTAACCGGCTTTAGTAACACTGAAGAAGAAGCGGTTGGCCTCAGCGACGTGGTACCTTTCTTGTTAGAAGATGCCCTGAAAGAAAACGGTGGTCTTTATGAAAAAGGCGCAGATTGGCAGTCTTATGTGGTCGAAGATGGCTTATTGATCACTGGTCAGAACCCTGCGTCCTCTGAAGAGACCGCCCAGCGTTTAATCAAACGTCTACAGGCATAAGCCAAAAAGCTTTAAAATAAACCATTTATCTTAGATAAAAAAACAGTGCCAAAAGGCACTGTTTTTTTTGCTGAAAGGTCTAACAACCAGTTAAGAGCAACTGACAAAATTGCCTTTATTATCAATACACATCTGAGCACCATTGGGCGCATTGGCGACCCACGCTTTACCGCCAGTAAACACAAATGGTTGGGCGCCTTTGTAGGTGGTACCCCTACCTCGGCGAAGCTTTGATTCTTCGAAGTTAAACGGAATAACCAACTCGCCAGCCAAGTTAACAAAGCCCCATTTATTATCCATTTTCACCCCTGCAAGACCTTCAGAGAAAGGCATGGCTTGCTGGAATAAGAACTTAATCATTGGAACTCCGCTATAGTTCACATAGCCCCATTTACCGTCACGCTGTTCTGGTTGCCAAACTTCGGTATTACTGAAACTTGGACTAGGCGCTGGTGTTTGAGTAATACTTGGGCTTTGAATAACTGTAGTGGTATTTATCACAGGCTTAGCCGTTGAAGCAGTCTGTGTGGTATTGCGATTGGAAACCGTCTGGGCTGGATTTGCAGTGGGTCTTCCATTAATGTCCACCCACTGAGTCCCATTTCGGGTTGTGATGGTTGCCAAGTTACCATTAAAATCACTGATACTTTGGTTATTGGCTGAAAAAGGAACGATGACTCGGTTACTGGTGTCAATGACCCCAAAGTTACCTCCCTTTTTCACCACAATACGATTGTTACTTACCGCACGTGACCAACCTTTTGTTTGTCTATCACCATTAATGGTGTCATAGATTGCTGGAATAACTTCTCGACCCGAGGTATTGATATAGCCTACTCGGCCCAATCTCTGAACCGGAATAAGCCCATCTTTGAGTTTACTGACATCGATACCATTGTATCGCGATAAATCAGCAATTCGCCTCCCCTTCTTATCCAGTAAAGCTACCGGCTGACCGGAGTCTTTTAAGGCTATAAAATAATCACTACTGGCCGTACAAAAAACATTAGAGTAGTAGCTTTTGGGCACCTGACAGGCATAGGCAGGCACAGTTATAGCGCCTAACACAGCACAAAGTGAGAGGGATTTTATTAAGTGTGATTTTAAATTACGAGTATTATTTGAGGTCATGTCTCTAATATGAAGTCGATAGATTATGTGTTTATTGAAAAATAACAGAATTCAAATAGATATACCATGTTTGCAATAAAATATTGCAAACGAGTAGTATTAAGGAAACTCTATTTCGACTATTTTAACTACTTATAGACTCATTAATTAGTCAAATCTTAAGTTATAGAATCCTTAAGTATGAATAACCTTAATTTGATAAAAACTTCTGTTCAAGCCAGCTATTCATAAATACATTATCGGGATCATATTGCTCACGTATCTCCAAGAAGCGTGCCATTTGCGGATACAGCTCATGCAGCTCATCTGTATTAAGCTTATTGACCTTACCCCAATGTGGGCGACCTTGCCACTTTTTCATATAGTCGTAAAGCCAGTTAAATAAAGGCTCACAGTCCATGCCTTTATATACATGAAACGAGAGTACCGCACAATCTTCACCCTGTGTTGGGCTTAGCATTCCCGTCTCGCCCTTATGTGTACGCACCTCAATGGGAAAATGTGATAATTTATTATCTTCTAATAAAATATCATTAATCTCAGTGATACAGGCCTCGAAATCTGACAGCTTAATAAAGTATTCTGACTCATTAAACTTAACCCCGCGCGGCGTTGGAAACACTTCAAAGCTGTAACCTTCGCGGTGGGTGTTAGGAATAGAATTGGCTGAAATCTCACTTACCTTTTTAGTCAGCTTAGGATTCATTCTAGCCAACTCAGAGAGAACATAAAAAGCGCCGTTAAGCATAACTATACTGTCAAAATGATCCTTCATCTTTTGGCCACGGCGCATTGGCTTTGGGGGAACTAAAGACAAGGTTTTTTGTTGCAGCTTATTGGTGCCTGGAAATAAAAACCATTCCATATGTCGATGAGCCCGTGCTGTATCATGAAAATTTGCCAACCCTTGTTCAAACTCTAAGCGCTCATTGGACTCTCGCAAGCCATATAAATCCACAACTTTTAACGTCAGTTTGGTAAATACCCCAAGCATACCCAGACTGACATGTAGTGCATTACCCAACTCATCAGTATCTGCATCGCCTCGCTGATGGCTGTGTAACTCGCCCTTGCCATCTATCCACTCCCAACCCACAACTTGGTTAGCCACCGAACCTAGACCAATACCTGTCCCGTGGGTGGCTGTACTGACCGCCCCAGCAATGGTCTGCGCTTGCACATCCCCCATATTCTCGAGTGCCAAGCCATGCTCAGCCAAAGCAGGCCCAATTTCATATAAATAGGTGCCCGCGTGCAATGTAGCCAATTTATTGGCTTTATCTACCGAGATTAAGCCGCGCATATTATGCAAAGTTACAGCGATCTCTTCAGGTCTAGCACAATCACTAAAGGAATGTGCCGCTCCAGTGACCCGAACTCGCTTTTTGTCGGCACGGGCTTGTATGATAACTTGTTGCAGCTCCTCCACCGAATAAACCGAAAGCTTTTGTTCTGGCTCCGAGGTGACATAGCCAACCCAGTTTTCCCACTTATTATTTGTCTGCCAGTGTTTTAATGAAAACATTGTCCTTGTCCTCGATAAGTTGTCATAACTTGCGCAGTTCCATCTGCTATAAGTGGTGCATTGTCACGATAACACACCAACTCATTAAAATGCTCAGCTAACTCGCCGGCTTTGGCATGGCGGCACCACACTGCCTCACCAATTCTTGGCATATTGCCCTGTTTTATAACTTCATTATCCACTGAAAATGGCGTTTGTACTTCTCCAAATCCTTCATCGGGGAGTAAAGACAAACCCTTGGGATAGTGCACTACCGGCGCTTTATCAGCACTCACTGCACCAGAAGCAATAAAACCGCCCCCTTGGCAAGTAATCACCCCTTTTTCAGGCTGGCGTGTCACTGGCAACACAAACCCTGCTGCTGGGAGAAAGGGCTGCATGCTCTCCATATAATCAAAATACGCCGGCTTATAATAAGCTGAGCCCACCGTAATCTCGGTTACTTCCGGCTGGCATGAGGTAAAGTCCATACTACCACTACCCCCGCCGTTGACCAGCTTAAGCTGATACCACTGCTCAGTAATCCAGCGCACTATGCTTGCGCGGCGACGGCTAACTTGTTTTTTGGAGCCATTTTTTAATACTTTAATGGCAGGGGTAAGCAATGACTTACCCGGGATATGCTCTGCCAATCCAGCAATCTGAGCCTCATAACCCATTACCGCATCTAGCTTTATATGCGATAGGCCACCCGCCTTCTCCATTAGCTTTTTGACATCACTTTTGCGCATTAAGGCCGAGCGCTTGGTACCAAAGTACAGCTTCGGCAGTGGCATAGACATATTGATATCTAAGCATACCTCAATTTTTTGGCCATGTTGCTCACCTATCTCATCAAGCAGACGCAAGTGCTCAATGCGATCCGCCATCCAAATCATGGTGGCGCCTTGCTGAGTATATTTTAGGGTCTCGGCCACACTTTGAGCATCTAAAGTGGGATAAGCACATAAGATATTATCAAAGCCATTTTGTAGCAAATACACAGACTCGGCAGCACTGTAAGACATGAGGCCGATAAAGTGAGGGGTCTTTTTTTGGATGTAACGCAGAACATCGATAGAACGAATTGACTTGGTCGCGATGCGCAACTTAACCGCTTGGGTCTTTTGGTTAACCAGCTCAATATTATGATCGAGCGCATCCATATCTAGCCAAGCACTCACCTTAGACGGTGCAGGCAGTTGGGCAAAATCCATTTTTACTATCCTTAACAACAAATTAAAAACTATCAAAGTGCGGCTTCATAACAACTACCGCTTTATAGTAACCTGCTTATCCTAACAGATTATTTTCGTCTTAAAAAATAAAAAAGCAGCAAGGCAAACTAAATTCTGTCTTGCTGCTATTGTCACATATTACCAGCTTAATTTAGCACAAAGCTTGTTAATCTAATGTAGCGCTTCAAAATGTTCTTGAATATAGGCCTGTCCTTCGACATCCAAACACTCAGCCAATGTTCGACTCCACCTAGGTTGACGGTCTTTATCTACCAATAACGCACGCACCCCTTCGCTAAAGTCAGGGTAATTGACGCAGTGAAGGGCTACATTAGTCTCAAGCGCCATCACTTCCGTTAATGATAGGTTATGGGCACGCTGATACATCTCATAAGTAATCGCTTTGGTCACCGGGCAACCATAACGATAGTTTGCGACTGCAGCTTTGAACCAATCACTTTCAGCAAGCTCTGGGCAGAAGTTTTTGATATTTTCATCTGATTGTAAAATATCATCTATTTTATCTAATCCACCACAGTTCATAAGCTTTTGAATGGGCTGCATAAATTTGGCAATGTTGCTTGGTGCAAATTCGATATTCGCAGCAGATTGTGCACTAAAGTTGCTTAGCGTCTTGGTGGTAATTTGATGTAATTTACTGCTTAGGCTATTTAAAGTGGGTTGACCTAAAGCCTCATTCCAATCAGCCTCACATAAGCTTTGCAACATGGCATCAAAGTCTTGGCTGGCCATTTTGAAATCTGCTAAGTTACATAGTAAAGCATCGTTGGCATTGGCATCAGCGCCTGTTAGCCCCATAAACAAACCAGTCTTAGCAGGGAATCGCTGCAAAAACCAACTGCCCGTTGCATCGGGAAATAAGCCAATATTAACCTCTGGCATAGCAGCACGGGTAGTCTCAGTGACAATACGGTGGCTACTGCTACTTAGTATGCCCATACCACCGCCCATTACAATACCACTGCCCCAGATAATAATCGGCTTATGATATTCATGCATTTGGGTGTCTAAATGATATTCACTGGCGAAGAAATCAACTGCTTCTGGCGGGGCTATGCCTTCTCCATCCCACTGCTGGCGCGCTTGATACAGTTGACGAATATCACCACCAGCACATAAAGCACGCTCGCCAGCACCATGAATTACTACTGCTACAAGATTATCTATCTGTTCCCACTCGGTCAGCTTTGCGCTGATTAGCTTACACATATTGGTGGTCAGTGCGTTTAAAGACTTCTCACGATTTAGAGTAACTAAGCCAATTAACAGCCCTTGCTTGATTTTTATTTCTTCAAACAATACCTCTGTATTGTCAGCTGCCGGTATACCCTTGGCAACTAAACTCTTTTGATTCGATTGCATATGAATGTTTGCCCTAATTTAAATAGCTTTTCTAGTTTTTGTGTTTTTTTGCAGTAGATGATAAAACAAGGATGACCCTTAGTGTAAATGTAGCCCCAAACAGTCAGGTCACCTTAATTGGTATGTTTTATCTGAATGTGATAACTGCCCATTATCACATCCGCTTTTAATAAGGCGCCTATACTATCATATTGTTTTTTATACAAAAAGCCGCAGCATATTATGCGGCGGCTTTTATTGATAGATGCATTCTACTTTTATAAAAAAGGTTTATATAGAGATTAGTTAATAATTATTCCTACTGCTTATTAGTTAAATTAACGAACCGACTGACAGCCAGGTCTATCTTTAGCATCCCCAATACAACTATTCGCGTAATTGTTTTTAATACCCGTAGGATGAAATTTAAACCCGTTGCTGATTAAGCATCGTTCAAATTTATATTGATTTATGCCGATATTAAGCTGTTTCACTCCGTCTTTAATTAACTCATCCCTCATTTCAGCATCAAAATTATTGATTTTTTCAGTAGCAGATTTTTCACATGAATTCCATATCCTATCAAAATCACTTTGATTATTTCCTTGAAGTTACCATTTCTGCTTCTCAGGGGCATAATTATTATTCCACCAGTCTCCATGCATATCTACCCCTGGTACACAGGAGGTTATAGTTAACGGCGCTGCCAGTAATAGTATGACTTTAAGAAGGGTTAGTTTCATAGTGACTTTTTTGTGAAATTTTAATGATTAAGTCTTTAGTATTTTTTAGTTTCAATCTATATTTATTAGCTTCAATCTAATAATATGAATCTACTTTTTAATCCTGATTAAGAACACAGTACGCCTTCGACCATTTATCTAGATTCCCTATATTATAGATATTAAGTTCTAGTAATATAGGTCTTACTCTTATCCAGTGTTGGACTTTGAGCATTACGCGAAACATAGCAAACAATGTCTTTTTTGTGCGAGCAATTAAGGACTAATCGTTCGATGTTTACCTGTTAGCATTTTACTCCCAATGTTCACCACACCCTAAGGAAATATTATTAAAACCAGTCGGTCAACGTCGTATCCAAAACACTATTTCTCAACACTATTGCCGATGAGTTTACTGATATTAGCATTTTTTACCTTACCGGCTTGCGGCGGTGGAGACTCGGTGGAAGATTCCAGCGCTTCAAACCTGCCTGCTACTTCTGAACCGACCACAGTTTCCAATAAGCCAAGTGTTCCCACAACCTCTTATGAACCACCGATATCTAGTAGCCAAGCCTTTTATGATAACAGCTTAGCACTTGATAATTCACAGTTCGATAATAGTACCCGTCAGCATATCTACGTGGCGACAACGGGCAGTGATACCGCATCAGGTAGTGCCAGCTCCCCTATCCTCACTCTACAAAGAGCCGCGGATCTGGCAACTGCGGGTACGACGGTACACATTGCCGCAGGCAGTTATAAAGGGCCTGTGTATATTAAAAATTCTGGCACACTGGCTAAGCCGATTATCTTTCAACCAATGCAAGCTGCCAAAATTATCATTACCGGCACGCCAAGCGAGGCTGATGAGCATCTGTTCCATATCGAAAACCAAGCTTATGTGATCATTCGCGGCTTAGAGTTTACTAATTTTTGGACCAATAACGAGCAGATTACACCCACTGCCATCTATGTTACTGGTAGTAGTCATAACCTCCTAATCGAGAATAATTATATTCATGATCTAGGTACGCGTGTGAATAATGACAAGGGTAATGCGCATGGCATTGCGATTTACGGTACTCAACCTATTAAAGACATTCAAATTAATAATAATCGAGTAGAAAATCTCAGCTTAGGTCGTAGTGAAGCGGTGGTCATAAATGGGGATGTCACTAACTTTGAAGTGAACCACAACCAAGTCAATAATAACAATAATATTGGTATCGACATCATTGGTTTTGAAGGAACAGCCAAGACCGATAACGACTATGCTAGACGTGGCGATATCATCGGCAATACTGTCACACACAATAGTATCAGCGGCAATCCCGGCTACGAAGGCGAAGACCCTTCAGCGGGTGGTATTTATGTCGATGGGGGTAAGCAGGTATTTATTCAGAACAATACCGTGGCTAACAATGATGTTGGTATCGAAGTCGCCAGTGAAAACTTCCAAAAACTGACAGAAGATGTTTGGGTAGAGAGCAATACGGTCACCAACAGCACCTATGCTGGTCTTGCAGTGGGTGGCTATGATGAGCAACGCGGTGGCGTCAGACAAATTACCCTTGTTAATAATACGGTCGCCAATAATGACCTTGGCAAACAGCAAGGCGGACAGCTGCTAATGCAGTTTAATATTCAAAAGTTAGCTATTAAGGATAATACATTTACCAGCTCACCATCAGGCTATATGATCATTGCCAATCAGCTTGATCGCGGCGAAGTTAGCTTCCAAAATAACCGTTATCTGCCTCACAACAGTCATTCGTCCTTAATATGGGTACTAGGCAATAAAGAATTTAATAGTAGTAGCGCCTTTGAAAATTGTGCAGTATTGCAACAATGCAAATAGCATTCAGATATCATCCTGCCATTGACCGATAAGCTACTGCCTGCGCCTTTAAAATCGATATCTGTACTGAACCAAAAAAACCTTTGATACACAAAAAATCTTACAATTAAAAATAACATTTATTATTTATGGGCTTTCTTCCATTTCTTTATGTTTTTTATCGATATATTCATCTAGTGTTAAATCATTACCTGGTAAATGCCAGTAATAAGGACTAGTTGCGGGTTTAAAACCACTAAAACTGCAGGCGGTTAATACTACTGCGATTACATTAAAAATCACCTTCATCGTAAACCTCTCTCAATTTAGCAAAAAAGCTGAGCATGACACTCAACCTTTTAATTAGCCTAACGAGCGGATTGACAACCAGGTCTATTTTTTAACTCACCAAAGCATGCTGTTGGATGGTCATTACTAATACCCCTAGGATAGAACTTAAAACCTTTGTCTAATTTGCATTGCTCACTCAATATAGTAGATAATTTTGATTGTTCAGAAGTCAATCTATTCACAATTTCATCTTTCTTATTATTGGGTAGTTGGCTAAAAGATTTAACTCCTAATACTTTCTGCAATGCGTCATCAGAACACTTTACAGCTACGTTATCTGCAGCTTGCTTGCTCAGTGTTGGATGCACCCATTGCTCATCATCAGTTGCATAATCATTGTTCCACCAGTCCCCATGCATATCAACGCCTAATACACAGGAAGTTATGCTCAATGGTAGTGCCAATAATATTAAAGCTTTAAAATGGAATGGTTTCATAGTTTTCTTCTTAACATCACTACCTATATTTAGGATCGGATTTGAATTTGTAATTATGATTTTTAATACACTTGTTGATAATATAGGTATCATCTTCATCAGTATATTTAGCGCCTAAATTATTTCTTGCAATATTTTGCTGTTGTTTGCGACATTTCTCTATCAGCTTATAAGCTCTAGTCTTATCAATATTCTGTTTGTTCCAATCAAAGATACCGTAGTGACAAGCGGACAGACTTAAGCATAAAACAACTGTTATAATATTAAAAAGCATCTTCATCATAGACTTCCTTTGATTAATTTCTATGTTTAATTAGCTTTTTTATATCCATTCTCCAGTAGACATTTCTTATATAAATTAAAGTCTTTAAATTTAACTTTGCATTGTCTACCTACCTTTTCTGCCTGTTCATCAGTTCCATTAAATACATACCCTGAGTTAATAGCCTCCTCATTCTGCTCTTGTAAATACTTTTGATTCCAGTCGAATATTCCATAACTGCAACCGCTGACTAAAGCTACACACATGATAGTCAAAATACTAAGATTTATTTTCATTGTAATTGAAACCTACATTACTGCTTGTACTGATAGTTGGTATTTTTTATACAGTGATAATTTATATCATCTTGTATATCATCCGAATATTTTTCTTGTAAAATCTGTTTAGCTATCTGTCTTTGGGTTAACTGGCATTCATCAACTGAATTAGACCATTTAGGATTTGGCTCACTACAGTTCCAGTCCAGAAAACGGCAGGATTGGCAGCCAGTTAGAAATATGCATAAAGCTGTAACTTTAATAAGGTTTAACATTAAATCCCCTCGCTGTTTGGAGTAACTAAAATAGGGGCAGATAAATTATTTTGACCATCTAGAAACCCTCATCTATCAACAAATTATTTGATATTTAAATAGGATGATTACTTCCCATGTTGTCGCTTCCAATCGTCACAAGCGGGATTATCTTTGAAAAAATCTACTTCACAAGTTAAACCTTCTGTGTTTCTCCAGCCCTTCTCTTCCATACACAGCCTCTTTTTTACATTATTTGTATCACCTACAAAAGGATCTATACCACATTCTCGCATTTCTTTAAATTTCTTATCAATATATTCAGTGCCTTCAAATCCCATATTTTCAAGTCCAGGTAATGTCCAATAACTAGTATTTCTTGGCGGTTGAAAACCACTAAAACTACAGGCAGTTAATACGCTGATGCTGATAAGTAAAATGATGTTCTTCATGGGTTATTGCTCTTTAATTACTAGATTTACAGTATCTGTCTTAGTTTTTGGTACAACAGGCTATATTTCTTGGGTTGACAGCTACAGCGGGTTTGGTTGCTTGAGTTCAGACTAATTAAGCCACTAACGGGATCGGAAATACCCCCATATTTAA
>NZ_DGDC01000037.1 GCF_002385225.1 Psychrobacter sp. UBA3962 | reverse complement strand
CAAATTAGGGACACGCCCTAGTAATTAGTCCTAATAAATAGTTAGGACAAAATTATTTAAAAGCGACTTCTTTAGCAAAAAGTGCCTTTTTGGCTTGAGTAATGAGCCTGCTGGCTTCCTTGTTAACTTTGGCCATGCCTTTTTGTTTTTCCGCCTTCATACGTTCTTTACGTTCCTTTAGCAGAGCACTAGGTAAAGAGGGATTGTGCTTGTATAAAATCATCTCTTGAACACACAAAGCAGGGACAAGCTGCTGTACAGGTTCAGAACCTTGATTTATAAAGTCTTCAAACATGAGTCTATCTAACGGTAATAAAGCATGGCTTTTGATGTAATCTAAATAGATCTTGGCCCCTTTTTTAGACAAGATATATCCGGCTGTGCCCAAGTTCTTGCCTTTTAACTGAGCGATATGACGTTTATTAGGTAGGACTTCATGAGTTTTGCTGCCCAAATAAGTTTTTTTGGTGAAAGCTTCAATTTTTATGATATGCCAATCAGGCTTAATCCAATCTGTGTTGTTTAGAAGGACTGCCGCATCTTCTCCCAAATAAATATCATCTTCAAAAATGGTGGCATATGGCAAGTCTTCACTAACCATCTTTTCCCAAATAGCCACATGACTCATCATACAGGCAACTTCCCCAGCGGTTAATTTGGCAGAAGATAAGTCCAGCCCCATTGTTTGCGCGTAAGGAATAGCAACATCTGGCGTTAAGGCATCAAAGAATTCAAATGAGACATCATGTTTATCAAATTCAGATTGAATATGCTGTCTACGGTCTAAGGCAGAGGTCAAGCTAATAACAAACTTCTTCATAATTTGATCGCTGTATTGTTTATCTAAAAGTTATTTATTTAAATAAAGATGCTTAACTGCCGCCGCTTTATCTTGAAGCATTCTTTTTTGTTTTTTTAGATTATAACTGCCATCTCGGCCTTCTTTTTCTTTACGCTTAATATTATCAGTGGCCTGAGTCCCTAATATGTCACTATCAATTCCCATAGGGCTTATTACTGCTGGCCAAATGCCTAAACCCTTACCATTTTGACTAAGCCACCTTTGGAAAAAGATATCGACCGGCATAGTAATGGGTTTACCTCGCTTAATGAATTCTTCAGCGCCTTTGCGTGACCAAATCAAGCCCAGACCACGAATAGGGAAGTAGTAAGCATGCCAGAGAGTATGCTCATTGAAGCTAGTAATATCTTTAGCCAATTTTTTCTTTTTGGCAGCAATGTTTACCAAATACCAGTCAAGTTCCGGATGCGCGTGCAAATACGCTAAAGTATCTTTTACTACTGGTGCAAAAGCCTCAGCCATCTTCATGTCATCTTCTAGCACTACTAGCATATCGGCATCAGTTTCAAGAAACTTTTGTGCACACTTATAATGACTTAAATAACAGCCAATTTCTGAGTTGAGAAGACTGCGGCCTAAATTGATGCGAGTTTGCTTGTCATCATAATCTGCGAAGTCAGACAAGGCTCTACCTCGGCCATCATAGGCTGATACTCTTTCAAAGTCCCAGTTTTGCTGCTGTAGCTGTTCGGTGGAGCGTTCAAGTCGCTTGTCACTGCCATCTAGATTAATTAAGTAAGTTAATACTTTCATAGTTGGTGTCTTGTCTTTAGTGAGTAATAATTAGCCCTGCACTGATATTAGCGACTGAGGCAGGTAAGATTTAAACTTGGTTAGCATAGCTTCATTGACTTTAGAAAATTCATCTGACGGCAATTGATCCATGCTTTGAATACAGCCATATTTGATTTCAGGGTCTTTCAATCCTTTGATAAAACTATCGACACTGCGTTCATCTTTTAAGTAGTTAATAGTAATCTCTGGTTTTAATGTGACTTCACCCTGCTTTATTTTTAAATGGTTCATCAAAGAGATGGGGTTAAACTGCTCCACATCTCGAAACTTATACTGAATTTGCTTAGCCAGTAGCGTTGGTTGACTGAGCAAAAAGTTTCGCAAAATATTTTTATCAACAATGTGTGGATAATGATGTATCTCAAAAAATTTATTCATGCCAGCCAATTCTGCTCCCAGCATTTGTGCAATGGCATGCTTGGGCTGTACAGGCTTACCAACTAACTTCTTTAGCGTCTTACGATAGTCGAGTTTGGCTTTAAGCGGTAAGCTGCTGCGCCAGTGCCCATATACTACCATCTTACCGTCATTCAAAAAGTCTTCAATTTGAGCAGGCTGATTAAAAAAGAAATCATCGTTAAGATAGATAAAGTAATCGGATAGACCTGGAATATTGCACAGCATGGTCTCAATAGAGCGGGTATTGAAGGTGGGCAGAAACTGCTCGTAGCCTGCGAATATTTGCTTGTGGTCAATAATGCGTATCTTATCTTTGGCACAAATACCTTGAGCAGCGAACTCTTCAATAAATTTGGGTTGCTGCTCATCAGAGACTATATAGATATAACGACAAAAGGGCACGTATTTGAGAATAGAGGCCACATTAAAATAGATTTCATTGTTACTAGCAAAACGGGTAGCGCTGACGGCATCAGAAGCTACTTGTGTGGTCTTTTGATATGACTGACGCTTTTGTTTGAGCTTGGGGTCATCACCGTCTACCCAAGCGATAACTAAGTCTATTTGAGAGGGAGATTGCTGGGTCACAAGGGTTCTCACTATGCAATGGGACCAATGAATATCTAGGCTAATAAATCTTGGGTAATATATTAAAGAGGAGTATTTTTACTTCCAATACTCTTTAAGCCAAGGGCTAGGTTTAACATGACGGTACCATTTACCGCCACCGCCTTTGATAGCATCTGGTGGATTAATCTCGCCATGAAAAATAATAATCTTAGCACCTTCAGGCAAGCTGGGGGCTTTGATGAAGTTAAATGGGGTAGGCGCCATACACTGATACTTAAAGCTGACACACCAAGATTTATCCCAATATTCTAGATGATGATGCTTACGTAAATAATTGGATAAATAGGCTTGCTCATGGCGGACTTCGTTGCGTATGGTTGAAAAGTTACGTTCAAAATTACTCAACAAATCAGGATAGGTATTTTGACCAACTTTGAATCGATATACTGAGCTGTTGCCAATCATACGCCAAGGCTTTTTCCAATCCCGGATAATTACCACGCTGTCTTCATGTTCTGCTTCGTATTCAAAAAAAGCATCAATATTATCGACAATAACGATATCGATGTCTAAAAATAACGTAGTCCCTTTTAAATCATATAGCTCAGGCTTGAAGGTGGTTAGCTTTTTCCAGCCACGCTCAGGTAAGCCGTCGGGCAAATTAAGCTCAGGAATACGGTAGCAGCGAACATTAGGGTCAATACCAGTCTCATCATCGGTTAAGCATACCATCTGAAAATCTAAAGTTAGATGTCGTTTAACCATATTGTATAAGCGATTGACATATTCAGGGCCATATTTAGTGCCCCATTTCATACAGATGATATAGCGATTTTCTTTATTATCAGACACTTTAATATCCTAGTTTGTATTTGAATTTATTTAATATCTTAATACGCCAATACTAATGCTTTACTTATTTTTAAGATACTCAATTAACTGCTCATTAGTGGCTTTATAGGGATTACCAAGGTTGGGAATATGTTTAAATCTTCTATAGCTCCACATATAACTACTGGGGCAGACTTTAATCATCTTTTCCATAGCAGCATTTAATGCGTAAGTAGCCACTTCAATATTACGAGAATAAAGGTCAGGATCGTCTAATTTAGTACAGAATATATCAAATCTGTTATTACTGTTGCGTATGCAAGTTAGACCTACTAAAGCACATTTGGTTTTGCTGGCAAGTTTAGGGGCCAAGGTGCTACTTAAGGTCTCAATACCAAAGAAAGGGACGATGACACCGCCTGAAGGTTGAGGAACATGATCCGGTAAGACAATACTAAATCCACCAGATTTTAGGGTTTTAAAAATAGCTTTAACCCCTGATGCATCTGTAGGAACCAAAGTGGCATTAAGGCGTTGTCGCCCCGCTAAAATAAAGTCATTGACAGCTTTATGTTTAACTGGTTTGTATAAAATAGTGGGTGAGCCGAATTGATTGATCCAAGCATTCATCACCTCCCAAGTTCCTAAATGAGGAACAATGGCTAGCATGCCATTAGGATTGGCCAAAGCTTCATCAAAAATTTCTTTATTATATACGTTCTCAATCTGAGCGAGGCTCCACTCAGGCTCCATGGCCCAGCATTTGATGGATTCAACAGCGATTAATGCTTGATTTTTAATAACTGTCTTAGTGAAAGAGTCGCACTCTTCTTCAGAAAATTCTGGATAAGCTAACCGCAAATTGATACGGATGTTACGCTTGATTTTTAAATCAGGAATTAAAATGGCAATCCAAGCGACAAAAAGTGCCAATGCCCGCATAACGGACAATGGCACATATTTAAATACATTGAATGGATTCATATCAGTTCACTCATACGTAAGGCGAGACTGAATCATGAGCAGCCAGCTATCGCCTTACTAACAAAATTTACTGATATTTAGAATCAGCAAATAGTTTAAAAGAGTATTGGTTATAAACCATTAATTACTCTTTAGACTCAGCTTGAGCTTTTTCACGAACACGAATGCCCAATTCACGAAGCTGACGACTATCTACTTCCGCAGGAGCCTGTGTCAATGGACAGTCAGCTGTTTTAGTTTTCGGGAAGGCAATCACGTCACGGATAGAGCTGGCGCCAACCATTAACATGATTAGACGGTCTAGACCGAATGCTAAGCCACCGTGCGGAGGCGCACCAAACTTAAGCGCATCTAGTAAGAAGCTGAATTTCTCATTGGCTTCTTCTTCAGAGATACCTAGAGCATCAAATACTGCACGCTGCATCTCTACCGTGTTAATACGTAAGCTACCACCACCGATTTCAGTACCGTTTAATACCATATCGTAAGCGATAGATAGGGCAGTTTCTGGGCTGTTTTTCAACTCTTCAACTGAGCCTTTAGGCATAGTGAATGGGTGGTGCATAGAGGTCCACTTACCATCATCAGTCTCTTCAAACATTGGGAAGTCAACCACCCACAGCGGTGCCCACTCACAGGTTTCCATATTCATGTCTAGACCAATCTTGACACGTAACGCACCCATAGCATCATTAACAATCTTCGCTTTATCAGCACCGAAGAAAATGATGTCGCCGTCTTGAGCTTCTGTACGCTCAATTAGGCTTACCAATACGTCGTCGCTCATATTTTTGATGATTGGTGATTGTAAGCCAGACTCTTTATCCACACCATTGTTGATGTTAGTGACATCATTTACTTTTATGTACGCTAAACCACGAGCGCCATAAATACCTACATATTTGGTATATTCATCAATTTGCTTACGGGTTAGTGAACCACCATTTGGTACACGTAGCGCAGCCACACGGCCTTTAGGATCGTTAGCAGGGCCAGCGAATACTTTGAACTCAACGCCTTGCATTAAGTCAGCTACGTCAACTAATTTTAATGGAATACGTAAGTCTGGCTTATCTGAAGCATAGTCACGCATCGCATCTGCGTAAGTCATGCGTGGGAATTCACCTAAGTCTACATCAAGCATAGTTTTGAATAGGTTTTGAATTAAACCTTCGTTGATGCTCATGATTTCTTCTTCAGTTAAGAAAGAAGTTTCGATGTCCACCTGAGTGAATTCTGGCTGACGGTCAGCACGTAAGTCTTCGTCACGGAAACACTTAGCAATTTGATAATAACGATCAAAACCTGACACCATTAATAACTGTTTAAACAGCTGTGGTGACTGTGGTAAAGCAAAGAAGTTACCTGGACGCGTACGTGATGGCACAAGATAGTCACGAGCACCTTCTGGCGTAGCACGAGTTAGGATTGGGGTTTCAACGTCTAAGAAACCATGGTCGTCTAAATAACGACGAATAGTAGAAGTGGCCTTAGCACGGAAAACCATACGCTCCTGCATTTGTGGGCGACGCATGTCCAAATAACGGTATTTAAGACGTAGGTCTTCATTTACCGTGGTGTTTTCATCGTTAAGAGGGAATGGAGGCGTTTCTGATTTAGCCAACACTTTAATTTCTTTGGCTAATAGCTCTACTTGACCGCTGGTCATATTTTGGTTTTCAGTACCTTCGTAACGCTTACGTACACGGCCTGTGATTTGTAATACATACTCAGGACGGGCGGCATCGGCTGTTGCAAAAGCCTCTGGTGTATCTGGGTCAATTACAACCTGTAGGATACCTTCACGGTCACGCATATCTAAGAAGATTACACCACCGTGGTCACGGCGACGGTGAATCCATCCTTTTACAGTGATGGTTTGCTCTAGCAACGCTTCGGTTACTGCCCCACAATACTCGGTACGCTTCATAAACTGTCCACTACCTATCAGTTATCAAAAAGAATAATTATAAAATTAAGAAGGTTATCTCAATTAGAATTTTTATCAAACGCACATTATGCCTAATATTGGCGTTTGTTACAACCGAGCACCCTTGAAATGTGCAAATGCAAACGCATATTAATAACAATATTATAAAAACATAATGTCGATATATGGTTATTATATCAGTCTTGTTTTTTGAGTTGTTTTATCTATTATAGTTTTATCTGATAAGGAAAGTTTATGTTGTTTCATCCTGCCAAGAATCCTGTTGAATTAAAAGTTATTCATCTAAATAAAAGCCAAGAGCAACGTCGCAAAAGTTTAATTGAAGCGACAGAAGATAAAAATGCAGTAAAACAATTTCAAAAAGCACTGGCAAAAAAAGCCAAACAGAAACTAAAAGACAAAGGTAAATCTAAGAAAAAAGAGAAAAGAATCTTTGTTTTGGATTTCGATGGCGATATTAAAGCTTCTGCAGTAAAGCACTTACGTGAAGAGATCAGCACAATTATCAGTACCGCCAATAAAGACGATGAAGTTGTGGTTCGCTTAGAGTCAGGCGGCGGCATGGTGCATGGGTATGGACTGGCAGCAGCGCAATTGGTACGTCTTAAAGAGGCAGGACTAACGCTTACTATCTGTGTGGACAAGATTGCAGCCAGTGGCGGTTATATGATGGCCTGTGTGGCAGATAAAATCTTAGCTGCGCCCTTTGCGGTAGTAGGGTCTATTGGGGTAGTGTCACAAATCCCAAACTTCAATAAATGGCTAAAAAAACATGACATCGATTATGAAATGTTCACTGCAGGTGAGTATAAGCGTACGGTCACTATGTTTGGTGAAAATGATGATGAAGACCGTGCCAAATATACTGAAGAGCTAGAACAGACTCATGAATTATTTAAGCATTTTGTGACCACTTATCGTCCTCAGCTTGACCTATCAAAAGTAGCCAATGGCGATCATTGGTATGGGGAAGATGCGCTTAAATTGAACTTAGTAGACGAACTAAGCACTTCGGATGCTTATTTATTAAAACAAATGGAAAATCATCAAGCCTACGCACTGCTTTCGCGTCAAAAACCCACCTTTGCAGAGAAATTAGGCTTGGCAAATGCTGCACATTCGGCAGTGTCGGGTGTGGTGAGTACGGCCACCAAATCTGCCTTGATGGCGATTGGCGATAAACTGCCAGAAGTGATGAGCAAAATTGAACAAGATAAGCGCTTGAAGTTTTAAGGCTGTTTGTCATAAACAGGTTATTATAAAAGTCCCTTTAAAAGCCTATTATCACCAGTCGCCGTAAAACCACCCACTTCAGTGTGTAGATATAAGGCGACAGGTATTGTCGTGAGCAGTACTTAAAAGGTTGTAAGTTAAAACTAACCTCGCCATACTGAATATATGAAAACCCTCAAACTACGCATTAAAGACAAGCACATAAAAGAGCTGAATCAGCTAAGCGGTTCAGTGAACTTCGTGTGGAACTATGTTAATGCGTTAAGTTTTGAGCATCTAAAACGTACCGGTAAGTTTTTTAGTGCTTATGATTTAAATCAGTACACCAAAGGTAGCAGTGAGTATTTAGGATTACACAGTCAGACCTTACAGGCTATCAATGAGACACACGCTAAATCACGTAAACAATTTAAAAAAGCCAAACTTAACTGGCGTACTAATAGAGCTGATGTCAAGCGTAAATCATTGGGATGGATACCTTTTAAAAAATCTGCTATAAAGTATTTGCAAACAAGGCAGACAGGTAAGAAGGCACTTAAATCAACCATACAGCTATCGCTATCTAAAGGTCAAAAGCTTATCATCGATGTATTCGATAGCTACAATCTAAGCCTATATCAAATCAACACGCTTGAGATAGTACAAGACAGTCGTAATCGTTGGTATGCGTGTATCACCGTTAAAGACCATCCTAAGCAAGTAAGTGGTAAGGGCAGCGTTGGAATTGATTTAGGCTTAAAAGAGTCTGCTACTACCTCAATGGGTGATAAACTTACTATTAAGCAGACTCAAAAATGGGCTAAAAAGCTTGCTATCGCTCAGCGTGCTAACAATAAAAAACGTGTTAAAGCAATCCACGCCAAAATTAAAAATACAAGATTAGACTTAATTCATAAATTCACCACCAAGCTTGTTAAAGATAACAGCTTAATTGTGGTTGGTGATGTTAAATCTCGCTCATTTACAACTAGGAAAACCAATCTAGCTAAATCAACATACGATGCAGGATGGTTTGAGCTTAAACGACAACTGGAATACAAATGCAAGCATGCAGGTTGTCAGCTTGAGATCGTAAATGAGAGTTACACTACCCAGACCTGCTCGTACTGCCACAAAATAAGTGACAGTAGTCCGAAAGGTAGAGCAGGCTTGCGAATAAGAGGATGGACTTGTGCTGAGTGTGGCACATGGCATGATAGAGATATTAATGCTGCTAAGAACATCCTCGCGGTCGGGCTTGGCCGTCTAGCTGTAGGAATCCCCTCGGTTTAGCGAGAGGAGGAGGTCAAGTGAATAGTAAGATAGGCGCTATAATGGCCTGATAGTTAATTGTTTTTCAGCTGCATTTGATAAGAGCGACCTTTAGGTCGCTTTTTTTTATGGAATTATTACTCAAAACTCTAAACAATAAAGGCTAGATTCTAAGTTACATTAAAGACTTAATTCAAAAGTTAAGTATTTAAATAAATGCTAAAAGTAGCAATGCTTCAACATTAATAAACCAAGGATAGGTCATCAATGAGTACTCAGTCAGTTGTTAATAAAGAAAGTCATTCAACAGTTAAAATGCTAACCAAGGCTGGAATGCTAGCGGCTTCAGTGGCATTAGTAACGGGCTGCGTGTGGAAACCAGATTTAGCCCCAACTCAGCTGCAACATTGGGAATTGCCCACAAGCTCTTACGTGGATTTAGAGGGATTAAAAGTTCATGTGGCGCAGTCAGACTTATGTCAGGCGCAAGATAAGACAGGTAAAGAGAACAGCAAGCCGGAAAACATTGTCCTAATTCATGGTACATCTGCCAGCTTACACACTTGGAATGGCTGGGTGTCGGAGCTTGATAAAGACTATTGTGTAGTACGCATGGACTTGCCTGCCTTTGGTCTAACCGGACCCTATGCCAATTCTAGTAAACGCTATACTATGGGTAATTATGTTGATACGGTTATTGGTGTGATGGACCAAATGAAAATTGGTGAAGCAACGATTGCGGGCAACTCGCTGGGTGGCGGAATTGCTTGGCTAACTACTTTGCGACACCCTGATAGAATTAATCGTCTTATTTTAGTAGACGCATCAGGCTTTCCTTTTACACCAAAACACATCCCAGTGGGTTTTAAACTGGCGCAGTATCCCATTTTGGACCCTTTAGTATCAAAAGTATTACCTAAAAGTTTGGTGCGTAAAAGTGTTGAGAGCGTTTACGCTGATGACTCTAAAGTTAGTGATGAGCTGGTAAATAGATATTATGAGCTAACCAGACGTGAGGGGAACCGTAGAGCTTTAACTCAACGCATGCGTGAATCATTCGCTGGAAATGAGGTGGCGCAAATCGGCAACATAAAACAGCCGACGCTTATCCTTTGGGGAGCAAAAGATGATTTAATCCCAATAGATAATGCGTATAAATTTAAGGAAGCCATACCAAACAGTCAATTGGTTATATTTGATAATCTAGGTCATGTGCCCCATGAAGAGGACCCTAAAGCCACTGTAGCTGTCGTAAAACAGTTCTTACAGCAGTCAAAATAGACCAAGCAATAACTTGTTTAATTCTTCATTAGGATACGATATGCCAACATTATTTATGGTCCAACTGGGAGCTCGGCCTAAAGGGCGTTTAATCGAGCAACACGATATTTTCTTTGGAGTGGGCGAGAAATTGAGCGCTCTTATTCCTGCTATCAATACCCATTGGCCAGAGGTCAAAAATAAGTGGCATATTGATTCTTACCAAGCGGTAACTCACGTAATCGGTGTAGACGAGAAATATTATAAAATATCTTGGAGAGCCGATGAGCACACGGACCACACTCAAAATAAAGAAGCACAGCCGCAAGAATCGCCTAAGTTGTATTTTATTAATCTAGGGGGTTACCAGCAGGGTAGTATTGAAGAATTTCATCATAAGTTATTGGTTGTTGCGCCTACAGAGTCAGCGGCCAAAGCCTATGCCCGAAAGACAAAGTTTTATAAAGACTTTAGTTACAGCGATAAAGAGACCCCCTTTAATGGCGCCTCACACATTGATGATAAACTTTGTGTAGATGTCGATGAAATTTATGATGTGTCAGGTCTGATTTCCTTAGGAAGGTTGTTTATAGAGGCCTTGGCTGAAGATATTGAACCAGTCGAGGATAAGGCCTATGTTGGTTATCTCAGTATCAAAAAGCTCCAAGCTTTGGGTTTATAGGCTCGTGAGCCAACTTCTAAGCAATGAAATACACAGTTAATTGAGCTGAGTTATCTCTTAAAAACTTGATAACTGCTTGTAAACCCTCATAAACCTCTAATGCAGGGTCACTTATTTCGCTATAATAAATAGCCTAAGCTAGAATTTGTGACCCTTGTTGCTTAATTTCATATCAAATTCTTATTAAAATCCTGATTGATAGGTTTTTATCTTTTATAACTGTTTTAATGCTAGTTATCACAGTTAGAGCTTCCTTAACTATAATATCGCTAATAAAGCCAAAATATATATGACTAAAGACAGTAATGACATTCATACAGCATCAGAAGTTGCTGTCACTGCCTCCAATAATCTGCAAACGGCAAAACAAATCGGCGAGTTGCCAGTATTGGCCAAAGACCGTCATTTTTTAAATCGCTTACAGCGTGAGCTAAGCCGTCCTGCAAAAAATACCAATCCCAAAGCTTTGGCGGAAAAACAAGCTACCTTTGATAAAATTAAGTCACGCTCGCAGCAAGTGGTTCAAGAGCGTATGGACAGTATTCCTGCTAATTTGGCAGAAACATTAAATGAAGAATTGCCAGTCAGTAAACGTAGCGAAGATATCATTCAAGCGATTCATGATCATCAGGTTATTATTGTGGCGGGTGAAACTGGCTCGGGTAAAACCACGCAATTACCAAAGCTTGCGATGCTGGCAGGTCGTGGTATTACCGGTCAAATTGGTCATACCCAGCCTAGACGATTGGCAGCACGTAGTGTGGCCAACCGTATTGCTGAAGAATTGGGCGAGCCACTAGGGGAAACGGTCAGTTTCAAAATCCGCTTTAATGAGCAGGGTACAGCCAAATCTGTCGTTAAATTAATGACAGACGGTATTTTATTGGCTGAACTGGGTCATGATCGCTTTTTAAGTAAATATGACACCATCATTATTGATGAGGCGCATGAACGAAGTCTAAACATTGACTTTATTATGGGCTATCTAAAGCAGCTGCTACCCAAACGTCCTGATTTAAAAGTTATTATCACTTCAGCGACCCTTGATACGGGCCGCTTCAGTGAGTATTTTGCCCAGTATGATAAAGCCAAAAAGCGCATGGTGCCTGCACCGGTTATCGATGTGGAGGGTCGGGGCTATCCGGTTGAGGTTCGATATCGTCCTTTAACAGACACACCGGTGACCAGCTCTGATGATGACAGCTTTGATGACTTTGAAGATAATTTACCGCGCGCTTTAGTAGCGGCAGTAGAAGAGTGCTTTGAAGATGCTACCGCCAAAGGTCATCCTGAGCATGCAGATATCTTAGTATTTGCAGCCACCGAGGCTGAAATTAGAGAGATGCAAGAGGTATTGGTTGCGCATGGGCCACGCCATACCGAAGTATTGCCTTTATTTGCGCGTCAGACTTATGCTGAACAGCAGCGAATTTTTCAGCCCTCAGGTCGTGGCAGACGTATTGTTATTGCTACTAACGTTGCAGAGACGGCGCTAACCGTTCCTGGTATCCGCTACGTTATTGATTTAGGCTTCGCCCGTATTTCACGCTATTCCTATCGCTCGCGAGTGCAACGTTTACCGATTGAAGCCATCTCGCAAGCCGCGGCAAACCAACGTAAAGGCCGCTGTGGTCGTGTGGCTCCTGGTGTTTGTATTCGACTATATTCAGAAGAAGATTTTGAAAGTCGTCCAGAATACACTGAACCTGAGATTCTACGTACCAACTTAGCGTCTGTTATCTTGCAAATGGCGAGCCTCCGCTTGGGTACGGTTGAGAATTTTGATTTTATTGAGCCACCCGATAGCCGTTTGGTGAAAGATGGGCGCAAGCTACTTGATGAATTGGGTGCAATCGCTCCCAAAAATCCGAATAGCAAAAAAACCCTATCGAAACAAACTTTAAACGAAGTCAAGCTGACCCGTATTGGTCAAAAAATGGCACGTATGCCGATTGACCCAAGGCTGGCGCGTATGTTGGTGGCCGGTAGTGATTTTGATTGTATGCTAGAGATGCTGATTATCGTTGCAGCTTTGGCCGTGCAAGATCCCCGTGAGCGTCCTGCAGAAAAGCGGGCTCAGGCAGACCAAAAACACGCTATCTTCCGTCAAGAAGATTCTGATTTCTTATTTTATTTAAGTTTATGGAATGCCTTATATGGCGGAGGTAGTAACAAGCTGAGTAACAGTCAGCGCAAGTCATTTGCTAAAAAGCACTATTTAAGCTTCCCGCGTTTACGTGAATGGGAGAAGACTTACCGTCAGCTTGAGCAGATGGTCACTGATCTTAAGCTATTGACCGACTCTGGTACCGAACGTAAAGACAAACCTGAATCTCAAAATGGCAAGAATAAAGGAAAAGCCAATCCAGCCTCTAAAGTAGCCAAGCGTGTTGCTAGTGATTTAATTGTTGATAAGGCTAGTGATAATGAGATCGATCAAGAGCAGCGTGCGGTTAAATATGCCAATCTGCATCGTGCCTTGTTGACGGGGCTATTATCAGTGATTGCTCATAAAACGGATCAACGCGGGGAGTACTTAGCCGCTCGCCAGCAAAAAGCGAAAATATTTCCAGCCAGCACTGTATTTAAGCAAGCGCCTGCTTGGGTAATGGCCTTTGAAATAGTAGAAACCTCGCAAGTATTTATGCGGACTGTGGCTAAGATTGAGCCAGAATGGATTATTTCTGCGGGTGGTAACTTACTTAAATACCATTACTTTGAACCACATTGGTCGAAGAAGACAGGGCGTGTCCGTGCTTATGCTCAAATTAGTTTGTTTGGACTGATTGTCGTTGCTAAACAGCTGACCAATTACGAGCAGATCAACCTAGAAGAGTCACGTGAAATCTTCCTACGTGATGGTCTGGTTACTGGTAATCTGGGTCGTCAAGCGCCATTCTTACAGCACAATATGGATAAAATCGCAGACGTAGAGCGTATCGAAGACAAGTTGCGTCGCCGTGATTTATTGGTTGATGAAGAAGATCTTTATCAATTTTATGAGCGTAAAATCCCTGAGCATATTGCCAGTCGTAAAGCGTTTGAAGATTGGCGAGCGGAAGTTGAAAAAGAAGATCCTAAGTTCTTGTTCTTCACTGATGAAGATGTATTAAAAGAAGCCGCACCAACCACAGGCGAGTTCCCTGAGGTTTGGCAACTGGGTGATCTTAAGTTGCCGCTTAAATATGTGTTTGACCCGGCATCAGAAGATGATGGGGTAACCATTCGTGTGCCGCTAGCTGCTTTGCCGCAGCTTGATGCCATTGAGCTACTATGGGGGGTACCAGGCTGGCGTTATGAGTTAGTGTTGCAGCTTCTGAAGTCATTGCCGAAAGACATTCGCCGTAAGATTGTTCCTATTCCAAATACTGCCGATGATTTGTTTGATGAATTACAAGAAAATCACCAAGCAGGCTTATTAAATCAGTTGTGCCAAGCCTTACAACGCCGTGGTGTGGTAGGGGTGAAGCCAGAAGATTTTAATCCCGCAAGTATCGACCGTTATTTACAGCCCCAGATTTGTGTGGTTGATGATAAAAAACGGGTTATCGAAAAAGGACGTGATTTAAAGGCACTACAACAACGTCATGCCAGCGAGACCAGTCAAGCGGTATCAAAAGGTGGGGATTCGCAAGGGGTACATACCGACTTCCCTGAGCATTACAGATTCAGTAAAAATCGTCACAGTGCTGGTATCGTGATGAAAGAGTTTTCTGCATTAGTAGCTGACGAAGCAGGCGAGGCCGTAACCATTCATCAATTTACCGATGTCACTGCTGCACTTAAAGCCCATCGCAAAGGCGTATTGACCCTTATCCGATCTAAGTTAGGGGCCAAACAAAAGCAATTAACCAGCCAAATAGATAAAACCTTTAAGCTGGCATTTGCGCCTTTGGGTGATATGGAGAAGCTAAAGACCATTGTTGTCGATGCCACCTTAGATGCTGTTTTAGAGGTTCATGCGCCTAAATTTAAGAACCATGACGAAGAGCTTTCAGACAATGCTGATGATGTAGCCTATAGGCTTGCCGAGCAATTACCACTAGATGATACTGAGTTTGAACAAACCGAAAAAGCTGTACTCGGTCAGTTTTTACTTGAAGGCCAGACCGTTCTTAAGTTGCTAAAAGAGGTGTATGCCCGTTGGCAACGTATTCGTCGCAGTTTGTTGATGTTAGATCGTGAGATATTTGGTGAGTCTATTGATGATATCGAAGATCAGCTCGATGACTTGCATCTATCAGACTTTGTGTATCGTATGGATTATGAGCATTGGCAACAGTATCCTCGTTATCTTGAGGCTTTAGAGATTCGTCTTGAACGCCTAGAGCACAATCTAGATGGTGACTTAGATGCGGTATATGAGCTTGATACTCATATGGAGCGTTTGGCAGGACGTGCCGATGACGAGACCATTAGTGAGTATCGCTGGCTAGTTGAAGAATTTCGTATACAGCTGTTTGCTCAGCCTATGAAGACTCGCCAAGCAGTATCACAAAAGCGTCTTAATAAGATGTGGGAAAAGGTGAATGTACGTCGATAATTCTCATATATCAGGTGCTGGTGAATATTCTTTATTAAATGACTGTCAAAATTATGAAAATTCAAGACAATGAAAATCATGTAATAACGTTAATAAATGATATTAAAGAATATCTCAATAAGCATAATTTAAGCATGAGCCTACCCAGTATTGTCTATGAGATATTAGCGTTACAGCTTATTGATAGTATTGAACAGGAAGCTGCCATTAAAGCCCTTCTAGAAAGTAATATAAGGGAGCAGTGTTGTAATCCTAAGTGGGAAGAGTTTAATCCAATAAAAGCCGTCATTTATCTTAAAGATAAAGATTATGAGGAAGCCTGTTGGCTAAGTTTTTTATTAATATATACCAATGATAGTGAACAAACTGATTGGGCATTTATGCGAAAGCTATATGGGGGAGTAGGTTTAAACTTAAACACAGCACTGACTTGGCAACAAGTTAATAAATCTTTCGATCAGCGTATGGCGCTATTAGAAGAACTGTCTTCGAGTTTAGCACTTAGTAATCCGAAGCCAAAGTTTGGTCATCATCGTGCTTATGAATCGTTAAGCCATTTACCGATAGCGTTTAGCAGTTACATTGATTTTATTAATGAGCAGGGCGGTCATCAGGTATTATTTCGGCCTAAGGTGCCAGTACTAGATAAAACAGCTTATTTTCAACAGCTATATGCTTTAATCCGCAAAAATGTTTATCGCTTCGGGCGCTTGTCTACTTTTGAGTATTTATGTTTATTAGGGAAAATGGATTTAGCAGATGTAGAACCTGACAGCTGCTATATCGCTGAAGCTAGCGGGCCTAAGCGTGGTGCTAAGCTGTTATTTGGTGTGTTAGACGATGCTAAGCTCGATGATCATGCCATCGGTCTAGCAGATTATTTAAATGTGGGCTATCAGGAAATGGAAGCGGCGATATGTCACTGGCAGAAGTCTCCTGATCGTTATATTCAACATTAAAAGTGTTATATCTAGAGGAAGGAAGGCCCCAATTAATTATAATTTGGGGCTTTTTTATTAGTGAGGTGTTTAATTGTCATATAATACGATTGTTCAATAAGGGCGCAGCACGAAAAACTGCTCCAGTGAGTCATCGCACGGGGTAATTTTAAGTCTCTTTAATCTTTTATTATCGATAACAGACATACAGTTCAAAGTGGGTGTGTGGTCTGCAAGGTTTTTGGTTAGGTTTTTTTGCCACAAGGGCATGAGCTGATATTGTTGAGGATCTACAGGTTTTAAAGAGAAAAGTTGGCCAGAATAGTTGCCACATTTTGTTAAATGTAGACTTTGATCATCTCTACCACCATTGATAACGTCTATACATTTATAGTCATTAGATTGCATACTTCTGATGTGGTATCTATTGGAACTTCCATACTGACTATCCGCTTTTGAAATCAATTGCCAAAGTTGACTCTTGTCTGTAGATGCAGGTTTCAAAGTTAAAAGACCATCGTTGGTAATATCAATAGCTCTTTGATCCTCAGAACTGATGATTTGATAGGCCTGCCAAGGTTTGTGAATCGAATTAAGATGAGTGGGTAGGTGGGTTAGATTCAGGTTTATACCCTCAAAGAAAAGTACTCGATTGGGTATGGCAGTTAGCACCTTATCTTTAAGATTACCTGCCCGTTCTGTTTTGTATTTTACTGCGTAATAGGCAATAAAGCTTTCGGCAATGTCTTCAAAGTCATTGGTCTTGGCGTAGTAAGAAATATAGTCATTATCTTTAGATTGGGCTTGTTTCCAAAGGCCATAAAAAGGATCTTCTTTTTTAAACAGCATAGTATTAAAGTAGTTGTGAGTCGCTTCATGAAATAATGCCTCTTCAATCGAACCTTTCTCTATGTGTTCAGCGCCTCGTTTCTCAAAGATAATGATATTATTATTTCCCGCCATTAGGCCATTATAATTGTTATGAATGGTTATCGTATGAGTGGCTTTTCTCAGATCAGGGGGTATATATCCCAGTTGTTCAGCATAGATAGAACCTACTAAAAAAGCTTCTTGCCATGAGCGTTTACCATTGTCATGGCTCACCTGTACCTCAATCTTAGGGCCAAACTCATAGCTTGCTGCAAAAATATAAAACTTATACCAATTCTAAAAAA
>NZ_DGDC01000013.1 GCF_002385225.1 Psychrobacter sp. UBA3962 | reverse complement strand
GAAGATGTATTCTCAATCTCAGGTCGTGGTACAGTAGTAACTTGCTGTGTTGAGTCTGGTATCGGACGCGTTGGTGACGAGATTGAAATCGTTGGTATCAAAGACACAGTTAAAACAACTTGTACTGGTATCGAGATGTTCCGTAAGTTACTAGACGAAGGTCGTGCTGGTGAGAACTGTGGTGTACTACTACGTGGTACTAAGCGTGAAGACGTACAACGTGGTCAAGTACTAGCTAAGCCAGGTTCAATCACTCCACACACAAACTTTGACGCAGAAGTATACGTACTGTCAAAAGAAGAAGGTGGTCGTCACACTCCATTCTTGAATGGTTACCGTCCACAGTTCTACTTCCGTACTACTGACGTAACTGGTGCAATCCAATTACAAGAAGGTACTGAAATGGTAATGCCAGGCGATAACGTTGAGATGAGCGTAGAGCTAATCCACCCAATCGCTATGGACAAAGGTTTACGTTTCGCAATTCGCGAAGGTGGCCGTACTGTAGGTGCTGGTGTTGTTGCTAACGTTAAAAACTAATTTTAGTTAATACGTAGTACAGCATTATGCAAAAAAAAGACCCTCTGGAAACAGAGGGTCTTTTTTTATGGCTGTTTTTTAACTTACTCATATTTAGGGCTCAAGGTGAGGGCTGAAGCTTGAAATTCATGGCGAGACAAATTTAACTAAATATGTCGTTTATAGTAAACCAAGATAATATGATCAAAATACTAGTGATAATTTAATAAAACGAAGCAATTAGTCAAAACTCACTTGAGTTAATTTCAATAAATGCTTAAAATGTCGCCACTAATGACTAGGATCAACATAACATTTGATTGGTAATGTCTTATTTTGGAAGAATCCTAATGAGTCTTACTCACAAGGGTTGCATTCCACAAAAAAGATTGTATAATAGTCAACCTTAACTAAAGGCGATTGGCTCAATTGGTAGAGCATCGGTTTCCAAAACCGAGGGTTGGGGGTTCGAGTCCCTCATCGCCTGCCACTTTATTACTGTTTAAGCTTAACGAAGTTATAAGCTTAATGGCTTGATAAGCTAAATAGTACCAAGCACTCTTCTTTTACCATACAGATAGGCGGCATTAATTCTATCGTCTACGTCGTAAGGCAATTCAACTATGAGCAAACAACAGGATAACCTAGAAAGAAAGGTATCTGACGCTAGGCAGGGCGCTCATAATACGTTGGGTCAAGACCTTTCTGGTAAAAGTGCAGTGGAAGTTGCAAAAACCCGTTCGCCAAAAGATATGGCACTTTGGGGACTTGCATTGGCCTCCTTAATTGGGGCTACCTTGGTACAATATAAATTACCAGGCATTTGGCAACCTGCTAACGATTTGTGGACACGAGTGGGCATTATTGCTGCTCTGATTGTTTTAGCTATCATCTGTTTGGCTTTAACCAATCAAGGTCGTAGCTTTAAGGTATTACTTAAAGATGCGAGTATTGAGCTACGTCGTGTTACTTGGCCAAGTAAGAATGAAACCATTCAATATACTTGGCAAAGCTTATTAGTAATTGGCATTGTCGCGGTTATAGTTTGGTTGTTAGATAACTTATTTAACTGGTTGGTTGGTGCCTTTATTGGCTAAATAAGCCAGCATTGGCTACCGGTAGTATTAGAATAAAGAATTGTTAGGGCTGGGCTTCATATAACCTTTATCTTGATATAAGTTATATAAGCCATACAGCCTGTTTTTTTAATCAGCAATCGTTTGATTGACGTCATGGAGAAACCTATGCGCTGGTATATTGTGCAAGCATTTTCAGGCTATGAAAAGCAGGTCCAACGCTACTTGACGGATCGTATCAATCGCAGTGAGTTCGCTGATAAATTCGGTGAGGTTTTAGTACCTACCGAAGAAGTCGTTGAAATGAAAGACGGCAAAAAGCGTAAAAGTGAGCGTAAATTCTTTCCAGGCTACGTATTAGTAGAGATGGAAATGAATGATGATACTTGGCACATCGTTAATGATTGCCCCCGTATTACCGGCTTCATCGGCGGTACGCCAGAGAATCCAGCACCTATTACTAAAGTTGAGGCCGATCGCATCTTAAATCGTCTTAAACAAAGTGAAGAAGCACCACGTCCTAAGACTTTGTTTGAGCCAGGTGAAGAAGTTCTGGTTATCGACGGACCATTTACAGATTTTAAAGGTTTGGTTGAAAAAGTAGATTACGAAAAATCGAAGTTACAACTGACCGTAAACGTATTTAACAGACCGACTCAGGTCGAATTAGAGTTTAGTAAGGTTGAAAAGTTAAGCTAATAGGCTTACTACAAATCAACTGAACTAAATATTTTACCCACCGGGGAGCGGATAGCTCTGCTTATCAACTTGCTTCAATAAAATTGGTAAGTGTGAGCAGCAAGCGTTATCACCCGTAAAGGAGAAAACTCATGGCTAAGAAGATTGATGGTTACATCAAACTACAAGTGCCTGCTGGCAAAGCAAACCCTTCACCACCGATTGGTCCTGCACTAGGTCAAAAAGGTGTGAACATCATGGCATTCTGTAAAGAGTTCAACGCAGCGACAGCTAGCATGGAACCAGGTCTGCCAATTCCTACTGAAATTACAGTATACGCTGATAAATCATTTACATTTATCATGAAGTCACCACCTGCTGCGTTCTTGCTGCGTAAAGCTGCTGGCATCGCTAAAGGTTCTGGTGTTCCAAATACTACTAAAGTAGGTAAAGTTACTCGTGCACAGCTAGAAGAAATCGTGCAAACTAAGAATGCTGATTTGACTGCTGCTGACCTGGACGCTGCTGTACGTACCATCGCTGGTACTGCGCGTTCAATGGGCATCGATGTGGAGGGTGTGTAAATGAGTAAGCTTACTAAACGTCAAAAATTGATCGCTGAGCGTGTAGAAAACGAAAAGTTATACACTCTTGAAGAAGCGGTAACTATTTTAAACGAACTACCTCCTCTTAAATTCAAAGAGTCAGTTGATATCGCTATCAACCTAGGTGTTGATCCACGTAAATCAGACCAAGTAGTTCGTGGTGCAACTAACCTACCTGCAGGTACTGGTAAAACTAAGCGTATCGCTGTATTCGCCCAAGGCGCTGCTGCTGATGCTGCTAAAGAAGCTGGTGCTGACGTAGTGGGTATGGAAGATCTTGCAGAACAAGTTAAAGCGGGCAACCTAGACTTTGACGTTGTTATTGCAGCTCCAGACGCCATGCGTGTAGTGGGTCAGTTAGGTACTATCCTAGGTCCACGTGGCTTAATGCCTAACCCTAAAGTAGGTACAGTTACTCCTAACGTTGCTGAAGCAGTTGCAAACGCTAAAGCAGGTCAGGCTACTTACCGTGTAGACAAAGCAGGTATCATCCACACCACTATCGGTCAGGTTGGTTTCACTGTTGAGCAAATCCAGCAGAACGTACAGGCTTTATTATCAGACATCCGTCGTGCTAAGCCAGCTACTTCTAAAGGTATCTACATTAAGAAAATTACTTTATCAAGCACTATGGGTCCTGGCATCACATTAGATCCACTACCATACCGCATGGCTAAGTAATTCAACTAATTTATTAGTTATTTAGTGATAATTTGAGCTCTCCTTATTTGAGACTTGAATTATCACCCAAATTTAAAGTATTAAAATATTAGGTCAGCTTAGCCAAAGCTATGCTGTCTAAGACCGTAGGTAGGTATGTTGAGGAAGTAAATCTTTTGATTTATAACCGTAGGCATACTGTTAATTGATGTTGGTGTTAATGTTTGGTTTTCTAATCATTATTAGCCCAATATTGGCCTACGCAGACGGTGACCAAAAAAGTTTGATCATGGGAATTAAATAGAGTTTATCCATTTAGTTTCTTATTCATTCTGATAAAGGTGCCGTATTCAGCGTTACTAGAGTGGTCAAAAATTATTTAGTTAATATTTGACCAGTAGCTTTAGTAATAGAAACGTCAATTCGGCATTGTGAAAGCAATGTTGAAGAGATCAAGGAGTCAACTCATGGCATTAACGCTAGAACAGAAACAAAAAGTTGTGGCTGAAGTGTCTGAAGTTGCTGCAAATGCTTATTCAGCAGTTGCTGCTGATTATCACGGTCTTGAAGTAGGTCAGTTAACTGAACTACGTGTTCAAGCACGTGAGAAAGGTGTTGTACTTAAAGTAGTTAAAAACACGCTAGCTAAGCGTGCTTTTGAAGGTACTAACTTTGAGTGCATGTCAGATAAGATGGTTGGCCCATTGTTACTGGCTTTTTCTACTGAAGATTTAGGTTCAGCTGCTCGTGTTATTTATGAGTTCAGCAAAGAACATAAAGCTTTAGAGCCAAAGCTTGTATCAGTTGGTGGTGAGTTGTTTGGTCCTGAGGAATTAGAGCGCGTAGCTAAACTTCCAACACGCGACGAAGCACTGTCTATCTTGATGGCAACAATGAAGGCACCAGTAACCAAGCTTGCACGTACTATGAAAGAAGTACCAGGCAAGTTTGTACGTACTGTTGCAGCAGTAAAAGACGCAAAAGAAGCCGCTTAGTTTATAACGACTTAACTTATATAAGTCAGTTACTAAGTTGTTTTCGATTAATACAGCATGATCATCGCCTAGTGGCATAAACAAACTGTATTGATGTTAATTAAACCCTTTAAATTTATCAGAATATGGAGAAATCCCATGGCACTATCTAGAGAAGATGTATTAAACGCAATCGCTGAAATGTCAGTAATGGACATCGTTGAACTAATCAGCGAAATGGAAGAAAAATTCGGCGTAACGGCTGCTGCTGCTGTTGCTGCTGCACCTGCTGCTGCTGCTGGTGGCGCTGCTGCTGCTGAAGAAAAAGATGAGTTCGACGTTATTCTTGCTAGCTTCGGCGACAAGAAAGTTGGCGTAATTAAAGCAGTTCGTGAAGCTACTGGCCTAGGTCTAAAAGAAGCTAAAGAACTAGTTGAAGGCGCTCCAGCTCCAATCAAAGAAGGCGCTAACAAAGCAGAAGCTGAAGAGCTTAAGAAAAAGCTTGAAGAAGCAGGCGCTACTGTAGAACTTAAATAATAGAGATTAATCTATTATAAGTTCGGTTAGGTAAGGGTTAAATCTTATCTAACTATAAAGCCAACAATGTAATATGCATTGTTGGCTTTTTTTATTTATACTCTATTGAATTATAGAGGCGGTTGCTTTTGTCATAAAGCTATTGTATAATCTCGCACTTGACCTTTTGTATTAGCCTAAATGGTTGACAGGCGTCACGTTAATATCTCATCAACATCAGCTTAACGAACGTTTAGCGATTAATACAGACCAAGGGACAGACAATTTGCATGTTTAAAACATCGTTAGCTTCTATCCTATTTATTTAGACCTAGGTACGCTCGTGCTTGGGGTTTTTTTGCATCTGTCGTTTGGCTTCTTTTTAACCTAATTTAACAACTTTTTTGTAATAATTCGTTTCAATAACTAGCAAAAACCATTAGCTATTAACGTTTGTAATGGGTTTGGCGGCGTCGACACTCAAATAATGAGTCAAAACGTCATGATTGTATGCACAACAGGCATTATCAAAGGTCATTCTCACTGTTTCAATCTGATGATTCCTATTTAGAACTTGAGTAATAAGTTAATTATTAACCACTTAATTTTTAAAAATGAATCATTTTTATTTTACTGTCTACTGTAAGGACTCTCGATGGCATATTCCTATACTGAAAAAAAACGTATTCGCAAAAGTTTTGCCGAGTTGCCACATGTAATGGATATCCCGTATCTATTGGCGATTCAAGTGGATTCCTATGAGCAATTTTTGCAGGAAAATAAAAAGCCTAAAGCGCGTGAGAATACCGGCCTTCAAGCTGCATTTTCATCTATTTTCCCAATCGAAAGTAATTCAAACAACGCCGAACTGCAATTTGTTGAGTACTATTTAGGTGCACCAGAGTTCGATGAGCGCGAGTGTATTTCTCGTGGATCAACGTATGCAGCACCACTGCGTGTAAAAATCCGTTTGGTTATCAAAGATAAAGATAGCAAAGACAAAAATAGCAAAGCAGCTATTAAAGATATTCGTGAACAAAACGTATATATGGGTGAAATCCCATTAATGACCGATAACGGTACCTTTATTATTAATGGTACTGAGCGTGTTATCGTTTCTCAATTACACCGTTCACCAGGGGTGTTCTTTGACCACGATAAAGGTAAGTCACACTCGAGCGGTAAAGTACTTTATAACGCCCGTATCATTCCTTACCGTGGCTCATGGTTAGACTTTGAGTTTGATGCAAAAGATTTAGTATTCGCTCGTATTGACCGTCGTCGTAAGCTATTGGGTACTATTATCCTACGTGCGTTAGGCATGGACACCAATGAAATTTTAGATACTTTCTTCGAAAAAGTTTCTGTATATAAAGGTGAAGAGCAATTCGAAATTGACTTGGTTGCTGATCGTCTACGTGGCGAGATGGCTCAGTTCGATATCGTATCACCAGACGGTGAAGTACTGGTTGAGCAAGGTAAGCGTATTAACGCCCGTCGTATTCGTCAAATCGAACAGTCTGGCATGAAAAAGCTAGCTGTCCCTGATGAGTACTTATATGAGCGTATTTTGGCAGAAGACATCGTAGTTAATGACGAAGTAATCGCCAAAGCCAACACTTTAATTGACCATGAATTATTGGTTAAGTTAAGTGCCTTTGAAGCCAGTGAATCTATCAAAGAGTTCAAGATTCTATTCACTAACGATATCGACCATGGTACTTATATCGCTGATACGCTACGTGCGGATAGCACCGGTAGCCGCGAAGAAGCGCTAATCGAAATTTATAAAGTGATGCGTCCAGGTGAGCCACCAACGATTGATACTGCTGAAAAACTGTTCGAAAGTATGTTCTTCAATGCAGACCGTTATGATTTATCTAACGTAGGTCGCATGAAGTTCAACCGTCGTTTAGGTCGTCCTTTTGAAAACAGTGATGATCCAGATGTTAAGCGTGAACAAAGCGTATTGACTAAAGAAGACATTATTGACGTATTAAAAGAGCTGATCAATATCCGTAACGGTATTGGTGAAGTGGACGATATTGACCACTTAGGTAACCGTCGTATTCGTTCAGTGGGCGAAATGGCCGAAAACCAGTTCCGTGTGGGTCTAGTACGTGTTGAGCGTGCGGTTAAAGAGCGTTTGAGCTCTGCTGAATCTGATAACTTATCGCCACAAGATTTAATTAACTCTAAGCCAGTTGCGGCTGCGGTTAAAGAGTTCTTTGGTTCAAGCCAGTTGTCTCAGTTCATGGACCAAAACAACCCCTTATCTGAGATTACCCACAAGCGTCGTATTTCAGCTTTAGGCCCAGGTGGTCTAACTCGTGAGCGTGCAGGCTTCGAAGTGCGTGACGTTCATAACACTCACTATGGTCGTGTGTGTCCAATTGAGACCCCTGAAGGTCCAAACATTGGTCTGATTAACTCATTAGCGACCTTTGCTAAGACCAACGAATTTGGTTTCTTAGAAACCCCATATCGTAAAGTAGTAGACGGTAAAGTAACCGATGATATCGAATACTTATCGGCCATTGAAGAAGTAGGTACTGTTATCGCTCAGGCTGACTCTGAGTTAGATGAAAACGGTGTGCTTGCTGAAGAGATGGTAATGGTACGTAGTGGTGGTGAATCTGTACGTATGCCAAGCGACAAAGTAACGCATATGGACGTATCACCAAGCCAGGTTGTTTCAGTTGCAGCCAGCTTAATTCCATTCCTTGAGCATGATGATGCTAACCGTGCCTTGATGGGTTCGAACATGCAACGTCAGGCTGTTCCTACGCTACGTGCTGATAAGCCATTAGTAGGTACCGGTATGGAGCGTCACGTAGCCCGTGACTCTGGTGTGTGTGTTATTGCTAAGCGAGGTGGTGTTATTGAAGACGTGGATGCTTCTCGTATCGTAGTTCGTGTTAACGAAGAGGAGATGCAGCCAGGTGAAGCCGGTATCGATATTTATAACTTAATTAAATATACCCGCTCAAACCAAAACACCTGTATCAACCAGCGCATTATTGTTAACCAAGGCGATGAAATCGCTGGCGGTGACATCTTAGCCGATGGTCCCTCAACTGACTTAGGTGAGTTGGCATTGGGTCAGAACATGCGTGTGGCATTTATGCCATGGAACGGTTATAACTTCGAAGATTCGATTTTGTTATCTGAGCGTGTGGTAAAAGAAGACCGTTTCACAACCATCCATATTCAAGAATTAACTTGTGTGGCGCGTGATACTAAACTGGGTACTGAAGAAATTACTGCCGATATTCCAAACGTAGGGGAAGCTGCTTTATCTGCGCTTGATGAGTCAGGTATTGTTTACATCGGTGCTGAAGTAGATGCGGGTGACATCCTTGTTGGTAAAGTAACACCAAAAGGTGAAACACAATTAACGCCAGAAGAAAAACTTCTGAGAGCCATCTTCGGTGAGAAAGCAGCAGACGTTAAAGATACTTCTTTGCGTGTGCCAACTTCTACCAAAGGTACGGTTATTGACGTTCAAGTCTTTACTCGTGATGGCGTAGAAAAAGACGCTCGTGCTAAAGCGATCGAAAAAGCTCAATTAGACGACTATCGTAAAGATTTAAAAGAAGAGCTTCGTATCTTTGAAGAAGCAGCGCGTAGCCGTATTAGTCATTTACTTGATGGTAAAGCTATCAGTGGTGGCGCTGGCCTTAAGTCAGGTACCGTATTGGCAGAATCTGAATTACTAGAAATGTCTTTAGAGACTTTACTAGACATTCAGCCAGTAGAAGAAGAGATTGCTGAGCGTTTGACTCAAATTCAAGAGTTCTTAGTAGATAAGCAAAAAGACATCGACACTAAGTTCGCTGAGAAAAAACGTAAGTTAACCGCGGGTGATGATCTACAGCACGGCGTACAAAAAATCGTTAAAGTTTACCTAGCGGTTAAACGTCGCATTCAGCCTGGTGATAAGATGGCCGGTCGTCATGGTAACAAAGGGGTTGTATCACGCATCATGCCCGTAGAAGACATGCCATATGACGAACATGGTAACCCAGTGGATATCGTATTGAACCCATTAGGTGTACCTTCGCGTATGAACATCGGTCAGGTGCTTGAGACTCACTTAGGTATGGCGGCTAAAGGTCTTGGTGACAAGATTAATGGCATGCTTAAAGCCCAAGCTGCAGTGGCTGAGTTACGTGACTTCTTAGATAAGATTTACAACAAGGTGGGCGGTGAGCAAGCTGACTTAGACAGCTTGAGTGATGAAGACATCATGGCACTTGCCAATAACTTGCGTGATGGTGTGCCTATGGGTACTGCGGTATTTGATGGCGCACGCGAAGTTCAAATTGATGAGCTTTTAGAACTTGCAGGTTATCCAACTTCAGGTCAGCAGACTTTATATGATGGTCGTACTGGCCAGAAGTTTGACCGTCCTGTGACTGTGGGCTACATGTACATGCTGAAACTAAACCACTTAGTAGATGACAAGATGCATGCTCGCTCAACAGGTTCATACTCATTAGTAACGCAGCAACCATTAGGTGGTAAAGCACAATTTGGTGGTCAGCGCTTCGGTGAGATGGAAGTTTGGGCCCTAGAAGCATACGGCGCAACTTACACGTTGCAAGAGATGCTAACAGTGAAGTCGGATGATGTTGAAGGTCGTACGCGTATGTATAAGAACATCGTCGATGGTGAACAGTACATGGATCCAGGCATGCCTGAGTCATTCAACGTACTGACCAAAGAGATTAAGTCATTGGGTATTAATATTGAGCTAAAAGAAAGTAATTAGTCTTATCCTTTAACTCAGCCTAATTCATTGCCTTCAACGGTAAGTTTGGGTCATCGCTAAAAATGTATTATTGAACATAAATAATAGTGATGACCCCTGCCGTGAACACATATAACGGAGAAGCAACTTGAAAGATTTACTCGATATTATGAAAAGCCCTGCCGACAACGGCAAACGTGAATTTGATAGCATTCAGATTTCATTGGCTGCTCCAGAGACTATTAAATCATGGTCACATGGTGAAGTAAAAAAACCAGAAACTATTAACTACCGTACCTTTAAGCCTGAGCGTGACGGTCTATTCTGTGCCAAAATCTTTGGTCCAGTAAAAGACTTTGAGTGTCTTTGTGGTAAGTACAAGCGCCGTAAATTCCAGGGCGTAATTTGTGAAAAATGTGGTGTAGAAGTGACCACAGCCAAGGTTCGTCGTGACCGTATGGGCCACATCGATTTGGCTAGTCCAGTTGCTCACATTTGGTTCTTAAAATCATTACCAAGCCGTATCGGTCTATTACTTGATATGACACTACGTGATATCGAGCGCGTATTGTATTTCGAAAGCTATGTGGTAACCGATCCAGGCATGACTTCTTTAGAGAAGTATCAACTGCTTGATGATGAAGACTACTATAAAGCGTTAGAAGAGTTCGGTGATGAATTTATCGCTAAAATGGGTGCTGAAGCGATTCAAGACCTATTAAAAGACATTGATATTGATCTTGAAATCGATGATCTACGTGAAGAGATTCCTAACACCGGTTCTGAAACCAAGCTTAAGAAAATGTCTAAGCGTCTTAAGTTATTAGAAGCTTTCCGTGACTCTAATAACAAGCCTGAGTGGATGGTAATGAGTATCTTACCAGTACTACCACCAGACTTACGTCCTCTAGTACCGCTAGAAGGCGGCCGCTTTGCGACGTCAGATCTAAACGATTTATATCGCCGTGTTATCAACCGTAACAACCGTTTAAAGCGTCTTTTAGAGCTTAACGCACCAGATATCATTGTGCGTAACGAAAAACGTATGCTACAAGAATCAGTAGATGCGTTATTAGATAATGGTCGTCGTGGTCGTGCTATTACCGGTAGTAACAAGCGTCCTTTAAAATCGCTTGCTGATATGATTAAAGGTAAGCAAGGTCGTTTCCGTCAAAACTTACTAGGTAAGCGTGTTGACTATTCTGGCCGTTCAGTAATTGTTGTGGGTCCAACCCTACGTCTACATCAGTGTGGTTTGCCGAAGAAAATGGCTCTTGAATTATTCAAGCCATTCACTTATTCAAAACTATTATCACACGGTATGGCCACTACCATTAAACAAGCTAAGAAGATGGTAGAGCGTGAAGAGCCACAAGTTTGGGATATGCTGGCCATGGTAATCCGTGAGCATCCAGTATTACTAAACCGTGCGCCAACACTGCACAGATTGGGTCTACAAGCGTTTGAGCCCGTACTAATTGAAGGTAAAGCGATTCAGCTACACCCGCTAGTTTGTACCGCGTTTAACGCTGACTTCGACGGTGACCAAATGGCAGTACACGTGCCATTAACTCTTGAAGCACAGTTAGAAGCCCGTGTGCTTATGATGTCTACGAACAACATCTTATCACCTGCTAACGGTGATCCGATTATCGTACCCTCACAAGACGTTGTACTGGGTCTATACTACATTAGCCGCTCATCAATTAATGCCAAAGGTGAAGGCATGATCTTCGCCACGGTTAATGAAGCGTTGCGCGCGATTGGATCAAATGACCTACACGTAAACGCAAAAATTAAAGTTCGTGTTACCGAAACCACTTTTGATGAAGAAGGTAATGCCACTAAAGAAACACACTTACAAGATACTGTAGCGGGTCGCTTATTGATCTGGAACATCATGCCAAAAGGTATGAAGTTCGAAGAGTGTAACGTTGAGATGACTAAGAAAAACATCTCAAAACTAATGAACTCTTGCTACCGTACTCGTGGTGTGAAAGAAAGTGTTATCTTCGCTGACCAATTGATGTACCTAGGTTTTGCTCAAGCAACTCTATCAGGTGTGTCTATCGGTATTGAAGACATGGTTATTCCACCTAAGAAGAAAGAGCTTATCGAAGCGGCTGATGCTGAAGTTCGTGAAATTGAACAACAGTTTGAGCAAGGTTTCGTAACTGCTGGTGAGCGCTATAACAAAGTAGTCGATATTTGGTCACGTACCAACGATAAAGTAGCCAAAGCGATGATGGACAACTTGTCTACTGACAAAGTTATCAACGCACAAGGTGAAGAGGAAGAACAGAAATCATTCAACTCTATCTTCATCATGTCAGACTCTGGTGCTCGTGGTAGTGCAGCACAGATTCGTCAGTTAGCAGGTATGCGTGGTCTGATGGCTAAGCCAGATGGTTCAATTATTGAGACCCCAATTAAGGCTAACTTCCGTGAGGGTCTATCGGTACTTCAGTACTTTATCTCGACTCACGGTGCCCGTAAAGGTCTTGCGGATACTGCACTGAAGACTGCTAACTCAGGTTACTTAACCCGTCGTTTAGTAGACGTGGCGCAAGATTTGGTTATCACAGAGAACGATTGTGGTACTGAAAAAGGCGTTCGCATGACACCACACATTCAAGGTGGTGAAATCATCGAGAAGCTGGGTGATCGTGTGTTAGGTCGCGTGGTAGCAACCGACGTTATCAACCGTGAAGATGAAGTGATCTTAGCGGCTGGTACTTTGATTGATGAGCAAGGCGTACAGCTAATTGATAACAATGGTATCGATGAGGTGTGGGTGCGTTCAGTAATTACTTGTGATGTGCCACATGGGGTTTGTGCTCAGTGTTATGGTCGTGACTTAGCCCGTGGTCATAAAGTGAACATCGGTGAGTCTGTGGGTGTTATGGCTGCTCAGTCAATTGGTGAGCCAGGTACTCAGTTAACCATGCGTACGTTCCACGTAGGGGGTGCGGCGAGCTCGACCTCAGTAGACAACAGTATCTCTGTGCGTAATTCAGGTTTCATCCGCTTCCATAACATGAAGACGGTTGAGCACGTGGATGGTCACCTAGTTATCGTTTCTCGTTCTGCTGAAATCGGTATTGCGGATGATGTGGGCCGTGAGCGTGAGCGCTATAAAGTCCCTTATGGTTCAAGTGTTCTAGTGAAAGATGGTGATCAAGTTGAGAGTGGACAGTCTATTGCTAAATGGGATCCACACACTCACCCAATTATCACAGAATTCGCTGGTAAAGCTCGCTTCAGTGACATTATCGATGGCTCAACTGCCACGGTTAAGATTGATGAAGCCACAGGTATGAGCTCATTTGAGATTCTTGGTTCAAAAGACCGTCCAAGTAACTCAAAAGACTTACGTCCAGCAATTATTCTAGACACTACAGGCGGTAAAGAAGTGGTTTACTTCCTACCAGCTGAGACTATTATCCGTGTCTCTGATGGTGAAGAAGTGACGGCCGGTTCGGTATTAGGTCGTGTACCACAAGCGACTTCAGGTACTAAAGATATTACCGGTGGTCTGCCACGTGTTGCTGACTTATTTGAAGCACGTCGTCCGAAAGATCATGCCATCATGGCAGAAATGTCTGGTGTGGTAAGCTTCGGCACCTCAACCAAAGGTAAGAACCGCTTCATCATTACCAATGAAGATGGCGAAGTACATGAAGAGCTCATTCCAAAATGGCGTCAAATCAACGTATTCGAAAACGAAACCGTTGCTCGTGGTGAGGTTATTGCAGATGGTCCGTTGAATCCGCATGATATCTTACGCTTACAAGGTGAGACCGCTCTAGCGAACTACATCGTTGACGAAGTACAAGAGGTTTATCGTCTGCAAGGTGTTAAGATCAACGATAAGCACATTGAAGTTATTATCCGTCAGATGTTACGTAAAGTAGAAGTAACTGATGCTGGTGATTCTAACTACTTCAAGGGCGATCAGGTTGAATACGCTGATGTGAAAGCGCTGAACGAGAAACTATTGGCTGAAGATAAGTTCCCAGTACAGTTTGAGCGTCAGTTACTTGGTATTACCAAAGCCAGCTTGGCCACTGAAAGCTTCATCTCAGCGGCTTCGTTCCAGGAAACTACGCGCGTGTTAACTGCTGCTGCGGTTACTGGTAAAGTGGATGAACTACGTGGTCTGAAAGAGAACGTGGTTGTTGGTCGCTTGATTCCAGCGGGGACAGGTCTTGCTTATCATGCAGCTCGTAAGAAAGCCAAAGAAGGTAAGCCGGCTTATGATGTAGAAAGCGCTCTAGATGCTGCGTTTGATCTAGAAGCAAATACTACCGCTCAAGACTTCAGAAGCTTCGATGAAGCCTTTGCACAAGAGCTTAGCCAAGACAAACCAGGTCAGTAAGTCCTACCTATTGATTTGAGTAAAAGTAACATTAATAGTTATTAAAAAATCCGGCATTCGTGCCGGATTTTTTTATTGCAATAAATTGGTATATATCAGTTACTTATTAAACTCCGAACTTATTTTTGAATAAAAAAACAGTCTTAAGATACTAAAAATTAGCTTGCAACCCAGCAAATGAGCTTGAATCGGAGTTCATAAGGCTTTATAACTATACAAATAACCGTTATTAAAAAAGATTATTATTTAATGAGTTAACTAAACTTACTGTTTGTTTAACTTCTCTGTATTATAACAATAGTAAACTACCGCATTTATTTAATAATAAATCAATAATGATAGAAGAATAGTTTTATTTATTTTGATTAATTTTTTGAGGCAATCATGAGAAAAGTTATTCTGTTAATATCTGCTTTGTTCTCAGCAGGGACGATGAATGCTGCGTACGCTGAAAACAAAACGCCAGACTGTGATAGTTTAAATATCATGTTAATGTCTATGAAAGACGGTTTAGATATTAATGCCAACTGGCGTACAACCGGCTCATCACCTAAGAAATTTAAGACGGTAAGCGTGGGTGACAGTAATAAAACGGATCCTAGTTTTGATATCAGCTGCCCAAACTTAACTGCCAGTTATGATGGTAATGTATTAAAAATGAAGGCAGATAGCTATAAAGGCATTACTGATCATTTATATAAGCAGTTAAATAGGGGAGTGGATTTATATAACTATCGCTGGTATACCGATCCAAAAGTAAAAGCTGATTTTAAAGTAGATAAGTATAGTTTTGATTTAGAAAGATTATTACTTACCGATGGCTATATTAAAATGCCGGAGGGAGGCAGTATTAGTAAAAAACAGTCTTTTATTCCTAATACGGCCGTTATTAGTTATAAAATTAATGGTGGCGAATTAAAGCCGCTGTTGGTTAATAAAAACGTCACCAAATACTCATCAGATTTCAAAGCGGCCAAGACCATCGATATTTACCATAAAAATCCGGATATGGCACGAAGAGGCTTTGGGGTAGAAAGAATATTTGTTGATAAAGAAAATGGGGTGCTAGAGATTTATAAAGAGCATGTATTCCCACCCAAATAAATGCTTTGAGTGATTTATGACTTATACCAAATTCTATGAAGCCTGCTTATATTGAGCGGGTTTTTTATTTTCAGCAAGGATCAGTGGTATATAAATGGCGTTTTTATGGTACATTTATATTTTATCTAAGCAGGGTTGAGACTAAAAATGGCAGACAAAGGTAGAGTGGCCCGTTATCAAGCAGATCGTACCAATCAAAAGTTTTATTTTTGTAGAGTGGCGTGTAAGCAAGCCGAGGATACGGCAGATAAGCAGCTATATCAAGCCCACTGTGAAACCGCTATTTTTCATCTGCAAGGGGCGTTATGGGCTTTTTTACAGGAATTGGCCCATTTCTATAACTTAGATACCAGCCAGCCCAGTATTGACTACATTGAGACTGCTTTAGAGAAAAAAACGCTAATTTCACCAGAGCTACAGCGTCTTAAAATTTCTCTAGAGTCTGGGGTATTGGCCAATATAAATAAGGCTTATCACCGCTGTCAGTATGCGCCTGCCCCAGATAGTAAAGGTATTGAGGCCTCAAGTCATGACTTAATCGTTAATGTGGTAACGCTTTCTAATCAGTGGTTGCCCGATGAGCAGACCATTCGCGATTGGCGTACTGAGTTTATGACTTTGGTCGATGAGATGCGAGGTGGTATGGTGGAATATTAGTCACCTCAGCCGTTATTATTGAAGACTCTAATTTGAATTATAGACCATAAAAAAGGCACTACCGATGACCAGTAGTGCCTTTTTGAATGGGCTTGATTAAGCTAAGATTAGTAGATTTATATTTTTCAATTTACTTAGTTTTAATTTCTTTAGATTTACCTTCACGGCGCTGTTTAAGCTCAGATTTTGGAATCCAAGCCCAAGTCATATCCACAGTAATTGGAGCCCGGTCGCTATCCGAGTTACGGTCCTCGATGACACAAGGAATGACCATCTCACCTTTAGGGGTGTCTAAAATATATTGACGCTGCTCATCACTTAAAGTGGCTATGGCTGCTATCTGTCCTTTTTTGACCGGACGATAGAAGTTCACTTCATAAGACTTAACCAGTAAGATTCTATCTGAAGGTAGATTCACTGCCAAAACAAAGCCGGTAGCGGTCTCAGCCAATAATGTTACTGCCACAGCATGTACCGAACCAATGTGGTTTTGGACGGCTTTTTTATTTTCTAAGCTAACCACCAGTTTGTTTGGGCTCACCTCTTCGTAAACAATGCCCGTAGTGCCGACATAAGGTACAATCTTACTAAAGGCTTTGGTCAGCACAAAAGACTGAGTCGATTTGGGCAGTAATTGCACCGCCTTCAAGATTTTGGTAAAAGGATTATTAATTGCTTTGGGTTGAGCGCTATTAAAGGCGTCCTGATCGGTAGTCTCATTTTTTGGCTGAGTTGTTTTAGAGGGCAGATTTAGTTGGGTAGCTATAGTGGCAGCTTTTTCAGCCACTACTTTTTTAGTAGAAGATACCTGCTGTATAAGATTTGATAACTGGCTCATAACGCGTCCTTTCATGGTTTAAATTGGCTTTCATGGTTTGAGTTAGATAGTGATATTTGATAGGAATGAAAAGAGTATAGCAAAACCATTAGCCAATAAGAGATGATAAAGCGGTCACAAAAAAGGGTTGCCGACTGCCAATTAACCCCCTTACTAATACTTTATAAAATGCGAAGAGATACTTTGAATCAAGATTTGATACCCCGTTTAACGTCCCTACCAACTGAGCCTACCAATATAATTTTTACTGGTGTTGCAGGAACGGGAAAGACCTATAGGCTGCTTGAGCTGCAAAAGCAATATGATGAGCCCATCGAGGCTTCGTGGGAGAGTTGGCGTGTCCAACAGGTCAGCCATTATGGGTGGTGCGAGGTAGTATGTGGCGTTTTGCTGCTAGAAGATAGATTGATGACGGTGCCAGAAATGATGCGTCATCCCTTGGTCGTGGATAAGGCCGCTGCCAATAAACGCAATGAGAATATCAATCAAACTTTATGGGTTCAGCTAAACAAACATGCCCATCCAGAATCTGTGACGGTCAATACCAGCCAGCGTTCTGCCAACTCTTATTTTGACAAAACACAGAGCAGTCAGTGGTTCTTATTAGATGAGATCAAAGAGACGCTACGCAGTCAGCTATCCGAGCTACTATCGTTATACGAGGAGCAGGGCAAGCAGCCTGACAGCCAAGAGCTTGTGGTGAGTCGTAGCTGTTTGGTGAGCTTTCATCAATCTTATGGTTATGATGAATTTGTGGAAGGTATCCGCCCTCGCATTCATCCGCAAACCGGTCAGATGCAGTATGAGATACAGCAAGGGGCTTTTTTGGAGCTGTGTGCTAAGGCGAGTAATGATCCCAGTCACCGTTATGCGATGTTGATTGATGAGATTAATAGAGCCAATACCTCACAAGTCTTTGGGGAGCTTATGAGCGTCATAGAGCCGAGCAAGCGGGCAGGCGGAGCAACCCCAATGGCGGTACGTCTGGCTTACTCAGGACGTCAATTCATGGTGCCTAGCAACGTCGATATCTATGCCACCATGAATACTCAAGACCGCTCCTTGGCGACTTTAGACACGGCCTTTAGAAGACGCTTTGAGTTTGTCACTTGCTATCCCGACAGCTCAATTCTAATTGACGTTGAAGACAAAGCAGGCGATAGCGTTAACTTAGCCGCTTTAATGCAAGCTTTAAATCAGCGCTTGTTTACTTTATTTGGCGCAGAAGCTCAGTTGGGGCAGTCTTATTTTATGGGTATAAGCGATACCGCTCAGCTGGCTCGACGCCTATATCGTCAGGTTATTCCGCAAATCATTGAGTACATAAAACTCAGTGCTATGCCGGCACAAATCCCTGGGCTATTGGCACAGGTGTTGTATGGCCAGGGCAGTGGGGGCAATCAATTGATTGACGACTTTACTGAGATAACTCCTTCGCTTAGCTTGCTACAAACGGGTGTTAAGTCCAATCCTCAAGGGGCGCATGGGTCTCCTATTGTGCATGTTCAGGCTTCCGCCCCAGCTGGATTAAACCCTGAATTTATTGCCGCAGCCACAGTAAATACTGAGCTAGAAAAAGGGACTAAGGGTGCAAATGTATATCTAACCGCTAAGCCCTATCAGCTGCTTTATGCCAGTTATTTGTCTGCACAGGAGTTATAGCCCTTGTATTCAGGCCTTACGGTGCAAAATGCAGATCGATATGGTGCTATGAACGCGTATCAGCATGACGGCGTGATTAGCTGCTTTGAACATCAGCGTCTTAGCCGACAAGACTTTGCTCACAGCACAGACTTTGACTATTTAATTGAGCAAGAATTACCTTGCTTTGGCATAGAAATTAAGCGCGGCCAGCTGAGCTTAGTTGTCAGCCATTATTTAGCAAAAATAATTCTGCCCAGTGGCTTAACTTTAGAGATACTGCCAAAAATTAGTGTAGAGACAGCATCAGAAACTCATCAAAGCCCCTCCCAACTGCTAACTGCAACGGACTCAACGGCTATATTGGTTAAGCGTAAGGCGGAGATAGTGCAGGCTCGCCAGTGGGTGGCAGTAATGTTAGCGGATATTAGTGAAGATAACATAGGGAAAGAGCTAGCGGCGCTAGACCTAGCCGCTAAACCTGGCTTTTATATGCCTTCTTACCCAACAATACCCTCGCAACTTGCAAGCGCTTCACGTACGCTAGATAAGCCTTGGTATGAAGGCTTGCTAGCAACAATTCGTCAAGCACTGCAACAAGCGGCAGGGATTTTACCCAATCGCTATCAAACTCAGGTACATAACCAGCCCAAAGCACAAGGTAAAATTAATCTTGCGGCTCAGTTAAAAAACAACTGGCATCGCCCGCATTACCTATATACTGAACAAGCGGTATTTGAGACGGATCAACTATTGGCCCAGTTTTTGGCCACTGCTTGGCAACAGCTGCAGAAACTGTCTGCTCAAAATGTCATAAATGAAAGTAGCTTTGATCAGCAGATGCCGAGCATCTTGCAAGGGGTTATGGTGTTGCCTCCTCAGAGCTGGGAAGGGGTTTACCAACAGCTAAAAAGCAGTACAGCCACTTGGGGTAGTCAGTTGAGCCTTGTACAGGCGCAAGTGGTGACTCAGGCCATAGAGTGGGGGTGGTGGATATTGACACAAGGGCCTGGGGCTGAGTCTAGGCAAGGCACAGAGGATAAGTCAGTAGATCAGTTGCCGGTTGCCTCACTCATGATCAATATGAACCATGCGTTTGAGCGCTGGGTACTGGGTAAGCTTCAAAGTTGGGCTTCCCAGCAGCTCGCAAATAGTCGACTTATTATTCAACCCAGTTTCGACTGGCTATACTTAAAGACGAATTTTCCTAAATCAGGATTAGAGTCAAAGGTCGTTCAAAAGCTGGTACCGGATGCTTGTATAATGACCCAAGAGGGCCAGATTAGTCATGTATTAGATATCAAATATAAATCGCTTTCTGCTGCGACTCAGGTGAGCGGAGCAGATTGGCAGCAACTTTATAGCTATCAACAGCACCTGAATTGTCAAAATGCTTGGTTAATCTATCCAAAAACAAAAACTTTTACACAAAGGCTTGACGTTTTTGATAATTTGGACGAGAATAGGCACTCAAATCAGGACGGTGATGATTCAGGCAGGATTACACAAATGAGTGTAATACCTTTTGATCCCCAACAGGGGTTACTACTGATTTGAAGGTTTTATAATAGATTCGACATTTTTTGAAAATATTTTAAAAAAAGTGTTGACAAGATTAAAGTTTAATCCTATTATATGCACCTCGATAGCGATGACACATATGATTAAGTTAATCATACAGTTATCAAAGTCGTAAAAAAGAAAAGTAAGATATCGGAGTGTGGCGCAGTTTGGTAGCGCATCTGGTTTGGGACCAGAGGGTCGTAGGTTCGAATCCTATCACTCCGACCACTTTTTACTAGAGCCTTACAGGCTTTTTTTTATGCTTTAAATACGACATTTGTTGTTTATTACTCTATATGTGTTTTAATAACAGTGTAGTTCGATAACAACGATGTTAGCACTATGAGCGCCTGTAGCTCAGTTGGATAGAGCATCTGCCTTCTAAGCAGGTGGTCGCAGGTTCGAATCCTGCCAGGCGCACCACTTTCGCCTGAACTGTAATATCTAGAATGTTAGGTAATACATTGCACTTTCAATACACTCTGTGTTGATTATGGCGGCTGTAGCTCAGTTGGTAGAGCCCCGGGTTGTGATCTCGGTTGTCGTGGGTTCAAGTCCCATCAGTCGCCCCATTTTTTATTCTCTCCCTTACTTCTCAAAGCCCAATATTATATAAGTTGCTAATCTAGACGTTGTCTTGATTGGTTTTTTTGCATTTCTGTCTTTTTATTTAAATCCTTGCACGCCTCTCGAATCTATTATTTATGGCTCTCTATTTACATGGATTGACGCATGAATTACTGAGTCAACGACTACCAAACTGCTCATGAAACTAAGATGTTCAGCTTTGGCAATAATGTTATGATAAAGGCATCTTAAAGAGGGTCGAGATAATATTATGGCAAACCGTTCAATAACGATTACCGCGCAAATTAAGGCTAAAGATAACGTTAGCTCCGAACCTGTCGTTGCTCAGCAAGATGAGCTACAGGCTATTGACGTTGTGGATGAGCCTATGACCATGCCAAAGACAAAAGCGGAATTAATTGCGTTATACCAAACCGAAGCTTTAGAGATTAATAACTCTGTCCAAGCCAAGGAAATGGAGAAGGTGGCCAAACAGCGAGTGGCGTTGTATCAACATCAGCTAAAACGCACTGAGTTTTTTTATACCATAAATCCCTTATTACGTCCCACCTATATGGTACAGACATTAAAGTCACAGTTTATTGAGTACCAGCAATTCCAAATGGCCCGAGCCCTTGATCAGCGTGGCATTATTGATTTAGATAAAAATGAGATGATGTGGCAACAGTTGCACATTGTTGATGATCTTATTGCGGACATTGTGCATCACATGCCCGCTCAGCAGCCTGTGGGTTGGCAACTGACTTCAGTGAATAGAAACCATCTAAAATTTCCTACGGTAGGGAGATTGAGAGACAAAGACAGTGTTGCTGACCAGGCCAGTCTCAATAGTTATGTATTGGGTCACTTTGGGGTAATGAGCTACACCTATGACCGAGGCTACTTTATTGGTCATGTCTTGGGTTATTTATTTTGCTGCTATTATCTAGCTCACTTGTCGATAGCGTATGGGGTAACGCCTCTACCTGAAAATGTCGTGCCTGATTATAAATATGCTTCCCTTGAAACCGCGAAGCTGGTTCGATTATTGCACAGAGTCGATGTCTATTGTAAGCGTCGTATTTATCAGTTGGCGGTACTTTGTGCCCGGCTTAGCTGTTATCAATTGGATAAATATATTGAAAAAATGCTCATTGCAGAGGTTAATGAGTTCGATAAAAAACAGCAAATTGAGCATTTGGACGCATTGTTTACCCAAGGTATCATGCCTGAGATGCCAGACAGGGTAGATTTAAAGCAATTTCCTGGCGCCTTCGGGGATGAAGGTAAATCCTAGAACATTGTATCGTTAATACTTATTATACAAAAATATATTATATAGTAAGCTCGATGAACTATAGTCGTTAATCGTCTATGGCCATGAAATAGATGGCTGTAGACCTGCATTATCCCGTATGCCCACTTACTTGACCTTATCCAAGCCTAATAAGGTCATCTTGCCAATATGAAATGACTTTAATGAAAAACTCAGTAGAAATAAAAAATACTCCCTCTCTTTTTGGCCGTAAAGCTTTAGCGGCTTCGCTGGCGCTATCCATAAGTTTTGGACTGGTTTCCGGAGTGGGTAGTAATCAAGCTCAAGCGGCCAGTCTGGCAGATTTATTTGGGGGGGCTGAGACTCAGGGTGGTCAAGATAAATTCTTAAAGGTAGAGCAAGCCTTCTCGGTTAAACCTAGCCAAAATGGCAATAAAGTTAACATTGCGCTAAAGATTACTCCCAAGCATTATCTATATAAAGACAAGCTGTCTTTAAAGTTGCCAGAAGGGGTAACTGCTTCTTCGATTAAGTTCTCTCATACCTCGCAGACTATCGATGATCCTACCTTTGGTAAGGTTGATGTGTTTAAGCAGCCACAAGTCACTGCCACGGCAACCTTAACCAACACCACTGCTGCTGCCATTAATGAAACCATCAGCGTTAGCTGGCAGGGCTGTGCTGAGGCAGGACTTTGTTATCCTCCGCAGACAGAAACGTTGGCCATAAGTTTACCAGCATCTACAGCAAGTGTAGCAGGGCAAAATAAAAGCCCTGAAGCAACTACTACTGCTAAGCCAAAACAGGCTGCTGCAACTAATGCCAAGCCAGCAACCAGCGGAAATAGTGCTTCGACTAACACAGATACAGCAGCTAAAGCGCAAAGTAACTTAGCATCGCCCGCTAAACAACAGGCACAAACGACCGCCACTGCCGGTACTGTTGAAGTAGGCGATAACGAGGCGTTGGATGAGGAGTTAACAGCACAAGATACCGAGCTTACCGATGCCACTGATACTGATGGCGAAAGTGAGACTGGTTTGGTTTCTGATGAGGATGTACCAAGTATAGAGGGTGGTGATGACACTACTGAGACCAGCTTAGTTGGACAGGATAATGGCTTAAACTCAGGCTCAAGTGAATCTGGTTTACAGCTGGGTAGTGAGAAAGTGGTCGATCAAGATCCCTTTGGTTTGGCAGAGCACCCTTGGCTGGCTCTGTTATTGTTATTCTTAGCAGGTTTGGGTCTGGCGTTTACCCCTTGTGTTCTGCCTATGTTGCCTATTGTCAGTAATATCGTGGCACGACAGCACACACCGACGGCCAAAAAAGGTCTGATATTAAGTGGCAGCTATGCCTTAGGAGTGGCCATTGCCTATGGTATCTTAGGCGCTATTATCGCTGTATTTGGACAGCAACTTGGTATTATTGGGTGGCTACAAAACCCAGTGATATTATTGGCTTTTGCCGCAGTATTTGTTCTTTTGGCCTTATATATGCTAGAGGTAATTAGGATTCCTGTTCCTAACGCCATTCGCCAAAAGACTCAATCTTTGAGCCAAGCAGGGGATAAATATCTGGGCAGTACCTTTGGTAGTTTTATCGCTGGGTTACTGTCAGCACTTGTGGTTTCTCCTTGTGTTTCCGCTCCTTTATTTGGCGCCTTACTGGCGGTATCCACCATTGGTAATCCGCTACTGGGCTTCGCTGCCTTATTTATGTTAGGTTTTGGATTATCAGCACCGCTTATGTTACTGGGAGCAAGCCAGGGCAATTTAATGCCAAAAGCGGGCGAGTGGATGAACTGGGTCAAACAAGGGTTTGCTTTATTGTTATTTGCCGTGGCACTGCTACTGGTTGAACGTGTGATGGTCAGCCCTATCATGTTGATGCTGTGGGCGATGTGGTTCATGGTGGTAGCAGTATGGGCTTGGAAATGGAGTGGCCGTGGCCAATTATTTACTAAACCATTGGCCCTTTTATTGGGTGGCTGGGCTGCTTTAACCCTGGTAGGCGCCGCTGCAGGCAGTAAAGATTCATGGCAACCTTTGGCTGTCTTCTCTCAGCCTAGCCCAGCATTAGTTAATGCCAACTCGCAAGCGTCAGGCTCATCTGAAGCGATGACCGGCATTCAGAGCAGCGATAAGCATATTTATAGTTTAGATGAGCTTATTCCTATCATTGAACAAAACCCCAAAGTACTGGTGGATGTGACGGCAGAATGGTGTGTTGAGTGCCGTATTATGGACAAGACCTTATTTACCAATCGACCCACCGCAATGCAGCAGTGGCAGTTAGTCCGACTAGATGTGACCGAAACCAATGAAGAGTCGGCACGTATTTTGTCGGAATTAAGTTTGTTTGGACCTCCTGCCTTATTGTATTTCGTCGACGGTAAATTACAGGTGCAGCAAGTAGGTACAGTTGAGCGTCTTCAGTTCGAAGAGACTTTAAATAGGTTTTAAAGCCTGAGGCTTAGAGTAAAATTATTAACAGTATTTACTTATTAATAGTATTTGATTGTAGGCGTGCTTCAAAATAGTACGCCTTCTTATTGTTATAAAATAGGGGTTATTTCAACAATTATTAGCTATACTGTCTTAACTTCTTATTACTTGATAAATACATAATTTTACACTATATTGCTTCACATGTTATCTTTAAGGTGATGACTGTGCGAAACATGACTCCTAAGCTGGGGCTGGCCTTACTGCTAAGCTCTGGAATAATATTGAGTGCCTGTGACCCTAAAACTGGCGAAGCGATAGGCACGCTTGAAAGCGGCTCCAATCTTAGTAACATTGAAATAGAGGTAGAAGACACCTCTGCTGTTACTGATGCAAAAGATCTTAAGGCATTTCCTATAGCCTGCCGTAATGGCGTAATTATGCAAGCCTTTGAGCAGCAACGTCACTCTATTCAGGTTAGAGGCTGCGGGCAGGTAACAGCGGTGTTGGCTGACGATAATAAGGGCAGTCGCCATCAGCGCTTTATCGTTCAATTAGAAGGTGTTGAGCCTAAACACACAGTGCTTATTGCTCATAATATAGATTTAGCACCCAGAGTTGATGCTTTACAAAAAGGCGATGAAGTGATCTTTTATGGCCAATACGAATACAACCCACAAGGTGGAGTAGTACACTGGACGCATCATGATCCTGCCGCACGACACCAGCATGGGTGGATAGAGCATAATGGGCAGCGTTTTCAATAAGCCATATATAGCGAATTTAGTTTTTATCTATTTGGCTTAAGCTACTTGTCGCTATCAATCTTTATTTATATTGCAGTTTTTTAGTTTTTAACCTGTTTTTGCAGAGTTACCGCTCCTCTACAGGGAGCTAGGTAGCCCTTTATAAGTTATCTTTTGGTCACTTACAGATGATAATGTTTTTAGTTAACTGCTTTTTTTAATAGTATAATAATTCTTTTACCCTAATTATCAGGAATACGCATGATTACTTTGCGGCCATTAATAAAGAAGTCGAGACTGCCTTCACCAAAACTTAAGTTTTTGACCTTTTCTGTTGCGGCAGCTTGTTGCGCGCCGTTAACTGTTAATGCTGCTTTTGCTGAGACTGGCAACACAGCTGGACAAGCCATAGACTCAAACCCCCAACAAGTGGCTGTTAATGCCTTTATGAAATGTACCGATTTAAAGCTAGAATCGGCTCGTTTGGCTTGTTATGACAAAGTCGCTACTGGCGAAGAAGTTGTTGTAGGTCGTGAAAAAGTACCTTTAGATCTTGTTGAAACGGTTAAGGCCAGCTTTACTGATCTGCGTCCAACTGCAGTCTTTGCAACTGAAGGCAATGAAGCTTCAGAGGGAGATCCAGAGTTAGCTGCTGAAGTAGAAGACAATACTTCTCCTGGAGCGCCGACTGCTTTTGGTAACGAACAACTGGCTAAAGCTGGCGTTACGGTTGAGGATTATGAGGCTTATACCCCACTTAGTCTGGCCTATGATTTAGATAAAAATAGCGAGCAGGGGACCTGGACTGTTAGACCGCATCGTCCTATTTATTTATTGCCCGCTTATGTTCAATACAACCCCAATCGCCACCCAAAAACGCCTACTCAAGATCCTACCGAAGCTGAATTTGACGATTATGGCAATAAATATGCTGATAATTTAGAGCTTAAAGCACAGATCTCTTTGAAGGCTAAAATTTTAGAAGACGTATTTGATACCAACGCCGATGTTTGGTTTGGTTATACTCAGCAAATGCATTGGCAGGTTTACAACAGTGAGCATTCACGTCCCTTTAGAGCTACTGACTATATGCCTGAGGTGTTTATTACTCAGCCAGTAACAGCAAACCTACCTTTTAATGGTCGTTTGCGTATGTTGGGGGCGGGGGCTATTCACCACTCTAACGGTCAGTCTGACCCTTGGTCGCGTTCTTGGAACCGCTTGTATTTAATGGGTGGGGCTGAGTGGGGTAAGTTTAGTCTTCAGCCTAAGATTTGGACCCATGTTAAAGAGAAGAATAACTCCAAGTCGAGTGATAACCCAGATATTACAGATTACTATGGCCATGGCGAGCTTAAAGCGTTATATGACTTTGGTCGAGGGGAGAACTTGTCTGTCTTAGGTCGTTATAATTTTGATACAGAAAAAGGGGCGGTTCAGTTAGATTATACACTTCCTTTATCGCGTGATGTGCATGGCTTTATCCAAATTTTCCATGGTTATGGCGAATCCATCATCGACTATAATGAAGAAACTACTGCCGTGGGTGTGGGTCTTTCTTTAAATGATTGGAAAGGGCTATAGAGGTCATTGACTTCTTTAACCCAAAAAGTGGCACAGCGAAAAATTATACGATCAAGAGTAATACAACGAGCTTTGCCTGCTTTTTACCAACTGGGTATGTGGCGGGTACAGTATCTACAAAGTATTTGTTGTGTCTGCCATAGTAATCCAGCAGTTGTACAAAAAGAGGGCTTAAATGGTAAGCGCTCTTTTTTTTCGTCAATTATTTGTCAGGCTTGTCATGAGAGTGTCTCTTGGCGGCCTGAGCTATTGCAGCATCTTATCCCTATTGAGGCTTCAGATTCCGTTAACTCTCAGTTAGCCTCTCCTCTCACATTCCAAATTCAAGCAGCGGCTCCGCATCTAAGCTATATAAGGGCGGCCATCATTGCTTTTAAATACAAAGAACAAGTCGATGCTTTGCCGGTATTGGTCCACGCCATTCGACAACTGCCCAGACCAAAGGGGTGTCATGCCACCAACAGTGTCATTGTGCCTACACCGACTACCTCCAATCGACTAAAAAAGCGGGGTTATGATCCTGTCTCAGTATTGGCTTACTATTTATCAAAGCACTGGCAAATACCCTTGTGGCATGGCATAAGTCGTATCGATGACGCGGTTAGTCAGCAAGGTTTGGCCAGAAACGAACGTCAAGCCAACATAAGCCATGCTTTCAATATGAACACACCCCCTCCAGTGAAGCGATTGTTATTATTTGATGACGTGGTGACTACTGGAACCACCTTGGTTGCAATCGCCAAAATCATAACTCAGACCAGCCCTGATACAAAAATCAGGGCTTATTGTGTCTCTCACGGTAAATAAATTCCCCTTTATCATAAAAATTAGGTATTATAATATTAAGTTTAACTTAATTGTATTTTGCTAGTATTAACGCAATATCACTTATTGGATATTAACATACTATTCCGTTTTTAATACGCTAAGGGTAGCTCGACTATGGTTAGGAGCTCGCAATTATACAATGGTAGTCAGCAGCAGGGATTTGGTCTTATAGAGGTCATGGTAGCCTTGTTTATATTTAGCAGCGCTTCTTTAGGCTATGCTATCTTGCAGAGTCAGGCCATGAGCAGTACCCATCACTCAATGATGCGCCTGCGGGCGTTGATGATCTTAAGTGAATCAACGGAGCGTTTAAGAGCCAATAGTCAGCTACAAGACTTTAGCATTTATCAACAATACTTGAATGCCACGGGGCGTCTTGAAGCCAAAAACTGTCTTCAAAGTAAAGGATGCAGTGCAGAGCAGCTGGCACGAAATGATGTCATAAATTTAAAACAGCAGGCATCCAGACAAGGATTTAGCCTAGGTATGATGGATTGTCCAGAAGTTAGCGACGGGGTAATGCCAAAGTGCTTAATAGTAGCTTGGGGAAAGACCACAGCAAATAATCAAAGTGGTATGGGTCAAAGTAGCAATGAGTACAGCGAATCAATGGGTTGTTTTAATTCAGATGGTGGCATTGCGAAACAAGCTGACTGTGTCTTTGCTGAGATTAACTGATGCTCTATAGAGCCAATCAGAAAAAGCGGCCAGTTAAAGCTTTAGCCAAAAAGTTGTGCCACTCTAAGAGCAATATGATGCCAACTGAGCAAGGATTTACCTTGATTGAACTCATGTTAGCCTTGAGCTTGGGGTTAGTGATAAGCTCAGCGGCTTTCCAGGTTTTTACCCATAGCATGAGGACTCAAAAGCTACAGCGCTCTGTCTCTGAAGTGCAAGATGCAGCTGTTTTTGGGTTAACTTCGATGGTTAAAGAGATCTCCCATGCCAACTTGGGTGCTTCAAGCTCAATGCGACAACAAACGACTGGGACAGGGATTGTATTAACGGGATCTGAAGATAGCTCGCAATCAAGCTTAGCGGGCAAGCCGATCACAGTGGGCAATTTAAGAGGAGTACGCGGCATTGAGTCTAGGCTGTTGACCAAAAATGGAGCGGGTCCCAGTAATCTTATAGCCCCTGTTACCAGTGATCAGTTGACCATACAGTATCGGGCTCCTTTTGACAGTTATGACTGTGAAGGTAGGACAGTTAATAAAGGAGATATGGTTATTGAGCGCTATTTTACGCGTACAGACAATCAGCGTGTTGGTAAGGAGAACAAAGCACAGGCCATTGTCTTGGCCTGTGATGCCGGTAGCTATGTAGTAAATGGGTCGCAAGATGTCAGTGATGTGGCTATAAATAGTCGGAGTATCAAGGGCTTTGGCGACAATGGGGTGATACTGATTAATAGGGTGGATTATTTTTCAGTTAAGCTAGGCGTTCAATTAGAGCAAGGAGTGGCTTATATGCCTATCGATACCTATCTATCTAAGCGCACTCCAAATCAAAATACGATACTGATTGGCTCAAACTATGTCTATGATGCTCCTATTGTGGCGATTGAGTTAGGGATTATCGCTCGAAGTATGAGTACAGTGAGTGAAGATAATAGAAAAAAGAAGCGAGCGATCATTCACTTGCAAGGTGAGGACTATCAGATTAGACGAACAACGCCTCATTATAATCGTCAAACATTACAAACTGTGGTAGCACTACGTAATACACGGCTCAGCCAATGATTAAGCAGGGGTAATGAAAACAGCTGGAAATCTAAAGGCAAACCTTGCCTATGTAACAAATAGCCGTTCTAGGAGCCGACTTAATAATCAGAGGCCACACAATCACGGGCAACAAGGGGCCGTATTGATGATAGTGCTATTGCTCTTGTTATTAATGGCTACCGCCAGCCTTATTGCTTTAAGAAGTGCTAATACCTCTTTGGATTTGACCACAACTTTTCAAATCAATCAGCTATTGTTTCAATCATCTGATGCCCCGCTACGACAGCTAGATAAGCTGTCAAAAGATAAGGAGCAATTAAGCTTATTAGTAGCAGAATCTGGACCTTTTGGTTACCTGTCAAAACAGGAAGAAAAGCTAGCTCTGACAGAATATACGGTTTGCTATCAGCCAAAATTGAACTCGACCATTTATAGCGCTTCTAGCGCAAAAATAATGACGCATGGCAAGGAGGCTATAAACCCTAACGGCTACTGTAATTTGGCGGACAGTGATAATAGTCACTTTATTAGTAACCGAAAAATCATCGCTACCCAGCTATCATTTGTACGAATAAATCCAATAGCAAATCAAAATTTAGAGCAGATAAAAACTAAGGATACGACCAAAACTCATACAGCCACTCCGTTTTCTGGTCCCTCTGGACAAGACTTAGAAAGTAATAAGCCAACCCACATTCGGCTTTATGTCACCTCTGTCATGCCAAGCTTTAGCAGAGCTCGTCTGGGTCAAATTGATGATTGCCTGGCCAAACCGGTGACTATAACAGCCTCACATAATACTTGGTTTGGTAAGACCGAAAATCAGTTGGCTTGTTTAAAAAGAACAGGCACACCATTCAATGTCCAAGTGCAAGACTATGTGTTTTCTTATCAGGCAGTGCCTGATGGATGACCTTAATTTAGTTTGTAATCACAATAGTAGCTGATTTATTACCAGCTAATAGTGCCTAAATAGCCCGTTAAGTGGCTAAGGATAATGACCTATCGAGGATAATAACTTTCAATTTAATAACCATGTTGTTGCCTGTCTACAGAGGCTCTGCCTTAGCGTACTGCAGTTAGTTAAAAAATACCTTCTAAGGTTTAGGCAACTTATGCCATCAATCAATATGGCTTTAATTGTGATGGTTACGCTTATTCAGCTTGTCATTAGCCCTTATGCCTCCGCAGCTACTTCACCGGCCAAAGGAGATTTGGCTGTTTATAGTTTGGGATATTATTCAAGCTCGGCACAAGCGCCAGGACCAGTCTTATTTTTATTGCTTGATCCTGCCTTATATACAGGTCCCAATCACACACAGCACCTGCAGTATTTACAGCAAGCCTTAGTCTATCTTATGGATACGCCTGGACTGATGGCAGATAACTTACAGGTGGGTATTGGTAAAGTCGCTGATTTTGAGCAGAGTGAGGCGGCGACAGAACTGGTATTGGTTCCAGTAGCAGCCCTTGGTCAGATAGCCGATAGCCATCACCCTGAGTCACAGCGTTATAAAATTAAAAACTTCATCAAAGCTCAGTGTCCGCAGTTTCCTGACTGTGTAAGACAGCATAAAGCGGGTGATGACTTATTCAACAGCAGTATGGCCGCTTATGCCCAAGCGTCTGCCTATATGATGGGCACAAATACTCAGAGTACAGCAGTTAATATTGCCAGTATAAGTAATCCTTTGAATGCTGCTGAGTCATTATCTATTAATGACATTGAAATTGTTGATGTCCTCAATACTTCTAATCAATCCCCCGTAGAGCAAATTCCTTCCAAAAATAATGATGAACCAGTCGCTTTGTTAGATATAGAGCCAGTTTTCTCTATAAAAAATGCTCGAAAATTTTACTCAAAACCTATCTATAATCAATGTTCTGCGCGTCATTTTGAGAGCAAGGAGTTGGATGCTTTGGCTTATAGCGTAGGAAATGTAATGGTCATCCTAACAGCGGACACAGCTTCAACAGCGTTGATATCAAGTGAGCCTGTAGGGCCAATGTCAAACTTAGACCCTTTAGCCATGATGACTCAGTCCTTAATAGCAAAATATCCCTCATCCATTCATGATGACTTGGCTTACCGCCAACAGATCTTACAGCAGTGTCGTTCAGAATCGGTGAGATCGACCTTAAACTCAACAGTAGCATTGAGCCCAAATCTAAACCAAGCATTAGGCATTGAGGGAGTTCAGTCAGATAAAGCCCTATCTTGGCGTTGTGGCCAAGATTATGCTCGCCATCTCAATCAGTTTAAGGCTACTAATGATGACTATCGTAATCCGTTAGGGGTGGCTCTAAAAACCGCGGTTATTGTCTTTAGCGGTGAGGACAATACTCTGAATGTGGTAGATAGAAATAAGGGCTTACCCAGTTACGACTGTTTAGCAGCTAGCGTTACACCTGAGACAAGACAAAAGTGTTTGCTAGGGCAGTATGGACACAGTTATGGAGAAGGGGGGGTTTTTCAGTCAGTTGGCTCTATGGATGCTAAATCTGATCAAGGTGTAAAGCAAAGTATGGCGCTGGCTCAAGCTTTGACTGTTATGGCAAAAAACTTGACGACACAGCCCTCTGCTAGGGTAAGAAAAGCACCCATTCAGCTAACCAACTTCATGCACAGCAATAAACTATTTAAAGAGCGCTATCAGACTTATTTACAGCCCCAGTTTGGCAGCTTACAGGCACAGTGGCCAGGCGGTGTTAGTAAGTATCAATCATCCGTTGTTAACGATATTTTTGCTGCAGAGGCTATTAAAGGTAAGCCACAGTTATTGAAAAACCCCAGGAATGTCTATCTAAGTCAATCTGAAGCGAGAAATCTGATAGCACAAACCCCTGATAGTATTAACCGTTTTCAGCTGCCTAAGCTGACTCAAAAGCAACAGACGAAGCTTCGACAGTCGTTACTGAGTTATAGGTTTGATACTAGTCCGCCAAGTGCTGGCATTCATCATTCAACGCCCATTGCTTTAATTAGTAAGGCTCAACCGCTACTCTCCAATCAATCTAATAGTATCAATTCATCCGGATCCCAAAAATATAGCTATAAAAAACATATTTTATATGGGGCTATGGACAATGCTCTGCATATTATTGATGATGCAACGGGTGAAGAGGTAGCGGCCTATTTTGCTCAAGAGGTGTTAGCTGAAAACGGCCAATACAAAGCCATCACGCAGGACAGCTTAGCGGCATCAACAGAGGCCCATCCCAGCTTTGGTATCGATGGGCCTTGGATTCAATACGCCCGTTATATAACCAATGCAGAGGGAGAGAGTATCGCCAAACCTTTGTACGTATTTGGGGGTGCGAGATTAGGGGCTAGGGCTTACTACGGCCTAGATTTAACCGGTCTAGATAAAGTGGACTCTGCACAGAATTTAAATGGGTTTGCGCCAAAGCAGTTATTTACTATTACTCCTGATCGCCAGGATTTTGGTCAGTTGTATTTCAAGCAGTTAGGTTATAGCTGGAGCAAACCTGTTATTACTCATATTAATTGGTTTGGCGAGCCTAAATTAGTTGCGATACTCTCAGGAGGTTATGATGCCAATGAATATGACAAGCCGGATGGGTTACGGGAGCGCTACTACTTACAACAAGGCCTACAGTCGATATTGGGCAATGCTTTATATATCATCGATGCCAAAACAGGGGTGCCACTTATTGTAGTTACGGCAGACAATGAGACACAGAGCATTATAAGCAGTAAAGATGATAACGGTTTTTCTGACTTGTCAAAAGATGCCGGCAAAGTGTTGCAAGTAGCAAATGACTCGATGTTGTATAGCATCACAGGTTCCGTTAAGGCTATGGATAGAGAAGAGGATGGTCTCACAGATCATCTCTATTTTGCAGATTTGGAGGGACAGCTATTTCGATTGGATATAGACAATGTGGCTTCCTCAGCTGGCTTAGCCAGTAAGGTGCGGGTGGTGCGCCTGGCAGATTTTAGAAGTAAAAAAAACAGTCCTGGGCCTCGCTTTTATGAAACCCCTGTGGTTACTCTCCAAAACCATAATAGTATTGATAGCTTTTCTGGTAAGTTTGCCACAGTCAGTGTCGCTTCAGGCGATCGCAGTCATCCTTTACGTATTACTGACCCCTCAAAGCATACAGTGAGTCTGGAAATTGATTATTTAGATAGCTTAGGGCATAGCCAGATTCTACGAGCTACGCATAAGCGATTTTTAACGACAGAGGAGGCAGGAATTAAATTAGAAAATAGTGATTGGTATTTGACAGTTTCTGATATGGCATTGCTTAGGGATATAAATAGCAGTAGCAACATTCGCTTCGAAAACGGTCATTTTCAATTGGGCACAAAGCTGTTTCAACCGGGCTCATGGCTCAAGGTGACCACCACATTTGCCTCAACAGATAAAGTCAGTGCTAGCCTCAGAGTCCCTAGCTCTTTTGATTCAAATAATCCAAATAAGTCTCTTTCAGCAATAGTAGATCCTTTGGCACCTATTCTGAGTGCTACCAAAGACTGGATTAGCATTAAGCCCATGACAACAGAAAAAATGTCAGCCCTTAGCCTCACAGCCAATCAGGTCTATACTCTTTACGATAAGGATGTGACCAATCCAAATCTATTTAATATGCCCCTAGCCGCATTACAGACCCGTGATATCTATTTGACTGAAGAAGGTTTCCCGGATTTAAGCACTATGGATGTCAGCGATCCTCAGTTAAGTGGCTATCACAAGCAAGGTTGGCGGTCGCCTTTAACTCAGTTTGGTCAACAGGGTGCTGATATTCAGGAGGATGGTGTGGTAGAGGGTCCGAATAATCAAAATAGGGTTTCGGGTAGCAATAGCTCGGCCAGCAGCCATGCGATTAAAGCGTTTGGCCCTATGTTTGCAGTCAGTAATAAGCTGTATCTAACAGCCTATAATCCTGTGCCAAAATGGGAGCCTCTAGCTGCTTGTCGCGCGCAACTTATAGGAAGTACAGAGGTGTATCAGTTTTGTCTTCCGTACGGTAACTGTAATAGGGCTAACAAAACTTATCGCAATCATTTGCAAAGAATTAGCTATGGCAACGGATTAAATCCTTTATCTTGGAAAACGGTGGGAGAGGGCAAAGCCAGACAGCTATTTACAGCTCAAGTTTCCGGTGTTTATTCAGAAGCTAATCTTATTGAAGAAATTCAATTATCTGCCCCAGTAAATCTTAATGACATCCAAGCGACCCCTAAGTTTGTTAATAGCTTTACGCTGCAGCCACGATTATTTCTGGAGCAGTGGTTTGATTATAGTAATCATCTTTCAGTTTCAAACTAGGCAGTACCTAAAATGACTACTATTGCAGGCTCTAACAGAGGTCAACTTATTATTAGCAAAGGGGTGCAGGGATTTAGTTTAATCGAGTTGATGATGGTGAGTATGATCACTGCTGTATTGATGTTGATTGCTTTGCCCAGTTATAACCATTATCTACTGCAAAGAGAGCAGCATATTGCGCAGCAGCAAGGGCTGTACCTTGGCAATCAACTGCAGCGCTGGCGAGCAAGGCATCTGACCTATGCGGGGTTTGCGGTTAGTGATGCGCTTAAAGACCGGCCCAAGACTAAATATTCCTTCCAACTCACTGACGCCACAGGCGAACGATCACTGACTGATGCTCATGCTAACCCGCAAGGGTGGCGGTTGTTAATCCAGCCTAAGCCTGAATTCGAGAAACTAGAATTAGCTAGTCATTATTATTTAGATAGTTGGGGTCAAAGATGCGTATTTGCTAGTACACCGGATTTATTAGAAATAATCTCTATGCAGCAATGTGCTAATAATTGGTAGGTAGAACCTTATCTGATTAAAATTAACTAACTATTAATTTATTAATTATAATAAATAGTGTTATTATAAATTTTAATTAATTTGTCTTTTAAGGATATATGATGGAAACAGAACAAGGTTTTACCTTGATAGAGTTGATGGTGGTGGTCGCCATCATTGGGATCTTATCGCTAATTGCCATACCTGCTTATCAGAATTATGCTAAAAAGTCCTCTGAGGTGGCGTGTCTGGCTGAAACAAAAGCCTTTAGTGATAAGCTGTTTATAGATATGAATACAGGTATAAATGGCTTAAAAGTGGTCCCTTCTTCTGATCCATTGGAGTCCCTTAAACTAACAACCTCTGCCTGTGGATCCTTAAGCTATACGGCAGAAGTCTCAGACGCAGACAATAAAATAACGACTTTGGGCAATATTACAGGCACCATAAAAAATCCAATAGATAAAAGCCAAAATAAAATTGTATGTAATTTAGAAGAGGTGGTGAATTGCCTATATCCGTTTGATTAGTCTAAAGTAGTGACAGCCATAAAAAAGCGACCCATATCATAGACAGATATAGGTCGCTTTCTAATTAACAAGACTTGCTTGTGAGTAAGGCTTAGCGCTCTAGATACTGAATTTTACCTTCAACACCATCCCACTTCGCAGCGTCTGGTAGCTGATCTTGCATTTCAGTAATGTTTGGCCACACTTCTGCAAGCTCTGCGTTTAGCTCAATAAACTCTTCTTGGCCCTTAGGCACTTCGTCTTCCGAAAAAATAGCATTGGCTGGGCACTCAGGCTCACACAAAGCACAGTCAATACACTCATCAGGATGAATGACCAAGAAGTTAGGCCCTTCATAAAAGCAGTCCACAGGGCAGACTTCAACACAATCGGTGTATTTGCAGCGGATGCAATTATCAGTGACAACAAATGTCATAGCGAGCTACCTTTATAAAAGTTATCTTGAGCTGTGTTTAACCATTGTGGCGATTTTGGCTAGGTCAGTTATAACCTCAATATGAGTCACAGTAACTGCGCCAGTAGGAAGCTAAATGGTCAATATCACAAGATAAGTAAGTTGCGAATGAGGGATAAGATTTATTTGTGAGGTATATTTTACCCTGTTAATGACTATTTCACAAATTCCTATCAGTCAGTTTTGTTGATTTAGCTGCCTTCAGTGTTGCTCTTTAACTCATATAGCAAATCAAGTGCTTGTTTTGCGGTTAATTCATCGGGTTGCAGTTGTTTTATTTTTTCAAAGATAGCCATAGCCTCAGGATTCATGGGGGTTAGCTGATTCTTCTCAGCGATTTGTTGAGGGCTAAGCTCTGCAGATTGAGAAGGTGTTAATTGTAGTGATGTCTGTGAATGAGCTGCGTTTTTTTGCTCAGTATTAAGGCTTTGGTCAGCATTTGCATAAGCTTTATCGATTTTAGCATGATTAACTTCGTAGTCGACCTCAGAGGAAGCGACCGCTCTATTTAATGAATTTTGCTGGGTAAGATAATGAGTGGCTGCAGTGAGTACTTGCTCAGGGATGCCCGCCATTTTTGCCACATGCAGACCAAAGCTTGAGCTGGCTGCCCCCTCTTGTATTTTGTGCAGCAATAACAATTGGCCTTCTACTTCACTAGCAGCAACATGTACGTTTCTGATTTTATGGGCCAATTCAGGCTGTTTTGCTAACTCAGTTAGTTCAAAGTAATGCGTGGCAAATAAGGTCAAGCTACCCATCTCGGCCAACTGGACTGCACAAGCATGAGCAATAGCCAAGCCATCCGTGGTTGAGGTGCCACGACCTACCTCATCCATTAATACCAATGAGCGTGAGCTGGCGAGGTTTAATATTTGAGCGGTTTCAATCATTTCCACCATAAAAGTAGACTTACCCCCAGCCAAGTCATCAGCAGAGCCAATACGGGTGAATATACGGTCAATATCACCGATATGTGCCGAGCTGGCCGGTATAAAGCTACCACAGCAAGCCAGCAAGACGATCAAGGCCGTTTGACGCATATAGGTGGATTTACCACCCATATTGGGCCCAGTAATCAGCAGCAAACGTTGTTCATTAGACTCAGTACCTAGTTGACAGTCATTGGCCACGAATTGCTGAACCGAAGCGGGGGAGGTGGGTGCCGATGATTTGCCATGCAAATTCTGGGGTTGGTTCATAGCTTCCACCACCAAGTGACGACCATCTTTGATATCCAGATAGCTTGATTCAGGCGTTAAGACAGGTCTTACCCATTGGCTTTCTTTGGCCAATACTGCCCAGTTAAGTAACACATCAAGCTGGGAAATGGAGGCACTTAATTGCTGTAAGTGAGACAGCTGTTCGCTCAGGGCGACCAATACACCTTGGTATAAAGCCTTTTCTCTAGCTAGAGCATTGGTTTGGGCCTCTAAGTAGTCCACTTCTAGAGTTTTTAGTGGCTCGGTAATAAAGCGTTCGCTGTTTTTTAAGGTTTGGCGACGGATAAAAGCTTCGGGTGCAGCGTTGGCTTGCCCTTTGGGGAGCTCGAAATAAAAGCCACTGACTTTATTAAAGCCCACTTTAAGACTCGGCAACTTATAGGTTTGACGAGCCTCATTGGCCATCTCATCTAAAGTTTCTTGAATGTTGTCGTGCAAATGCACCAAGCGATCAAACTCTTCATCGTAGCCAGTCGCTATCATCCCGCCGTCGCGAATATGGGCGGGTGGCTCCTCAACAATGGCTCTGTCTAATAAATCAGCAATTTCAATCAGCTCAGGGTGCTGTAAAGGCAGCTGCTTAAATAACTGCACCAACAAGGAAGGTGCCTCAGGGGTAAGCCCTAAAGTCTGTAAATACTCAGCGACTTGCTCACTGTTTCTGATACTAGACGCCAGTCGTCTTAAGTCACGAGGCTTAGCGCTGTGTAAGGCGATACGGCTACTGATGCGTTCAATATCCCCAATGCTTTGTAATTGCTGTTGTAAAGGCTGTAGATTAGCCAGTGCCGGCTGATTAACAAACCACTCAACCGCATCCAGTCTTGCTTGCAGTTGCTGATGTGCTTGAGATAAGCGTAAAGGGCGCTTTAGTTGGTTGGCCAGCAGTCTCTTACCCATGGGGGTCTGACAGTGATTGACGACACTAAGTAAGCTGGTACCGGTTGGGCTAACTGGCGAAAAAAGCTCTAGGTTTCGACTGCTAATGTCATCAATAATAAGATAATCTTCATCACGCTCGACAATAAGCTCGTTAAGCTGAGGCGTATGACGCTGCTGAGTCTGCTGCGCATAATGAATTAAGGCAGCGGTACTGGTCTGGGCCACTAAGCTATCGGCAATACCTAACCCTTCAACGGTTTGAACGTTAAATTGTCGGCATACTGTGGTGGCTGCATGCTGAGCATGAAAGTCACTGGCAGCCACACTGATAACAGGGCAATACAGCTTATCTTGTAACCAGTGCCGCCATTCATCTGAGGTGGACTCAGAGATGATAACTTCACTGGGCGAAAAGCGAATCAGTACCGTTAGCAGACGCTGCTTCAACAGTTGCTTAAAGTCTAGAGCTTTTTCTGAGTTGCTGCCTGGTTGAGGGTCATTATTGTCCTGACTGAAGCTATCCAGCATGGGCTGCTGTAATAAGGAGTCTAGATGAAGGGTCTGAGTGCGAATGGTTCCAGCATTTAAGTCAAGTTGGCTGATCCCCACCTGCCATTTTTTGGCTTGGGATAAAGTAGGTTGCTGTAAGTTTTTACTGATCTGGAAATCAATGGCGACAACACTCGGCGTTTGATTCGGTCCGATTAAAGCATCGTCGGTCAGGGTGCCTGCGGTTAATGTTTTTACCACCTCACGGCGCATAATGCCTTTAGCAGCGGGCTTGTCGCTAGGGCTATTGGGCTCGGCAGTATCTTCTACTTGCTCGCAGATAACCACGGTCTCACCAGCAGCGATAAGGCGGGCCATATAGCTTTCTGCAGCATGAAAGGGCACACCTGCCATGGCAATATTATTGCCGGCTTTATCATTGCCACGGCGGGTGAGAGTGATGTCTAAAATATCGGCAGCACGCTGGGCATCATCAAGAAACAACTCATAAAAATCACCCATGCGGTATAGCAGCAAAGCATGGGGGTATTGTGCCTTCAAGGTTAAATACTGCACCATCATTGGTGTGTGGTCATCTAAGTTATAGACCGTACCAGCAATATTTAAAATCGAGTTGTTATTGGGGGTATTAGACATAGTTGGGGTAACAGACATAGTAAGCTTTCAAAGAAAAACAATAAGCAGAAAATAGGAGTAACCCTTCTTACGGACAGGGCTTTTAGAAGATAAAAAAGGGTATTACCCTCATAGGTGTTCTATTTTAACATCTATTCAGCGCAAGTTTAGCAACGTATGGTAAGCGTTGCCTGGGTGCCTTTATATAATTAATGGAAGTATAGATTAAGGGACAAAATTACTGAGATAAGCCTAATTTTTCATAGAATATAACAAATAATTTATGGCTGTAGATTCAATTGCCCTTGTATCTATCAATACTGTTACCATATATAATAGGTAAAATTTTTTTATGGTCTGCACCTAATAATGCACGACTTAGTCGATAAGTAGGTCTACAAAGTTATGTTGTCAAAAATAATCGGAAGCGTAATTGGTACTAAAAACGATCGTGAGCTAAAGCGGATGCGCCAAATTGTGGCAAAAGTAAATGCTCAAGAAGAAGCAGTAGCCGCCCTGACAGACGAACAGCTTCATGATAAAACGGCAGAGTTTAAGAGTCGTTTTGACGAAGGTGCTAGCCTAGACTCTTTATTGCCTGAGGCTTTCGCGGTTTGTCGTGAAGCATCAAAGCGTGTGCTAGGTATGCGCCATTACGATGTGCAGATTATTGGTGGTATTACTCTGCATGAAGGTAAAATCGCCGAGATGCGTACCGGTGAAGGTAAGACCTTAATGGCAACTTTGGCCATTTACCTCAATGCCATCAGTGGTAAAGGGGTGCACGTAGTCACGGTAAACGACTATCTGGCCGCTCGTGATGCTGAATTAAACCGTCCCTTATTTGAATTCTTAGGGCTAACGGTTGGGGTTATCTACTCACAGCAGCCGCCACAAGAAAAAGTGGATGCTTATCAAGCAGACATTACTTATGGTACCAACAACGAGTACGGGTTTGACTACCTACGCGATAACATGGTGTTTAGCTTGGCTGAGAAAAAACAGCGTCCTTTAAACTACTGTATTATTGACGAAATTGACTCAATTTTAATTGATGAAGCCCGTACACCGCTGATTATTTCAGGGCAAGCAGATGATTCCTCTGAAACTTATGCGCTAATTAATAATATTATTCCTCGCCTAAAACGTTCAACCGATGAAGAGGCCAATAAAGAAAATAGAGATGGTGATTTCTGGATTGATGAGAAAAACCGCTCTATCGAAATCAGTGAAAAAGGCTACGAAAAAATTGAGGCTTTCTTAATTGAAGTTGGCGAGCTTTCGGAAAATGAGAGCTTATACAGTCCAACCCGTCTGCCTTTATTGGCCCACGTTCAAGCAGCGATACGAGCGCATCACATCTTCGTCAAAAACGTGCACTATATTGTTAATGATGGCGAAGTGATCATCGTTGATGAGAATACCGGTCGTACCATGCCAGGCCGTCGTTGGTCCGATGGTCTACATCAGGCGGTAGAGGCCAAAGAAGGGGTGGAAATTCAGGCAGAGAACCAAACTCTGGCGACGACCACTTTCCAGAACTACTTCCGTCTATATGACAAGCTATCGGGCATGACGGGTACTGCGGATACTGAAGCCGCTGAGTTTAAATCTACCTATGACATCGATGTGGTGGTTATTCCAACCCATAAACCGATTGCTCGTATTGACTTAGATGACCAGATTTTCTTAACTAAGCTGGGTAAATACAAAGGTATTATTCGCGAAATTAAAGAGATTCAGGCCAAAGGGGCGCCAGTATTGGTGGGTACCGCTACTATTGAAGCCAGTGAAGAATTGTCTTATCTGTTAGATCAAGAAGGCATCAAACACAACGTTCTTAACGCTAAACAGCACGAGCGTGAGGCTGAGATTATTGCCCAGGCAGGTAGCCCAAAAGCAGTCACTATTGCTACCAACATGGCAGGTCGTGGTACCGATATTATTCTAGGCGGTAACTGGCAGGCACAGATTGTCGACCCAGAAAATGTTAGCCCAGAAGAAATGGAGCGTCTAAAACAAGCTTGGCAAAAAAGACACGATGAAGTCTTGGCTGCAGGTGGTCTACACATTATTGGCTCAGAGCGCCACGAATCACGCCGTATTGATAACCAGCTACGGGGTCGTGCGGGTCGTCAAGGGGACCCAGGGCAGTCACGATTCTTCCTATCTTTAGAAGATGACTTAATGCGTATTTTCGCCGGTGATCGCGTGGTGAATATGATGCGTGCTATGGGTCTGAAAGAAGATGAAGCGATTGAGCACAAGATGGTATCTCGCTCAATTGAGAATGCCCAAGGTAAAGTCGAAAGCCGTGACTTCGATGCTCGTAAAAACTTACTTAAATACGATGACGTGGCCAATGAGCAGCGTAAAGTTATCTACTCACAGCGCGATGATCTGCTTGCTGAAGCGGATTTAAAAGAAGCGATTGAAGAGATGCATCGTGATGTTTATGACGCCCTAATTAGCCAATTCGTTCCCCCAGGCTCTATTGATGACCAATGGAATATTGATGGGTTAGAGGATGAATTAGAGAGCGAGTTCAAATACTATATCCCTATCAATGATTGGTTAGATGAAGATCGCCGGTTGGATGAGGAAGGGCTACGTGAGAAGATTATCCAAACCGCCATTCAGCGTTATCGTGATCGCCGTGAGCAAATGTCACCTGAGAATGCCGCTCAGCTTGAACGTCATTTCATGCTACAAAGCTTAGACCGTCACTGGAAAGAGCACTTGACCCAAATGGATCAGCTGCGTAAAGGGATTCACTTGCGAGGCTATGCTCAAAAAGATCCTCAGCAAGAGTACAAGCGCGAGTCATTCGAATTATTCCAGATGATGCTAGGGGCCATTAAATCAGACACCGTTCAAGATCTATCCCGTGTTCATATTCCAACCAAAGAAGAGTTAGAAGCGATGGAAGCTGAGCGCTTGGCACAGGCAGAACGCCAGCGCATGATGTTCGAACATGATGATTTAGATAGCCTGACTGGTGAGCGTCATAATGAAGCTGAAATGGCCGCTGTTAATCAGGCGCAGCAGCAGCAAAACAGACAAATGGCGGCACAATCAGAAACGGATGGTGACAACCCCTATAAAGATTTGAATATTAGTCGTAATGCTCCTTGCCCTTGTGGTTCAGGCTTGCGTTACAAACAATGTCATGGAAAAATATAGTAGCTGTCCACATTAGCTAATTTTTGATACTATAAATTTAAGCTTGGTGTCAAAAACTAAGCACACATTTCGAGTGCTATTCACCAATCTTAAGCACTCTGAATGAGCTTGAAACTGAGTTTTTAAATGACACAAAACAAAAGGATAATGACTATGATGGGTATCAAACACTCTATGAAGTTAACAGTATTAACTGCAGCAATGGCCGCAGTAATGGGACTTACTGCCTGTCAAAAACAGTCAGAAGAAGCCCCAGTAGCAGAAGCTGAAACAGAGGTTCCAATGTCAGCTGAGCCTGCTGAAGGCAATGATCCTGTTATTGTGGCTGATGATCTAGATGATGTTGATGCGCGCTCTGATAGTATTGAAGAAGAGCAGACGCAAGCGATGGATGTTGAGAACGGCACAATGACTGCAGATCCAGAAGAGAAAATGGTGAAAGAGCCAGCCTCTACTGACGCAGCACCGGCTGAAACAGAGCAACCGGCTACTGAATAACGATATTTTTATAAATGATATTTTATAAAAGCAGCTTATAACTGATTTTGTGTCCATAAAATTAAAATAGCCAGCAATTGCTGGCTATTTTTTTGTGTTACTTATTTAGTGAACGGTTTATTTTAATCAGGTTTCCAGTTTAAGTATTAAGGCTTACGGATCTCATGATCAAAATAACCTTCTTCTTGGACATCTAACTCTTCATGTTTCAGCTCCACATCGAAAGTATCTTTATGGATATGAGTAGACTTCTCGATGGCCACATCCTGTACCGCATAAGTTTCTTTTTTGATAACTGCCACCTGACGAGAAATCACAATCTCTACAGGCTCTTGATCAAGTGATACTGTCTTGCCATTAACGGTAATACTGGGCTTACTGTCTAGTGTAGGTTCAATATGACGTACTAAATCAGCTTCACTAGCAGTTGAGTTTAAGAATTGTCTTGAGTCAGCATCGTAATAGTCAGTATCAATGACCAATACTTCTTCCACCAGTTCCACTGGAACATTGACTGTTTTTGTTCTAACGTGCTTAGTCACGGTTACTTTGCCAACATCAAGGCGTTCTTTATCTACAACTGCACGCTCTTCAAGTAGCTCTATATTACCAACTAAGGTGCGTTGTTTTTCGTATTCTGTAGAGTTAGATAGATCAGTCACTGAACGGTTAGGGGTGGTTTGAGGCTGTTCTTGTAGTGACTCTAAAGAGGTAGTATTGGTATTGTCTAAATTATTAGAATTATTTGATAGAGGGTTCATATTCATTCCTTTGGAAATAAAAGAGGTAACTGTTAACAGCATACCCGAGGTATAACTAAAGCGCGTTTTTATTATGTTTACTTAGTTATAGATAGCGTTAAAAAAAGCCAGAGTTAATTAACCCTGGCTTCTTTTTTACTGCAATCTAAGAGTTTTTATAGTCTCTAAGATTGCTATTTTTCGCAATTCAGATAATCAATATTGATTATTTATTACGATAGGCACGTACGTCGTCAGCAGTAATATCATCACGGTCGATAATGTTACCTTCACGGTCAACAATATTACCATCACGGTCGATATCTAGCTCTTCGCGCTGAATCGTTTCATGGATAGTTTCTGTGTGACGTTCAGTAGTTTTACCCACATTAACTTCTTCAGTAACGAAAGTCTCTTTAGTAACATTCGCACGCTCTGCTTCAAGTTCAACTTGTACAGAATCCGCACCCAAATCATCCCCAATTCTACGATCAGTAGGACGGTTCACTTCAGTACGTTCGATATGAGCATGTTCTTCTTCTAGCTCAACATCTACAGCACGGTCTTCAGAAACCACATGTTTGCCCACTTTAACTAGACCAGCAACGATACGATCTTTGTTTACAGTTAGACGTTCTTCTAGTAGTTCTAGAGTGTTAGGAGCATTGTAGTAATCGTCTTTTAGCTCAAGGCGCTCTTCAGCTGGGATAGTATCAGCTACGAAAGCTTGACGGTCTTTATTGGCTTGTTCATTATAGCTGTACTGATAGTCATGGTCATATTCTTCCATGGCTTCTACTTGAGATTTAGTTAGGCTGTCAAAGAAAACGTCATCACCAACGATACGGGCTAGACCGGCAGGTACTAAAACTTCTTTTGAGCTGAACCAGCCGCCTGCATCTACAATTAAATAGCGGATGCGGCCTGTAATATCTTCAACTAAGGCACCTTCAATTTTACCGATTTTTTCTTCAGCGGCGCCATAAGCAGTTTTACCAGTTGGATCATAATAGTCATCACCAATTAGATCACGGTGAGTGGCTTGGATGTCTTTTAAACGAATTAGTTGACTCATTATTCTTCTTCCTTTTTTGTTTGAGTTTCAAGTGTTGTTTGACACTTTGTTGATTGGTTAAAGTTAATTTTTATTTAATAATATTTAAGGCTTTAAAACGAAACCGTACACTTAAGTATCGGTTAAGTATCTGATTTAATTAAAAATAATTGCTTAAATAACTTTCTCAACAATTAATCTTTAATTGCTTGTCGATAACTTGATTATTAGAATAACAATAGAAATTTGGAGTTTATATAGTGAACGAGTATCACAGTATTAAGATCCGTAATTGCGTGTAATGTGGTGTAAATTAACTAACAAAGCTTTGTTCACTGTTACACATCCACTGTATATTAATTTCAAGCATTACTGATTTGCATAAAAAAAGAGCCTCAAAAGAGGCTCTTTAATAAGGTAAGAAAATTAAATAGTTATTTGATCACTATTAAGGCAGTTCGATTGCAACCGCAACGGCTTCACCACCACCGATACATAGTGACGCAACCCCTTTCTTACCACCAGTACGCTTTAAAGAGTTGATTAGGGTCACTAGGATACGAGCACCAGAACAACCTACTGGGTGACCAAGGGCACAAGCACCCCCTTCGATGTTAACCTTAGCATGAGGGATATTCATCTCATCCATTGCAGCCATGGTTACCATAGCGAAAGCTTCGTTAATTTCCCATAAGTCGACATCTTCAACTGACCAACCCGCTTTTTCTAGTACTTTTTCCATAGAACCAATTGGGGCAATGGTAAACTTACTTGGGTGTAATGAGTTGGTAGCAGTAGCGACGATACGGGCTTCAATATTTAAGCCTTTTTCATTGGCTGTTTTTTCAGAGGTTACCACAACCGCTGCTGCACCATCAGAGATTGAGCTGGCGTTGGCGGCAGTAATGGTGCCTTCTTTAGCAAAGGCAGGACGTAAAGTAGGAATACGCTCAGCATTGGCTTTAGCAGGCTGCTCGTCGGTATCGATAACCACTTCACCTTTACGGGTTTTTACCGTAACAGGAGTGATTTCATCTTTGAAATGACCTTCGTTAATAGCGGTTAACGCGCGGTTTAATGATTCAATAGCAAAATCATCCATTTGCTCGCGGGTATAGCCTTTTTCATCAGCCATTTCTTGGGCGAACTGTCCCATAAGCTTACCGGTATCAGCATCTTCTAAGCCATCAAGGAACATATGGTCTTTAACTGCATTGTGGCCCATACGATAGCCACCACGGGCTTGAGGTAAGATATAAGGGGCGTTGGTCATAGATTCCATTCCACCGGCAACGATGATGTCAGCGCTGCCTGCTTTAATAGAATCATGAGCTTGCATCACCGCTTTTAGGCCTGAACCACAAAGTTTGTTGATGGTTACAGCGCCAGTACTGTCTGGAATACCCGCATTACGCATGGCTTGACGAGCAGGGCCTTGGCCAATACCTGCGGTTAGGATGCAGCCCATAATGACTTCATCAATCTCTTCCGCGTTTACACCCGCACGTTCTACGGCTGCTTTAATGGCAGTAGCACCAAGTTGTGGAGCAGTGGCACCGGTAAGGTCGCCTTGGAATCCGCCCATTGGAGTACGGGCACCGCTAACAATAACAATTGAATCTGAAGACATACTATTATCCTTAATTGTGAAATGTAATTTATAACAGACTATAAAACCTTTCCATTTTAGGTGGGTGAATAAAAAAGGATGCCTTCTTTTATTATCCATTCACCCAAAACTAAGCCTTAGCTTTAGTCCTAGTCTAGTTCATGTAAGCGAATACGCACCACATCCGAGGTAATCGCTTCTAACGCTTCAATCTTATTAATGGCGCTATTCATCTGATTTTCAATTACGGGTAGCGTCAAAATAATGATAGGTACCTGACCTTTTTGATGGGCAGGCTTTTGTAAAATGGCATCAATATTGATCCCTGCATCACTTAGAATACGGGTCACATCTGCCAGTACACCAGGGGTGTCTTTGGCTTCTAGGCGCAAATAATAGCCGGTGATCATTTGATCTGCAGCTAACACTGGCGTATCAGACAATTGGTTGGGCATAAAGGCAAGGTGGGGAACGTGATGGCCATCTTTTACCGTCAATACACGGATTAAATCCATCACGTCTGCCATGACCGCAGAAGCCGTCGCGCCAGCACCAGCACCGTCGCCATAATAAAGCGTTTGCCCTAACGGATGAGAGTTCACTAGCACAGCGTTCTTCACCCCATTGACGTTGGCCAATAGCTTGTCTTCAGGGATTAGAGTGGGGTGAACCCGCAGTTCAATGCCGGTCAGTTTTTTATCAGTAGCATCGGCTTCTTGCTCATCATAGCGACGTACGGCAAAACCTAAGTGCTTAATGCGATACCCCAGCTCTTCAGCGTAAGTCACATCTTGTAGGGTGATTTTGGTAATGCCTTCACAGTACACTTTATCAAACTGTAGAGGGATACCAAATGCGATTGAGGCCAATAGGGCTAACTTATGCGCCGCATCAATCCCTTCCACGTCGAAGGTAGGATCCGCTTCAGCATAGCCCAGCTCTTGTGCTTCAGCCAATACGTCATCAAAATCGCGACCTTTATCACGCATCTCCGACATGATGAAGTTACCGGTACCATTGATAATGCCGGTTAACCAGTCAATCTTGTTGGCAGCCAGTGCTTCACGCAATACTTTAATAATAGGAATACCACCCGCAACAGCGGCTTCATACGCCACATGAACATTGTGCTCTTCAGCCAGGGCAAAGATCTCATTACCATGTTCAGCAAGCAGCGCTTTGTTTGCCGTAACCACATGTTTGCCGTTTTTAATGGCGTGAATAATCACCTCTTTAGCAACGGTCATGCCACCAATTACTTCAACCACAATGTCAACATCATCGCTTTCGGCGATCGCCATTAAATCACTGTTTTGCTTGATGGTAGGATCAATATCATCGCGTTGACGGCGGGTGCCTACCTGGGTAATAACAATATCGTGACCACTACGCCTCTTAAGTTCCTTTAAGTTGTCCTTCAATAGGTCTAGAACACCTGTGCCCACAGTGCCCAGTCCCAATATAGCAAGTTTGATTGATTTGCTCACGTTATCCTCAGTAGTGTTATCCAGCGTTATAATCTTTTTTTGGTATTAATAAAATTATAGAAATGCTTAGTCAATAAAGGTAAAGCCCCTATAGCTTATTACTTATATAGGTTAATAATACTATTGTTTTCTAAAACTAAACAGCCCTTATTTAGGGTGCTTTAATTGCTATGGCTGACCTCTTTATCTTCGGTTTTATATCAAAGCGGTATTTATCTTAGCAGTCAATGTTAATTGAATAAAGCATTAACTACTTAACAGTCATTGCTACAGGCAACCCCTAAATCCATCTTATTCCTATTTATTAATTTAATGGAGTATCCAGATTTAGGGAGCTCTTCAAGCTCTTAGGCGCTTATTAAAAAACTGCCCAACCTTATTTGTTGGCAATAGCCGCTGCTGCCATCTCTTTAGCTGGCAAGTAACCGCCAATTTGAACCCCAGATTCGGTAAAGACCGCCGGTGTTCCGCTTACACCTAAACTCACACCTAATTCAATATGAGATTGAACAGGGCTGTCACATTTTGGTGAAGAAAGGGGTTGGCCTTTTTTGGCTTTATCCATGGCAGATTTAGGATCATCGCTACACCAGATAGATTCCATTTTTGGCAAACTGTCTTGGCTGCGTGGCCAAGCTAAATAACGAACCTCAATGCCTTCTGCGTTAAGCTGCTTCATTTCAGAGTGCATCTTAGTACAGTAAGGGCAGTCTGCATCCGTAAAGCTATAGATCACTGCTTTGGTTACCCCCTTAGCAGGGTAGATAATCAATTCATCTTTTGGCACAGCGGCCAGTTTTTCCTTGGCTATCTTAGCCCTTAACTCAGTACTGATCTCAATAGGTTGTGATTGACCCACTTCCAATATTTGGCCGAGGATAATATGGCGACCTTCTTTATCACTATAAAAAGCTGGGGCGCCTTCAGCATTGACCCAGTAGATATTTTCCATACTGGTGGGCACAGCAGATAGGATTTTTTGTTCGATGCCAGAAGCTTTTAGATTGTCTTCAATGGCTTTGACCACGGCAGCATCTGACTCTGATGAGCTAGCAGTTTTACTGGTAGTGGGTTGGTTTTGCTTGGCTTCGGTGCTATTACTATTACACCCAGTTATGGCCACAGCCAGAGCCAATAAAGCAACTTTCGGTAGAGCAGGTGATGGGGTTGAAAAAGATTTAGAAAATAAGTTGATCATAAATGTTATCTCTTAAACGACGTTTTTGAAGGATTGTTATTATTAATAAGGCTGACAAGCAATAAAGGCTGAAAAGGGATAAATGTTATTTGCAATAAACGAGATGCCTGCCCTCGGTCAATACCGAATGATTATTGCTATAGCTTTCTCTATAAACAGCACTAAAAAGTTTCCTCAGTTTAGCATATTATAGGTTTCATATAAGTCAGTTAAACAAAAGCCCCACTGCGGTTAACAGTGAGGCAATGATTGTCTAAGCTTTCAAAGATTAGGCTTAAATTTTGATAAATTTAAGCGTTAATAGACAAGAAAATCAGCAGACTACTTCGTCGCACGAGGCGGTAGGCCTGTGTGCTGGGTTTGGAAGTTGCCTTTTTTCACCCGTTTAGCACTTGAACGCTTATTGCCTGTAGCTGCAGCAGAGTTTCTACGCTTAGCAGAATCAGAGCCCACACGGCTGTTTTTCTTACGTGCGGACTGATAGCTGTCCAGACTGTCTTTGCCTTCTAAACGCGAATTGAAAGGCGGTACCAAACAATGGCGAGCGGTACCAATTAAATCTTCGCGACCTAAACGCTTTAGAGCAGCTCGGAGCATGGCCCAGTTTTTGGGATCATGATAACGCAGGAAAGCTTTGTGCAATTTGCGCTGCTTGCCTGACTTCACGATATCTACATCGCCACCGCTGCGGGTGACTTTATGCAGCGGGTCTTTGTGAGTGTGGTACATGGTGGTTGCCGTGGCCATAGGACTTGGATAGAACGCTTGTACTTGGTCGGTTCTAAAGTCATGGCGCTTCAACCACAGGGCCAGATTCATCATATCTTCATCAGTGGTACCGGGGTGAGCGGCGATAAAGTAGGGGATTAAATACTGCTCTTTCCCAGCCTCGGCACTGTATTGCTCAAACATCTGTTTAAATTTATCGTATGAGCCCATACCTGGCTTCATCATCTTCGACAGGACGTTTTCTTCAGAATGTTCAGGGGCAATTTTTAGATAGCCACCGACGTGATGGGTCACCAACTCCTTGACATATTCAGGATCTTTAACAGCCAAGTCGTAACGTAGACCGGAAGCAATCAAAATCTTCTTAATGCCTTTGATATCCCGGGCTTTACGATACAGCTGGGTCAAGTTACTGTGATCGGTTAATAAGTTCTCACAAATATCTGGATAGACGCAAGAGGGCTTACGGCAGTTTTTCTCAATGGTTTCATCTTTACAGTTGAGACGGTACATATTGGCAGTAGGGCCGCCTAAGTCGGAGATGACCCCAGTAAAGTTTGGCGCTGTATCACGGATGGCTTCTACTTCCCGCAAAATAGACTCTTCAGAACGGTTTTGAATAATACGGCCTTCATGCTCAGTGATAGAGCAGAAAGTGCAGCCACCGAAGCAGCCGCGCATGATATTGACCGAAAACTTAATCATGTCAAAAGCAGGAATACGGGCTTTGCCATAGCTTGGGTGCGGCACACGAGCGTAAGGCAAATCAAACACATAATCCATCTCTTCAGTAGATAACGGAATCGGTGGTGGGTTTAACCACACGTCAATATCAGTTCTTGAATTGCCACCACCAGTGCCATGACGCTGTACTAATGCACGAGCATTGCCTGGGTTGGTCTCTAAATGCAAAATACGGTTGGCATGAGCATACAGCACAGGATCAGATTTTACTTGCTCATAATCTGGCAGACGAATGACCGTTTTGTCGCGTGGCGGCATTTTGATACGGTGCTTAAGGGCCGTTTTTGGCTTATCGCTTTCTGCATTATCTGAGCTAGGTACTTCAAGGCCGACCATTTTTACTACTTGTACGTCGTCATTAACTTGATCGGCGTTTAAGATTTTATTCTCAACTGGCTCAGCTTTAAAGCCTTTATATTGACGCTCCATCGCGGAAAGGCTCTCAGTCACTTTGCTTTCTGAGTTGCCTTTTTCTTTCTCGATAGAGCAGCTGTCTAAGTCTTCGGTCATCACGTAGGGATTGATAATGGGGTCAACACGGCCTACGGTATCCACGTCATTACTGGCCACCTCAATCATGTCGGCTTTCCAGTGGCGACGTGAGGGCGTTAGTAAATAAGCGGTACCGCGTAAACTGCTCATTTGCTCGAAGGTATAACCCTTTGATAGGCCATGCACCACATCGACAATAGCACGCTCAGCGTTACCATACAGCAGTACATCGGCACGACTGTCTAACAAGATACTACGGCGCACCTTATCTGACCAATAGTCATAATGGGCGATACGGCGCAAGCTGCCCTCAATACCCCCTAAAATAATCGGCACATCTGGATACGCTTCCCGGCAGCGCTGACTGTAAACAATCGCGGCACGGTCAGGTCGTTTGTCCGGAGCATTGTCGGGTGAATAAGCATCATCACTACGAATACGGCGATCGGCGGTGTAGCGGTTAATCATGCTGTCCATGTTACCGGCGGTCACGCCATAAGCATAAACCGGTTTACCGAGCTCCATAAAGGCATCTTTGCTAGTCCAATCCGGCTGCGCAATGATGCCCACACGAAAACCTTGGGCTTCTAATAAGCGACCGATAATCGCCATACCAAAGCTTGGGTGATCGACATAAGCGTCGCCTGAGATGATGATTACATCACATGCGTCCCAACCCAGCTCGTCCATTTCGGCGCGGCTCATTGGTAAGAAGGGGGCAGGCTCATAGCAGCTTGCCCAGTGCTTATCGTAGTCGTATAAAGGAGTCACGCCTTGTTTAAAGGCAGTGCGGGCAATGGTTTCAGCAGACATGGGGATAACCTAGGTAATGATTTAAATAAACGATAGAGGGTAACAGAGGTAATACAGGGGATGGGTTAAATAAAATATCGCTCATTTTACCATGAATTTGGTTCATCATGGCAATTTAACGAGTTTTGATAAAGAGTGGTATCTATTTGAGTTTGGGTGCATAGAATTTGGTTACACCCTAAACAATGGGTTAGGGTGCGATAACAACAACTATAACCATAGTTATTGTTATGACTCATTTAACCTTACAATATAAGGTATAACCTTAAAGAGTAAAAATAGAGGGTGACCAACACCACCCCGAGTAAGTTGACAATACAACTTCATAACCGAAAGCTCTGAAAACCAAAAGCTTTTAAATTAATGATAAGGGATAAAAATCATGTGGTCCAAAACCCTGAACTTCATCCGCCTAACTTTAATGCTTTTGATAGCAACCCCAGTCTATGCAAGCTGGCACTCGCCTAGTATGAGCCTTAACTTCTTTTGGTTGGTCATCATCCCATTTTTTGTTATTCATCTTATTTCGAGTACAGTTTTGAACTTAAAGGGGGAATACAAGTCTCGAAAAGTGGCGTTAACCCATTTTCAAATTGCGTTACTGTTCCCTTTATTGGGTATAGTCATTTTGATGTATGAGTTCTTCGATAACTTTCCAAAGACCTACTATTATGTTAATGACTATGGCTTAGGATTGGGTATGTATTGCCTGTTAATAATGATAGCGGCCTTGCCTTATGTAATGTGCTTGATGAAGTCAGAATAAGGTATGGAGGCAATGCTGATAGCTTGAGAGCTTAAAACAGTAGGTAGTGCAAAACAGTCTTTGAGTATTACTACTGGCCAGTAATGCGCTTATATTTAGCCATTAAGTCGCCTTCAGACTCCACATGATTGGGATCTTTAGGAATACAGTCAATAGGGCAAATCTCGACACATTGCGGCTCATCGAAATGGCCAACACACTCAGTACATAGGTCAGGATTGATCTCATAGATCTCCTCACCCTCATAAATAGCATCATTGGGGCAAACAGGCTCACATACATCACAGTTAATGCATTCATCAGTAATCATTAAAGCCATAGCTAGCTCCTAAATAAGATAATGAAAAACCAAAAGCCACGAACTTATTGCCAATTGTTAGCCCGTTTTTTATCAAACGCTTGTTGCACACAGATAGGAACGAACTTCTTCACACCCCCATCAAGCTTGGCAATCTCACGAATCATAGTAGAAGAGATGAACGAGTATTGAGGAGCAGGGGTCAAAAACACCGCTTCAAAGTTATCATCAAGCTCACGGTTCATATTCGCTAACTGAAATTCATACTCAAAGTCTGAAGTGGCGCGTAAACCACGCAAAACTGCGGTGGCTTTTTGCTCACGCATGAACTCCACTAATAATCCTTCAAAGCCGACCACAGTGACTTGTGGAAAGTCAGCGAACACAGTTTCAACCAGTTCCACTCTCTCTTCAAAGCTAAACATGGGTTTTTTATGATGACCCAGGGCAACGGCTATCACCACTTCATCAAACAGCTTAACGGCACGCATCACTAAATCACGGTGACCATTGGTAATGGGGTCAAAGGTGCCTGGATAGACAATTTTGGTATGTAGATTTGAGGTTTTATTCATGAGGATAAGCTTAGAGGGTAGTGAGGATTAAATAGAGATAAAATAGGTGTCTATCGTAACAAATTTTTGACTTTTAAGTAAGCTTATTCAAACAGGGTTTTGTGACTAACGTAAGGGCTGCTGATAATAAAAACTAATAACAGGTTAAACTATGGTACCAAACGGCTGCTATCGATATTTACAAAGCTATGAATTAGTTTAAGAGTTTAATTTGCTATACTGAAGGCTCGACCTAACTTAAATAAGATTAGGGATATGTATGACAAGACACGGGTTGTCCATAGCTTTGACTTCAATTAGATATTTTGAGGTCTCAGTTTAAGGGAGGTGTGTCTTGGTTTTTTAAAGAGAATTTAACATGGCAAAGAAGACAAAAAAACCTTCAAATCAGATTGCAGCCAATAAAAAAGCGCGGCATGAGTATTTTATTGAAGAGACGTACGAGGCCGGCATAGAATTGCAGGGCTGGGAAGTAAAGGCAATTCGCGCTGGCAAGATGACCATTACTGAAGCTTATGTGGTATTTCGCAATAATGAAGCCTTTTTATTCGGGGCCCATATTCAGCCTCTAATCTCAAGCTCAACTCATGTGGTGCCAGACAGTATTCGTACCCGTAAGCTGCTGCTACACCGTAAAGAGATTGACACCTTATTTGGGGCAGTAAACCAAAAAGGCTATGCTTGTGTGCCGTTAGAGGTTTATTGGAAAAATTCTTTAGTGAAATGCAAAATTGGCCTCGCCAAAGGTAAAAAGCTACACGATAAGCGTAAGACACTTAAAGATAGAGATTGGGAGCGCGATCAACAGCGCGGCTTTAAACAGCATTTGGATTAAAGCGTGTTGTTTTATTAGTTGCTATCATCTAAAAGGCCACTCTATTTTTATAGAGTGGCCTTTTTTATAGATGGGCGTCAAGAATTAATTAATGCCAAAGCTGACAGTAAATTAGCGCATAGTCACGAATTCTTCAGCACCAGTAGGGTGAATGGCAACGGTATTATCGAAGTCTGCTTTGGTTGCGCCCATCTTAATGGCCACAGCAAAGCCTTGAATCATTTCATCAACGCCAAAACCAATACCATGTAGACCAATTATTTTTTCTTCTTCGCCTAAGCAGACCAGTTTCATGGTACATTTTTGACGGTGCTGGGTCACTGCACTGTACATAGGCGTAAAGGTAGAGTTGTAGCATTTGATAGCGTCTTCACCATATTGCTCAATCGCCTGCATCTCAGACATACCAATGGTACCGATTGGAGGATGAGTAAAGATTACTGTGGGCACCAAGTCATAATCTAAGTGCTCATTAGGCTTATTATTGAACAGGCGCTCAGATAAGCGGCGACCAGCGGCAATGGCCACAGGAGTTAGGTCAATACTGTTTTCGATAATATCGCCAACGGAATAAATGCCTTCAACGTTGGTGTTCTGATATTTATCGACTTTAATTTTGCCGATAGAGTTGGTCTCTACACCGGTCACTTCTAAATTAATGTTATCTGTATTAGGTCTGCGACCGATAGCCCAAATTAAGCAGTCCACAGTGTTGCTGCGACCATCTTCTAAATTAAGGGTTAGGCTGCCATCTTCATTTTTGATGACTTCTTTTAAAGTACTGTGGGTATGTAGCTCGATACCCTCATTGCTCATCTCTTCAAGTAAGACGTTAACGATACTGTGGTCAAAAGAGCGTAGGGGAGAGTGTTGACGCACATATAAATCCACCTCTGAACCTAAGCTGCGTAGAACACCGGCGATTTCAACAGCGATATAACCCGCGCCAACGATAGCAACTCGCTCAGGCAGCTCCTCTAGAGCAAAGAAACCGTCAGAGTCAATACCATACTCAGCCCCTTTAATATCTGGGAAAACAGGGCGACCACCGGTCGCAATTAAGATGTGATCAGCAGTAATGTGCTCGCCGTTTACTTCAACGGTTTTTGCGTCTACAAATTTGGCATAGCCTTGAATTACTTCAACATTATTTTTGGCCAAGTTATTGTCATATGAGCGGTGGATATTGCCAATATATTTTTGACGGGTCTCGACCAGTTTTTTGAAATTAAAACCTTTTACATTGACATCAAAGCCATAGTCGGGCGCATATTTGTACATGGCTTCAGCGACTTGAGCCCCATACCACATAACTTTTTTGGGCACGCAACCTAAGTTTACGCAAGTGCCGCCTAAGTGATTGGCCTCAATGATGGCACATTTTTTGCCATACATAGCAGCTCGGTTGATAGAAGCAATGCCGCCACTACCGCCACCAATGGCGATATAGTCATAATGTCTACTCATAGCAAGTCCTTTATTATTTGTGATTATTAATGGGATATCATTTATTCAAAGATAGGGGTAATTGTAAGGGTAATTGCCCCCAGTGTTTAGCTGAAAGGTATATCTTTAACCAAAACAATACCGTTAGTGCCTAACAATGTCAGCGCTATATTAACTTAATCAGGGCAGTTTTTATTTAAACAATAGTAGGCTTTAAACGATTAGGTCATCTTAAACAATAGGGCGACGTCGATAAAAGAATAACCCAGGGATAGACAGACCCAATACTAAGCCTGAGGTGATAAATAAAGCTTCAAAAAGATAGGTCAGCATTTGACTAAACAAAGCATCAGAAAAACCAAAATAGCCAATTTGAACCATACTCACCATGGCCTTATAAGCGGCAATACCTGGCATCATACAAATAACACTGGGGGAGATAAGGGCTTTGGGCGGCAAAGTATATTTTTTGGAGAAATAAACCCCCAAAAAGCTGGCTAGCATCGCCCCAAAGAAGCTGGCAGTAGCAAGATGAACTTCATGGTTTACCAAGGCCGTTTTTAGTCCAAACCCACAAGCGGTCATTAGCAAACAAGGCAGGATGTAACGCTTAGGTACCGTGAACATTAAGGTCCAGCCGAGAGTGATTATACAAGACAGTAAAACACTTTCAATAAAGCTCATCTTAAAACCCCCAGTGCTTAATACTAAGTAGCAGTAGCGCCATCACAATGCCCACACCAGCAGACAGCGTCAGCATATAAGTAAATACCGCACGGCCGATACCAATATTGATATAGCCTTTTAAGATGTCTGATAAAGAATTGATAAGAGGGAAACTGGGTACCAACAACAAAACACTTGAGGCCACCGCAATATCCGCATTATTGCCGATATCGAAATAGTAGGTGGTTGCCCCAATTACTGAAGCGATAAAGGCGGTAATAATCACCGTAATAAAGGGATTGAAATACTGCTTTGATAAAAAGATACGTGTGAGCATCGCCACCATACCCGCCACAAAAGTGACCGCAGTAATGGACCAACTGCCACCATTTAAGAAAGCAAAGGCAGCGCACGACCCTCCCACAAATAAAGCAACTAGCCAGCTGGGATATACGGTTTTATCCAGTTCGTTAAAGGCTTGTGTGGTGATATCTACCAGTTCCTCACTACAGACCGAGGCTTCGGTTTTATTCACGATCTGCTGAATTTGTACCAATAGATTCACATTAATGCTTTGGTTCGCTGTATCACGAGTGGTGGTGATACAGCGCTCATTATAGATAGTGGTGAGGGTGAGAGCATTAAAGCCCAGAGCGCATTCGACGCTGTCCATCCCTAAGGCCAGGCCTAAACGCTTAGATAAATCCACCACAACAGCAGACTCGGCTCCATATTGCATCAATAATAATCCGCAGCGCACACACAATCGGGTAATAAGCTGTTGCTTGGCGTAAGTGATAGAAGTCATGGGCAATAGGCACACAAGGGTAGAAAGTGGAAAAATTTCAGTGAATGATAAAGCTTAAGATAACGCTTATAAAAAGCTGGTAAAAAAAGCTATTAAAAAGAGTTGGTAAAAAAGGGCTAGTCTAGATAAATTCAAGAGCTAGCCCCTGTTTAGCTTGGGTTTGTTACAGCCATCAACGGGCTAAGTGTTTGCTACTTTTAGTGGGTAACGCTTTTGGTCTTATTGCCCCAAACAGATAGCGCAGTGACCAAAACAGCTCCCAAAACCATCAACCCTAGGGTGACTAGCCACTGCGCGCCAGTGGGATAGTTCCAAGGGGCCACGTTATGAATAGCGTCACTATTTAAGGTGCCTAAAGCATCCACTTTCCACGGCCATACTTTTACCAAGGAGCCCGCAATAAAGCCGGTTAATAAGGCCAATGTGCCTTGGTAGTAACGCGATAATAACCATTTAAGGGCTCGTGTAAATAGCAGTAACCCTGTAATCATACCCGCCATCAAAGTAAAAATAATAGGAAGGTTAAAGCTATGAACGGCCTCTAATACTCTATCATACACGCCCAGTAGCAATAAGATAAATGAGCCGGAGATACCAGGTAATATCATGGCACAGATGGCAATAGCACCAGCAAAAAAGATATACGGCAAGCTGGGTTCAGTAGTGATTAAAGGCATACTGCTAATACCCACCGCTGCCACAATACCGAGAATAAATAACCCAGCCCGTGCCACATTCCAACGTTTTATTTCACCTAATAATATGCCCACGGTTGCAACAACCAAACCAAAGAAAAATGACCAAATTAATAACGGTTGGTTGTCTAATAAGTACTTAATGAATCCTGATAAAGTAGCAAAGCTGGTAGCAATACCTAACACTAGAACCAGTAAAAACGTGGCATCTACGTACCGCCAGATGTCCATTAGCCCTTTAATACCACCTTGACGGCGATACACTTGCCACAAGTTGGGACCAATGCTGCCGATGGCATTAATTAAACGCTCATAAATACCTGCGATAAGGGCGATTGTGCCGCCGGAAACACCCGGAACGATGTCAGCGGCCCCCATGGCCATACCTTTGATGTAGGTGGTTACCAAGTCTTTTGGGCTGTCTTTAGCGGTTAAATCTGTATTGGATGGTACAGAAGGCGACGACTCTGGTAATGAAGATCGCTGTGAATTGGGTGCCGTCATCGACATTCCTTTCTAGATAATGAGTAAAGATGATAATAGACAAAGGGAATAAAATTTATAAAAGTGATAATAAAGGGTTATGCTATTTAAGCAAGCCTGCATTTTACCGCATCTGTTTCGTTTCAGGTTTTGTTTATTGATGAAAAATTTATGCTTTATTTTAACCGGCTGTGGTCATAAAGCAAAAAGGTCATTCTCGAAAGAATGACCTTTTTTGATTTAAAGACATAACCCAAAGCTTAGTAGTTAATGACAAAGTCTTCTGTTGGCAGACGAACTTTAGCCATAGAGCCTACCCAATCACGCTCAGGGTCAGCCACACCGACATAAATTAGGGCAATACTCTTTAGACCCAATTTATCAAGCTCAAGTACCTCATCAACCAAATCAGTACTAAACCCTTCAGCAGGGCAGCTATCGACTCTCAACTCAGCAGCTTGAGCTAGTGCTAAGCCCATTGCAATATAGGCTTGTCTGGCGATGTGCTCAAAGTTTTCTTCAGCACTTTTGCTACCCACATAGGCTTTTAGCTGATCGGTATAGCTGTTAAAACGACCACGAGGTAAGCCACGTTTGTCCGTGGTCATGTCATAGACCTCATCAATCTTCTGCTCGCTATAGTCTTTCCAACCGGCGAAGATAAGTACGTGTGAGCACTCTTGCATACACTCAGGGTTTAACGCCCCTTTGACCAGTTTATTTTTAATGTCTTGATCTTCAACCACCAATAAGCGGAAAGGTTGTAGGCCTGAAGAAGTCGGTGCCAATCTGGCTGCTTCAACAATTTTATCAATGTTTTCTTGGCTAACTTTTTCATTTGGTTTAAATGCTTTTACCGCATGACGCCAGTTTAAATCTTCTAGTAATGACATAATTATCCTCGGAAATTCTTATGATTTTATAGAGGGGTTTTCGATAATAAATAAAGTTTATCGCCCATCAGCTATCCTATTTGAGGTTCGCGCTCTGTTTTACAATCTTTAGTGGTTAGTTATTACCTAACAATTACAATGTATTCAAAATTAGGATAGATTTGACAGTATTTTTCGAGTGGTAATAGATCCATCCTAATCCGCCTTAGGGAAAAGGCGGCAATATTTTGACAAATTTCTTTAGAGAAGATGAGTTAAAAAATTATCTAATAATTGTGTGCGGGTAGTTGTAGTAGTGGTATAAACTACTTCTGTCTACTAACTTACCTAAGGTTTAAACACACTGTGACCATTACCTTTATTCAGCTATTTACTTTTATTTTTGCGGTAACCTTATTTATGTTAACACCGGGTCCTGGTGTTTTTGCCACTATTGCTAAAGCTATGAGTCAAGGAAGTTGGGCGGTATTACCCTTAGCGATTGGTCTTGCCGCCGGCGATACCATTTATATGGTTTTTTCGGCTTATGGACTTAGTGCTTTAGCGACTAACTTTAATACCTTGTTTACAGCTATTAAATTTGCAGGTGCAGGCTATCTGTTTTATTTGGCGTATAAGATGTGGGTGACTATGCCTCCCGCCATTGAAACTGAATCTTCCAAAACCTTATTAGTGACTAAAGGTGATAGAAAACAGGGCATTAAAAGTATGGCTTCAGGTTTCCTAATTTCGATTAGTAATCCTAAAGTTATTCTATTTTATGTCAGCTTACTGCCTAGTTTCTTTCCAGTTGTAAACTTAACAGGCGTTGATATTGGCATATTATGCGGGGTTATATTTGTTTGTGCAGTTGTGACTATGATGAGCTATGCTTTTATAGCAGGGTACGCTCAAAAGCAATTAAAAAGCCCCCAGTCACGACAGATATTCAATCGAGTTGGGGCGTCATTTATGGGTATGGCTGGAGGGTGGTTATTGACTAGAGGATAGCTGAGTGGTCATCAATAGCTGAGTTAAGCAATATTTATGATAGAAGCTCTAATAAAGTCTTAAACTCAGGTAATTCCGCAAAATTTTCAGCCTCTGAGTCAATTTGATGCCAACTGGATTTTGAGTTTAAGCAAAAATTAGCCACTACTTTTACGTTATCCGTATGTCCCTCGATATCAAGCAACCCAACAGGAATCCAGTAGTATTGCTCATTGGGTGAAGGGGTAAATAAATTAGGGACGGGGCCGCCACAGTTAGCACAAAAGTGTGAGCTAAAGCCGGTCTTTTTTTGCCAACTTTTTATTGTGTCGTTTTTAATCCATTTGAAATCAGTTGTTGGAATAATGGTGGCTGAATTAGAGCTTGAGCCTGACTGCCTTTTGCATAACGTACAATGACATTGATATATTTTCAAAGGATTGGTGTTGATGTCACATTCAAACGCAATATCCCCACACAAGCATTTACCTGTCAGCATAATCTGTCCTTATTTTTGTTTGGAGTAATCTAATACTCATGTTCTACCACTTTTTAGTAGAAGTATAAGGCTAATATATCAAAACACTCACTTAAAAAGGAGACAGCTATGCACATAGGTATTTTAACTTTGACATTCTCATTGCCTGGTTGTGGCTCGCTAAAAGAAAAGCGGATGCGAATGGGCGGATTGCATGAGCGCTTTGGGCGTAATCCCGCAGTGGCAGTTAGTGAAAGCGGTGAGCGTAATCATCATGACGCCAGTGAATGGACTTTTGTGGTAGTGGGATTGTCTAAACGTGAGATTGAGTCCGAGTTTAGTCAGATTGAGGATAAAATTCAGCGGGTGGTTGAGGCTCGGATTATGGATGTGAGACGTGAGTTTATTTAAATATTAATAGGGTTTAGGGATGAAAATTAAGAAGTTAAAAGAATATAAATTAAAAGGTAAACGTAGAATATCACCAAGAAATCAAATAATTATCGGCGACAATTTATATTCAGCTTTTATCTTTGATAAAGGAGATACGAGTAATAGTAGAATAATTTGCTTGGATATTTGTACTTTTGAAGAGAAATGGACATATGATTATGACTTTATTATTAATAAAATCATGAAATCACCTATTTCCAATAATATCGTAAGCGTATGTATGGATGGGAGAGTTGAAGAGATTGATTTGTTAGAGGGTCAATTAATTAAAGCAATTAATTTGAATGTTAACAGATGTGGTTTTTCTTCAGTTATTGTTGATAATAAAATTGTGACAGGAGGTATTCAGGGCTCAACACAGACGACTTGTATAGATTTAAAAGACTTTAAAATTGAATGGGAGTTCGATACTGATGGTCACTCCTATACACCCTTAATATCCGCGGGGCAGATTTACCAATGTACTGAGAATTACTTAAGGTGTTTGGACTTGAATACAGGCTCTTTAATTTGGAAGGTTAAAGAGGCTTCTACTTATTTGTTGAAGGCTGAAAAATTTAAGGACTTAATATTAGCATCAGGCCATGGTTTAATAAATTTTTATCATAAACATAACGGTAGGCTTATAAAGCAGTTACGTACTCAAACTGATGCTTTAGACAGTGCAATTAGGTATATAACCACTAACGAAGAAAATATTTATTTTAGCGATCATTCAGGTAGTATTTATGCTTATGAGTGCATTTATCTTGATCAATATAATATTGAGACAAAACTGCTTTGGGTGTTCAAATCTGATGGTGAAATTGAGAGTCAGCTGAAACTATATAAAGATTATCTTGTTTTTGCTAACTCTAATAAAAACCTGTCTATTATTAATAGACATACTGGTGAAGAATGCTCGGCTGTAAGGCTTAAAGAGAGCGCCGAGATTTGCGATATTTTAGTAGGAAAAGAAGAAAGTATAATTATAGCTTATGAGAAAGGTTATATTAGTAAGTTCCTAGTTGGCTGGTAAGCCCCTGGTAAAATAGGATTATTCGTTATTTTCACAAGTTCTATGCCAATCTAAGAATCTGCTTTCAAAAACTGAATCAAAGCCGGTACATTCTCCCTTGCACTACGCCCAGCCCCGATAATGGTAGCGGAAGCAGGGCTAACCCAGTCGCCATAGCCAAATAACCACAGACGAGGCTCTTTGACAGATTGCCCGTGTTCAGTTAATACTTTGCCATCATCTTCAATCACACCCAATGGCGCTAAATGCTCAAGTTCCGGATTAAAGCCTGTGCACCAAATAATCGCATCTATTGGTTCTTCCTCACCCTCAGACCAAAGCACCCCTTGCTCAGTTAGACAATCAAACATAGGCTTTGTAGTGAGTAATCCTTTATCTCGCACCTCTTTAACCGGGGGCATCATTACGATATTGCCTTTAGGCATGTCCGAACTTTCTGTATTACTCTCATCTTCAGCATCCTCTCTGGCGTTATTCTTGATACGCTGTGTGGCTCTTTCAAAAAGAACGCGACCGTCGACGTCATCGGGAAGAAATTGTGGCGGTTCACGGGTTACCCAACTAGCATCAGCGACTTCAGCCAATTCTGCAAAGATTTGTGCGCCTGAGTTACCAGCACCGACCACCAAAACTCGTTTGTCTTGATAAGCTTTTGGACCAACGTAGTGGGCGGAGTGGATTTGTTCCCCTTGGAAGTCTTGGCTTCCTTCAATCTCTGGAATATAAGGGTTACTCCAAATTCCGGTTGCGCTCACGACGGCTCTTGCAAGCCAAGTAAACTTGCCATCGCTGACTCGCAAGCAGTCGTTTTCATCATCACGCTCTACGCTTCGTATCTCAAAAGGGCGGTAGATAGGCAGTTTGTAATGCTTTTGATAGTTATCAAAATAGTTTAAGACGTCGTCTAGATAGGGGCTGCTATCATCTTTGGCGGAGGTCATCATTCTGCCCGGAAGGGAGCTCACCGATGCTGGCGAGAACAGACGTAATGAAGGCCAAAAGTTTTGCCAGGCTCCGCCACTTCGAGGTTGATTGTCTAGGATAATAAAGTCCAGTTTTGCGCGCCTTAGGTAGTAGCCAACTGCTAATCCTGCTTGACCTCCACCGATGACAATCACGTCAAAAATTTTTGTGGTTGGTTTTGATGACATGGTTACCTCATATTTATTATTAAATATGATTATAATCTAACAATACTGAATTAATCTTCTACCCCTATAAAAAAAAGCCATCCTACAAGGACAGCTTTTTCTTATTTAAAGGCTCATAAATACTCTAAGAAGCTTCTTTCTCAAGCATAGGCTTTAAGAAATGACCGGTAAACGAAGCTTTGTTATCCGCCACTTCTTCAGGTGTACCTTCAGCGATAATTAGACCACCATTTTTACCACCTTCAGGGCCTAAGTCAATAATCCAATCGGCAGTCTTAATCACATCTAAGTTGTGCTCAATGACCACGATGGTATTGCCCTTATCACGTAAGGCATGAAGGATATTAAGCAGCTTATAAATATCATGGAAGTGCAGACCAGTGGTTGGCTCATCCAAGATATATAAGGTCTGACCGGTATCACGTTTGGCAAGCTCACGAGCCAGCTTAACCCGTTGCGCCTCACCCCCTGATAAAGTAGGGGCAGACTGACCTAAGCGGATATAGCTTAAGCCAACATCCATTAGCGCTTCAAGACGACGGTGAATCGGTGGGATTGCTGAGAAGAATTCAGTCGCATCTTCCACAGTCATCTCTAATACTTCAGCGATGCTCTTGCCTTTGTAATGAATCTCCAGCGTCTCACGGTTATAGCGTTTGCCATGACAGCTGTCACAAGGCACATACATATCGGGTAAGAAATGCATCTCAACTTTGATCAGGCCATCGCCCTGACAAGTCTCACAACGTCCGCCTTTGACGTTAAAGCTGAATCGACCGGCTTTATAACCCCGGGCTTTGGCTTCTGGCGTCTGAGCGAACAAATCACGGATAGGGGTAAACACACCGGTATAAGTCGCAGGGTTCGAGCGAGGCGTACGGCCAATAGGGCTTTGGTCAATATCGACCATCTTATCTAAGTACTCAAGACCAGTAATGCTTTCATATTTGTCAGGAACCAAAGTTGAAGCATTGTTTAGCTGAGTGGCTGCCAGTGGCATAAGGGTACGGTTAATCAAGGTTGATTTGCCCGAACCTGATACCCCAGTGATGCAGGTAAAGGTACCGATAGGGATGGTTAAGTCCACATCTTGTAAGTTATTACCATTGGCGCCTTTTAGTTCAATTTGCATTGGTACTATGTTCTTCGCTTTGGGCTTAGCATTCTTCGCCGCTTTGGCTGCCGCCGCTGCTTTGGCTTTACCCATTGGCATAATGCGCGCTCTTTCAGGCGGATTATTTAGGTCAATGGTTTTGGCTTTATGACGGGTCTTAGGAATTTCAATTTTTCTTTTGCCAGATAGATATTGGCCTGTCAAAGACTCCTCAACATCCATAATCTCTTGCATGGTACCTTCAGCAATCACATGACCCCCATGCACACCGGCACCAACGCCAATATCGATTACATGGTCAGCCTGACGAATGGCGTCTTCATCATGCTCAACGACCAAAACAGTATTGCCTAGGTCACGCAAGCGAACCAGCGTCTGTAATAAACGGTCATTATCGCGCTGATGCAGACCGATAGACGGTTCATCAAGCACATACATCACACCCATTAAGCCAGCGCCAATTTGGCTGGCAAGACGGATACGTTGTGCCTCACCACCTGATAGGGTTTCCGCCGAACGAGCAAGGTTTAGATAATCTAGACCAACGCTCACGAGGAAATTAAGACGCTCATTAATCTCTTTAAAGATTTTTTCGCTAATTTCACCTTTTGAGCCGCCCATTTGTAAGTCTTTATAATAATCGGCGGCATCTCCAATCGATAGCTGCACGATATCGGCAATACCCTTGCCGTCAACACGTACGTTACGAGCAATTTCATTAAGTCGCGCACCATCACAAACGTTACAGGTAGTGTCGGCTAAATATTTGGCCAACTCATCGCGCACAAAGTTACTTTGGGTCTTGGCATAACGGCGCTCAAGATAGGGCAGCACGCCTTCAAATGGTGTGGTCTTTTTGGTTTTGCGACCCCGTTCATCGGTAAAATTGAACTCGATTTTTTCTTTACCAGAGCCCTTTAATATAATGTCACGGTGCTCTTTTGAAATCTCCTGCCAAGGCAAGTCCATGTCTATTTTGAAGTGATTAGCCACTGTAGACAATAGACCAAAGTAATAGGCGTGGCGTTTGTCCCAACCATTAATAGCGCCTTGATTTAGTGACTTCTCAGGGTTAGTGACTAATTTTTCAGCCGAGAAGTACTGACGCTTACCTAAACCATCACAAGCAGGGCAGGCTCCGTAAGGGTTATTGAAACTAAATAGACGTGGTTCCAGCTCTGAAACAGCTCTATCGCAGACAGGGCAAGAATGTTTAGCAGATAAAATTTGGTCATCACTGTCTTGATTAGACGCATCAGGATTGGGATTGCCATCCATATAATGCAAGATGGCCAAGTCGTTACCTAAACGCAGAGCTGTTTCCAAACTTTCAGCAACGCGGTTACCTAAATCATCACGCACTTTAAAGCGGTCAACGACCACCTCAATGGTGTGTTTTTTATTCTTCTCAAGTGCCGGCAGTTCGTCCATATCATAGACATGACCATCGACACGGACACGCACGAAACCTTGACCGACCAATTGCTCTAACAAAACAATATGCTCACCCTTACGCTCCCGTATCACAGGCGCCAAGATCATCAGCTTAGTGCCTTCTGGCAAGGCCATGATTTCATCAACCATTTCAGTAATGGTTTGGGCCACCATGGGTTCATTGTGCACCGGACAATACGGGGTACCGACGCGCGCGTATAATAGGCGCAGATAGTCATAAATCTCAGTAATGGTGCCGACAGTTGAGCGTGGGTTGTGGTTGGTCGACTTCTGTTCGATAGCGATAGCCGGCGATAAGCCTTCGATGCTATCGACTTCGGGCTTATCCATTTGTGATAAGAACTGGCGCGCATATGCCGACAAGCTCTCGACATAGCGGCGTTGGCCTTCAGCATATAAAGTATCAAATGCCAGTGAGGACTTACCAGAGCCTGATAAGCCAGTGATGACCACGAATTTATCACGTGGAATGTCAATATCGATGTTCTTTAAATTATGAGTGCGTGCGCCGCGAATCTTAATGTGTTCGTGTGCCATATAGTGCCTTTGTTATTGAATTTTAAGCTGTTAGGTTTTTACAATTTTGGATAATAATTTGGTATATCAATGAGTTGATTTTGGGAACGATAGTTGTTCGCTCAGATTAGGTAATAAGGTTAATTAAATATTAATACTCAGTTATACATAATGGGTTGGGCGGACAGTGGCTATGTGAACGAACAGCCCTGTGTTGTTTATGGTCATAATTTAGCTGAAATTCAAGTAGCTAGACTGCAGTGAGACGGCTTATAAGTGCCTTGCAAGTCATCAACAGTATTTATAACGCATGAGGTTCACCCCATATTTTATCTGTATACATTATAATGTACGCTTACCAACATCATTGTCTGTTAAGTGCCGATAAGAGGTATTTAAATTGTTAAGCGGACAAAATCAGTGATTGAGATAGGATGAGACAGTAGCATGAATAGCATCGAGAAACGGGCCATTGGTAGTATAGGTGGCATATTTGCCTTGCGGATGATCGGGCTGTTTATGATTGTGCCAGTATTTTCAGTATATGGCAGTAACTATGCCCATGCCACGCCGTTTTTAATTGGCCTAGCAGTGGGTATTTATGGTTTGGGTCAAGCCATATTTCAAATCCCTATGAGTATGGCTGCGGACAAATTCCCGCGCAAACCCATGATATTCTTTGGATTGCTGTTATTTGCCATTGGCGGAATAGTAGCTGCAACGGCCACGGACATTTACGGAGTTATTATTGGTCGAGCCTTAGCAGGTAGTGGCGCGGTATCTGGGGTGATGATGGCGCTACTTGCTGATGTAACCCGTGAACAGCAACGCACCAAAGCCATGGCAACCATGGGCTTAACTATTGCAACCTCCATTATGTTGTCGTTTGCTTTAGGGCCAATGATGGTCGCTTCAGTTGGCATGTCAGGTTTATTTTGGTTAACAGCAGGGTTCGCCGTGCTGGCCATGTTGCTGTTATTGTTAGTGCCAACGCCAGTGCGAGTGCTGAAGCACAACCTTGATAACAAATCGATTGGGGCTCAGTTAAAAGAGGTCTTGGCGATTGCAGATTTAAACCGTCTGCATTTCGGTATTTTTGCGCTGCATCTGACCATGACTGCCATTTTTGTGATTGTACCGCATCAGCTTGGCGAGGTATTGGGGCTAGAGGTACGTCAACAAGGTTTGGTGTACTTGCCGTTATTATTTGTCGGGTTTGCCATCGCCATTCCGTTTATTATTATTGCTGAAAAAAAGCAAAAAATGCGCCAAGTATTCTTGTCAGCCATAGCGGTGATGGTGGCAGCTTTACTTAGTTTGACAGTAGGTAGCCAATATGGCATAGGTTTGATCTTGGGGTTGGGCCTGTATTTTATTGGCTTTAACTTATTGGAAGCGACCATTCCGTCTTGGATCTCTAAAAAAGCCCCTGTTGCTAATAAAGCAACAGCGATGGGGATTAACTCCTCCAGTCAGTTTCTAGGAGCTTTTTTCGGAGGTGCTTTAGGCGGTATGCTATTAAACCAAGGGGTTATGTTGTCTTGGGGATTACTCGGTGGGGTGATGGCACTGGCCTTATTATTAATCTTGCCCATTGCCCAGCCACCTTATCTTACCAGCACCACAATGGCCATTCCAAAACAGGCAGATTTATCGGCTTGGTCGCAGCAAGTTATGGACGTCGAGGGGGTCGATGAGGTGGTGGTTATGCCCAAAGATGGCGTGGCCTATTTAAAGTTAGACAAACAAAAGCTGACCGATAATTCACGACAATTACTGTCGCAACTAACCCAAACTAAGCTAGATATTTAATTAAAATTTCGGTACAGTGACGACATGTGCTATAAAGTAAGTTATAGATAGCTTTTATTAATCATTAGTTAATAATTTATTAAATAAATATATAAAAAGGAAGCCTTATGCGTGGTATTAACAAAGTAATTATTGTGGGTCATTTAGGGGCTGATCCTGAGACCCGTCAATTTAGCAATGGGGGCAGTGTCACCAATATTTCAGTGGCAACCTCTGAACAGTGGACTGACAAACAAACCGGCGAGAAGCGTGAAGCGACCGAATGGCATCGTATTTCATTGTTTAACCGTCTAGGTGAAATCGCAGCTCAATATTTACGTAAAGGTAGCCAAGTTTATATCGAGGGCAGCTTACGTACCCGTAAATGGCAAGACCAGAACGGTCAAGATCGTTACACTACCGAGATTCGCGCTGATCAAATGCAAATGTTAGGTGGCGCTAGTGGCGGTGGTATGGGCGGTGGCCAATCAGGGCCAGGTGGTTATGGGAATCAAGGTGGTTTCCAGGGCGGTCAAGACCCACAAGGCGGTTTCCAAGGCCAGCAAGGCGGTGGATATCAAGGTCAACAAAGTGGCGGATACCAAGGCCAACAAGGTGGTGGGTATCACGGCCAACAAGGTGGTAATCAAGGCGCTGGCAATAACCAAAATACCTTTGCTCCTCAAACTCCTGCTGCAGCACCACAGCCGGCTCCTGCTCCTGCGTTTAATAACCAAACCACTATTCCTGCGGGCGGCATGACAGATACTCCTAAAGATGATGATATCCCATTCTAAATCTTATACAAAACAGGATTTAGCTAAAAATAAGCCCTGCAATTTGCGGGGCTTATTTTTTTTAAGAGTTTTTACTTTAAGTAGTCAATGATGATAACAAAGAACAAATTAATATTAAATAAGCGGTTATGGCTCAACTAAGCCTAAAGCAACAAGGTCCTCATTAATTTGATCAACCACTTGTTGCACATCTTGTTTGGTCAATAAAGGATGCATACAACAGAATCTTAATACAGTTTTGTTATGTAGTAGGGTGGTGTAATAAATGGCATTGTTTCTCTTTGTCGATAGCTCAGACAGTTTTTTATTAATCTGATTCAGCTCCTGTTCGCTGTGCTTGCCGTCATTAAAACGTACGTTAACGATGCTTAGCCGGGCAGGGGACACAATTTCAAAGTGAGACTGCTGGCGGAACAAGTTTTCAAAATGTTGTGCGTTTTCAAACCCTTTATCGATGGCATTTCGCATCTCTTTTAAGCCTACTCTTTGTAAGGTATACCACAGACGCATGCCTCTTGCCGGCGCAGTCAATTCGATACCCATGTCCCAAAAGTTAATGTTGGAATCATCCGATTGAATGTCGGTTAAATATTCAGGGTTTTCGCTAAAAGTACGCGACATGGCTTGACGATCTTTGCAGATGACTACCGCACAACCATAAGTTTGAAACAGCCATTTGTGACCATCCCAACTGATAGAATCACTACGCTCAATGCCATCTAACAGTTGACGGTGCGAAGATAAAATGGCACTCGCTCCATAGGCCCCATCAATGTGGAGCCACATATCATGAGCTTCACTGATATCAGCCAGCTGGTGTAGCGGGTCGATTGAGCCGGTATTGGTGGTGCCACAAGAGCCGACAATTAAAAAGGGAATCATGCCATTGGCTTTGTCCTGCTCGATTTGCTTTTCTAGATCTTCTGCTATCATTTGAAACGCATCATTGGTCTTAACTTTGCGGATATTGGCTCTAGGAATACCCATAATACGGATGCCCTTGGCTACAGAAGAATGGGTCTGATCAGAGACGTAGACGGTGCCTTTAAGCAACTCATCTTCCTTTAATTTCTCATCTCGAGCCACAATAGAAGCAGTTAGATTCGCCATAGAGCCCCCGGAGACGAACAGCCCGCCCAGCTCTTTTACCGGATAGCCAATTTGTTCGCCCATCCAGTTCATAAGTTTCTTTTCGGCGACGGCCATGCCCTCACTTAAAGTATGACTGCCCCCATAAGGCGAATAAAAAGAGTTAATGGCCTCACCAACCACAGAGATAGGAGACAGGGCTAAAGGTATGAAGGAGAAAAAACGAGGATGACTTTGTTTCGTACGGTATTTATATACCAGCTCATTGAGTTCGTGCATTACCTCATCTGCTGATCTTGGCTCTTCTTGGAATGGGATATCGATAATGGCTTGCTTCTTAGCTTCAGGTAGGGGATTAACGATATCTGATTGGGCGGTATGAATTTGCTCTTCTACCATGAGTGGCATGAATTTGGTTAAAGAGGCTTTGGCCTCCTCCCAATTAAATAGGGTAGCGTCATTATTATTAGAAGTCATAGTTATTGCCTAAAATAAACGAGTAATATTAAAAAATTAGCAAGACTATAAACCCCTGCTTTTCGATAAAAATAGGAGTAAAAAAGCCAATTTTTATGGGAGGTTATAGCAAGCTTTTGATTTAAGCACGTATTATAACCTAGCGTATTTTTGAGCTTGTATTATGTGTTGTTATTTCATATTTAAATGTAATATGCATTGAGATATAACAGCGGCATAAGCTACTGTTAGAGATAGAAGCTATTAAAAGCCAGCCACTAAAAAGCAGCAATTAAAATTATCGATAGAGAAATATGAATAAAAAACAGGAGGCAGTATGCGCTATTCAAAGGTCCTAAAATTAGGAGCAGTAGGCTTGGCATTATTGCTAATCCCTAGACGTAGTAGTCGAGATGTTAAAGGTAAAGACAAAATCGCTGCAGATTTAGCCCCTGCCACAGAGAATGAAGATCCGTTCAAAAGCGATACTGAGTCTAGCAGCGATGAGAGTAAGGACAATAACGACAACAGACTTGATGGGCAACAATCTTAATTTATATCAGTCCTAATTTATCAGATCTGTATTAATCAAACTTTAAAACTTGAGGTCGCAACGAGCCACTATGCCACACAGTCAAAATAATAAGGGATTGGAAATGGATACCCATTACCCTTTGATAGACACGCATACTCACTTCGACGATTTTGTCTTTGATGCAGATAGGGTTGAGTTGGCCACGTCGGCTTATCACTCTGGGGTGCGTCACTTACTGTTAATAGGCTATTATGCGAAGTATTTCGATCGCATGTTACAGACACAGCAACAGTTAGCGGATCAAGCAGACAGTGGGGCCAAAGTACCAAAGGTTTATCTTGCTTCAGGACTGCATCCTGCTTATATCTCTGAGCATACCGAAGCGGATTTAGAGCAACTAGCACAGTTTTTACAAATGCATCCCAATGTGGCTATTGGAGAAATTGGATTAGATACTTTCACTGATGAGTTAAAGAGCGAGCAGTCGGTGGCGAAACAAAAACGCTTTTTTGAGGCGCAATTAGATTTGGCGGCTCAGCATCAACTGCCAGTTCTGCTACATATTCGTAAGGCTCACGCGGAATGCCTAGCGCTACTAAAAAAACACAAGTATAACGCCAATAAGCTGGGCGGTATTGCTCATAGTTTTAGCGGCGGTGAGCAAGAGGCAAAGGCCTTTGTGAAACTAGGATTTAAACTGGGGGTTACCGGTCAGATAACCAACACCAATGCCAAAAAACTACGCCGAGCCATAAGAGCAGCGGTCGAAACCTATGGCTTACAGTGCTTAGTGCTAGAGACTGATTGTCCCGACATGACTCCGATATGCTGTCAGCAAGGAGAGGAGCCAACGAGAAATGTACCCGGTAATTTAGGCTTTGTACTTCAAGGCTTGGCTAAGCTGCTTGAGGTTGATGAGGAAAGCTTGGCTAGACAATTGTGGCAAAACAGCTGTGAGGCTTTAAGAGTCGACTGGGCTTATCCTGAATAACGTAGGTTATATAAATTTTGCTATACAGTATAATAGGCCACCTGATTTTAAGTTAAGCCCTTTAGCTTAAACTTCTGAACATAAAACCTCCTTCACTTGTTTCTCTTCCACTTTCTCAATTGACAGAAAATAAGGTACTTTATGACCTCATCTTCATCTTTAGACAATAGCCAGTATGACAGACGCTTTAAAGGCACACAGACTTTATATGGCCAATCCAGCTTTACAAATTTTGAACAGGCACATGTGATTGTAATTGGAGTGGGGGGTGTCGGAACTTGGGTCGCTGAAGGGCTGGCACGTACTGCCATTGGCAAAATGACCTTGATAGACATGGATGTGTTAGTGGCCTCTAATGTCAATCGACAATTGCCAGCACTCGACAGCAGCTTTGGCAAAAGTAAAATTGAGGAGATGGCAGAGCGGGTACGTCAAATTAACCCTAGACTAGAGCTGACATTGGTTGATGATTTTTTGGCCCCAGAAAATGTGGCCCAGTTATTACCTAACCGAGAACAAGCGAAGCAAAAATTGCAGCAAGGCGAGGCGACCATCGTCTTGGATTGTACCGATGACATGTCAGCGAAATTGGCCATTGCTTTGCACTGCCGTTTTAATAAGTTAAAACTGATTTGTGCTGGTGGGGCAGGCGGTAAGACCGATCCGCTGCAAATTACGGTTAGTGATTTAAAAGATACTTATCAAGATCCTTTGCTGGCACGTTTGCGAACCAAGCTGCGTAATGAGCATGGTATTAACAAACAATTAAAGGAAAAATTTGGCATTAAATGTGTCTATTCAACGCAGCCGCCCATCGTTAATAAGTCAGCCGATGGCAGCGTCCAAACCGGAGGGTTGCACTGTGGTGGCTATGGCTCAGCAGTAGCAGTCACCTCAGTAGTAGGCATGGTGATGGTAAGCGAAACCTTAGCCATGCTAAGCACTAAGTAGATAACATAGATAACTACTCATTTAGTCATCGGATCATTTAGGTAACGGCTTTTGTAGACTACTACGCTGTGGAGACAATCTCTCTAGCAGCGATTTTGGCAAAGGCGTGTATTGGCCGAGCATCATATCGGCGATAACCTCAGCGCATATAGGGGCGAAGGCATAACCCTTTGACCCCATACCACTTAAGGTCCAAATAAAGCCCTCTTCATCAACTCGCCCCACTAAGGGATGATAGTCTGGGGTTTGAGCACGGATACCGACACGGGCTTGCCAGCCCGCATAATCATTGTCTTCATTGTTTGTCTTAGTGCTAGCTAGAACGCTATCAAGCTCAGGGACAGCTGTGATCAGCTTGTCATAGTTGACTTGGTGCTCGGAGGCACGAATCTCAGTATCCATGTCGTTGCGAACAAAGCTAGCTCCCAATAAAAAACTAGGCGTATTAACTGAAACAGGATTCAGCAGTTCATCATTTTTGCAAGGGGTAAAGCTGGCGCAATAACCGCCATATTTAAGCGGTAATTTGGGTAAAGCTGTTAACTGCTCTTGTGTGGGCTGAAACCAAGACAATTGACCACGGATTCTACGAAACTCAAATATCCGAGCATCTAAATTCTGACTGTCAAAAGCGGTAGCAATAATGACTGCATCAAAGTTAGCCAGTTCATCATCTTTATCAGCTTCACTGTTATCATTATGATCATTTAGCACAGCAGATTCCGCAATTAACTGTACCTTCCCAGACGCATTAGCTGAAGTTTCAGAAACCTGTATCTGCTGAATTCTGGCCTGCTTAAAGTGAATGTTGGGATGATTCAAAATAGTGTCGGCCAAAGCTTTAGGATTCACCAAACCCGCTTGAGGTAAGTAGAGATTTTCCTCTAAAGCTTGACACTCTAAGCCTGTGATTTCTTGGGCTTTCTCTTCCGCTAAAGTGGTCGCCATTTGCTCAGGATACTCAGCAATCTGCGCAACCCCGACGTTAGACTTCACTAGTAAATCTACAGTGCCTGTGGCCTGAAATATTTGGCTAGTCAGGTTAAGATTAGGATCTGTCTTAGCTGAGTCCAAAAGCAGCTCATTCTGCCTATCTAGCTGTCGATATAAGCGCTCACTATACAGATAGCCAATACTGTGCAAATGCTCTGCTACGTGGGTAATAGGCGTCATTTTTGGTGCTAATAAGGCTCTAGGGTTGCCAGACGCGCCAGCTAAAGGGGCAGATTGGTCAATTAAAGTGATTCTTAGTCCGCGCTGAGCCAGAGACCAGGCGACCATGAGGCCAGAGACGCCTGCTCCAATAATGGCTACTTTTTTATAGCGTTCATTCTCAAAGCGTTCTTTTTGATTGATATTGATAGTTAGGCTATCAGACTCATCGTTATCAGAGCCTGTATTCTTTAATCTTCTGGCGGTAAGCATTTCACGTTTACGACCAAAGCCTTTGACTTTTTTTATCTCGAAGCCGGCTGATTCTAAGCCTCTTTTTACCACCCCAGCACAACTAAAAGTAGCTGCAGTGGTGCCTATGTTTGATAGACGCTGCACCTGCTCAAAGATTTGCTTCGCCCATAGTGACTCATTACAAGAGGGTGCGAAACCATCCAAATACCAAGCGTCTATTTGAGCTTCATTAGACGCATTGTAGTCAGCACCAGCTAACTTTTGTAAGCTCTCAGTGGCGTCACCTAGCCATAAATCTAAAGTTACATCCTGCTCTAAATGTAAACGATGACACCCTGAAACTAACGTGGGATATAGTGCCAATAAACGAGTGATGAGCGGCGTGAGGGTAGGGTCATTGTCTTGCCAGCTCTGCAAGCTACGCGTTAAGTCCTCTAAGGTTAGAGGGTGCTTCTCAGTGCTGATGAGATGTAGGCGAGGCGCTTGATATCTAAGCTGTGGCTTACAGGCCTCTTGTTGAGGATGCTGAGAATAGACAGCTTGTTTGGTCTGCTGCCACAGTTGCCAAGTGGCCAGAATGTTGAGTCCAGTGCCAAAACCCAGCTCAGCGATGGTAAAGCTGTTTGAAATTTCAGAGCTTGATGCGCTGTCTGTGGTAGCTTTAATATTAGAATCCGTATTAAGGGATTGTAGATACTGCTCAAAAAGAACCGCAAAGCGTTCAGGTAGATGGTTTTGTTGTAAAAACACATAACGAGACTCTGCCAGACCATCGGCCAAAGAATAATAAACGTCGCCGAAGACTTCCGAGACGGGTACCAAGTTGCCCAACTCATCTTCACGCCATGACAGTTTGGCAGGGATCACCTTAGCTACTTCACTCACGATTTACTCACTTGTCTTAATTAAAAAGGCAATGACTAACTGACTCTAATTAACTGCTGGCAACTAACTAATTCAAGCTACCTATTAGCAACTAACTACCAGCGATCGCGTCTGCTGAACACGAAACCCCCCAATAGGATGCCTAAAAATAAAGAAACAGCTACAGTGACTGCCCCATACATAAACAGCTGGCCACTGCGCTCATTGATTAACACATTAACCCGAGTTTCTAGGTCATTCACATCGCGCTGCAATTGCGCATTACGGCTAAGTAACTCTTGATTGGCAGCGGATAATTCAGAGTCGCTGGGCTGCATGCCACTGGCCAAACTGTTTGGGTTTTCTAGGGCGTTTGGGGTTTCGCCTGGGTTTGCCTGTTGTTGATTTGGGCTTTGTGGATTAACTTCATTAAAAGGAGTGTTGGGTTGGGGGGCGACCTGTGGATCTTCCTCTGCAGTAGCTGCCTGCTGCTCATTATTAACCACCACAGTAGGTGCTGCAGAAGCAGCCACCGGCATGAGTGCGGCGGATAATGACCAAGTGCAGGCAAGTAAGGCAGCATGGATTATTGAGGCATTACTCTTAGCTTTAGAGGGGGTAACAGCAGTGTGTGCAGAGCATTTTGAAACAGGCATGGCGATGGGTTCCAATACGAATAAAACTGGGGGTCAATTAAGCAGAAGGCAAGGCTTGAATAAAGGGCTTAATATCGACATGGCTATAAACCCCTGCCTTTAAGTAAGGCTCTTCGCTCGCCCATTGTTGAACAGCCTCTAAGCTATCAAAAGCGGCGACAACCAAGCTACCTGACATGCCCTCTTCCCCATGTTCAATGGGGTTAGGACCGGCAATAACCAGTCGACCTTCTGACTCAAGTTGCTTTAGGCGAGCAATATGAGCGGGACGGGTTTCTTGTCTTAACTGTGTAGAATTAGCAACATCGTGACCAATAATCATGAATAATGGCATAGTAAGCCTCGTATCGATAGGGGCGGGTTTGTGTTAACTGTCCAGACTAAGCGAAAACTATAGACTAGGGCCAAAACTCAACTTGCGACAGCTGAGTTAAGTCTAAGCTATTTTTTAGTTTTGTCGTCGGTGATTTCTGGATTGAGGTGGTTTTTAAGTATAACAAACTGACCCACCATAAACACCAACATGAAAGGCAGCCAGCCATAGCTTTTGAAGTTAATCCAAGTTTGCTCGCTGGTATAAAAGGCAAAGTAATACTGCAGTCCAGCCATCAAGACAAAGTAGCCTACCCATGCCAAAGTTAGCTTATTCCATCCTGATTTGGTCAAGCTAAAGACACTCTTCATGGCCATCTCTAACAGGGGTTTGCCCACCAATACACTGATTAATAAGGCCGCTGCGAACACCCCATTAATCACCGTTGACTTCCACTTCAAGTAAATTTCGTCATGGAATAATAGCGTTAAGCCACAGAAGACCACGGTTAGCACTAAGGTCACAACTTGCTGTTTAGTAAGACGACCTCTTTGTGTCATCAAGTGAATAGCTGCCACGGCCACAGTGGCGATTAAGATTGCCCCAGCACCAGCCAAAACACCTTGGGTTTTCGCCACATAAAAAAAGGCGAGTAAGGGGATAAAATCTAACAATGCTTTCATAGAAGTCACAATAATAAATTAACAGAATAAGAGAGATAACTTGTGGCGATAGTTTACACGCCATTCCCCATAAAAAAAAGCATTGGCGCTATATTGAAGCTTTAAATTTAAGCGGGTATCTCTTCTATTTACCCGACTCAAAGCAATCGTTTAAGCCCTATAATCTGAATATCACTGTAAAAATTAGCTAAAAAATGTCTGGAAATATATCGACAAATAGCAGGTAATAACCGTTACAATATTGGTGAGACAATCTTCTTGTTATAAAGACCAAATTATAGACAACAAATTATAAAGATAAAAATATGCCGCATAGCCTTACACAAATAACTTCAACCCAAAACGCCCAATCCTTGTGTTACAAACGCATCGATTTACACAGTCACAGCACCTGCTCCGATGGTAGTAATACCCCAACTCAGCTTTTACAGAAAGCACATGAGGCTAATATCGATATTTTTGCCTTAACCGATCACGATACCTTAGCTGGTATTCCAGAAGCCAAGGCGGTGGCCGAAGAGTTAGGTATCACTTTAATTAATGGGGTAGAGATCAGTTGTCAGCACACGCTTACCGGTGGCTATGGCAAAAATAAAGCCAAGGACAAAATTATTCATGTGCTAGGTTTGGGGTTTACAGACTTTACCGAAATGAATGAAACTTTGACCCACATTCAAGTCAGTCGTGGTAATCGCGGCCGGATGATTGTCGAAAAAATGGCGGAGCTAACGGGTCATGATTTCGATGAGATGTGGCAAGCGGTACTGGTAAAAGCAGACGGTAATGCAGATGCGGTAGGTCGCGCCCATATTGCTAAAGTTTTATTAGAGCAAGAGATTGTGCCGACCATGCAAAAAGCTTTTGATAAGTATTTGGCCGATAATAAAGCCGCTTATGTACCTATCGAGACGCTAAGTATGCAAGAGACCATTAATCTTATCCATCGCTGTGGTGGTAAAGCAGTATTGGCACATCCAACCCGTTATAATCTATCGGCGACCCGAGTGCGCAAGCTAATTGCTGAGTTTGCTCAATTTGGCGGTGATGGCTGTGAGTTACCCAATAATGACGAACCCCTAAGCACTCGGCGTATGGTCGATCGCAGTATTGCTGAGCATGGACTACAAGTGTCGACGGGCAGTGACTTTCATGGTAGCAGTATGCCTTGGCGCAAACTTGGCGATGTGCCAAGTCTGGCGGAAGGTCAAACTTTAGTTCTCGAAGGGTTACTGAGTTAAATCCGTTACTAAGCTTGCCAAAACACTGGTAGCAAATGTCCCTGTTGGCAAGGTAAATTGTAGTATCAAGCTTTGCTCATCAGGCCAAGTCCAGCTTAAGTCGTTAACTGGTAAGCGTGTGGCACGGCGCATGGTTTTAAGCTCTTTTTTCTCAAGCCCCTGAGCTAGTCTTTGTAAGATGGTATTCTGTGCTACCACCTGTTGTTCCAATGCTTTGGCAGCTCCGCCAACTTTGTCATTTTTTATACCCCATAACGGTGCGGTCGGGTGAATATCCCCGCTGGCAAGGCGCTGTTGTATTTCCTGATCTATTTGCTCAACGCTAAACACCGATCCTGAACCGTTTAAGTTAAAAACATCCCCTTCAAGCGCTTTATCCCAACAATTTTGCTCAACTCGAGTTGAGACTATCTGATTAAAAATGGCGCTGCGAGCGGAGGATAACAGTAGCGACTGCAAATCACGGCTCTTTTTTGGGTGCGGTTTGCGGCCATTTATGGTGCCTTGTTCAAACCATTCTAAAACACTAGCAATGTTGTTGCCTTGGCGGCCAAAACGCTGTTCACCAAAATAATTGGGCACGCCTGCTTTACTAATAACGGTTAATATTTCATCAGCTTTAGCAGTTGTTGCGGCGACTTTAGGATTTAGTTCAATATCGGTTAAGCGGATGACAAACTTATTGGCCTTATGAGTACCACGATTAAGTTTTTTGCTGTGCCAAGCTTTTTTAAGTACTTGCACTGACTCAGATTCAGAGTTTAGATTAGCTGTAATAAAGTCATCAAATCTCGATTCTGGCAACTCACCTTTGGGGATTCGCAAACTAAACCACTGCGTCGTTACTGCTTGACGATCTTTTAGCCCTGAGTAGCCAACATCACGGCTAGGGATTTTGGCCCATTTGGCCAATTGTACAGCCACAAAGCTGGTGTTCATACCGCTCTTTTTAATCAATAGCCATAAATGCTCACCTGCACCTGACAGCTCAACTTCTAACAATTCGTCAACTTGAAAATCTGCAGCAGCTTGCTTAAAACGGGCGCTACAAATAGGGGCAGGGGTAGGCTGTGCCCATTGGCGAGAGTCAGTTAATTGGGTGATTTGTTCGGGACTAATAGGTGTTTGGGCGGTGGCTGATGTCATAATAAGCTCAGAAAATAAAAAAATTTAAAAACAGTGTATTGGTATGGCTTATGTAGGGCTTAAGAGGTTTACTAATAGGCTCAGTTTCTGCTTTAATAATCTTAAACTGTTTACCTCTAGCTCGTGGAGTATACCACTATGTCTAAACCCAATATGTCCCGACCCAATGTTTTTTGCGTCAAGCTGCCCTTGAGGATGTCGACTCCTTACTTAGCTTGTTAAATCAATGCTATCGCGAAGATGTGGGCTGGACCAACGAAGCCAATTTGGTCGGGGGTATTCGTACTACGGCGCAAGAAATTGAAGCAGTTATCAATGCACCACGCCATTATTTATTTGTGTTCCCTGAAGTCAATGAGGGCAATGAGACCGGCAAGATTTTAGGCTGTATTGCTGTGGACATCAAAGCAGAACAAAACACCGCCTATATTGGTATGTTTGCGGTCCATCCTAGTTTACAAGGCTTAGGCGTGGGCAATGAGATTTTACAAGCGGCAGAAACCTTTGCAGGGCGTCATCTAAACGCGGATGATAATCCTCATAAAACCCGTTTAACCATGAGCATCCTAAGTCAGCGTCCAGAGTTATTGGCTTATTACCAACGCCGAGGGTATCAGTTGAACGGGGAGCGTTTGCCGTTTCCGGAGAATGGTAAGAATGGTGAGCCGAAACTGGGTGGCTTAGAGCCGCTTGGACTAGAAAAAGTGGTATAAACGGGTGGTTATCATCTGAACGCTATTAATTAGCCAAACCACACCCTAAAAGCGATCTTCCAGGCTCTCTAAATTATGGGTAATGGCTTGGAAGCAAATGTCGGGTTTAAAGCCGCGATACTGCAAAAATCGTAGCTGGCGGGCTTTAATTTTTTGATTGGAGGGAATCTGGCTTCCATACTTTTTGACCCGAGCCTCAACGGCCAGACGTAACCAATCCACACCATCGACTAACTCATGGTCAGACAGGACATCGACAAACTCTTCGTTGTCCTCCATCGCCATGTCAATCAGCTCATCGATATTAGCCGGCACTTCGACTTTACGTTTATAAAAATCATTTTTAATGCGTAAGCGGCCCCGGCCTTTGCGGATGCCTTCACGAATGAGCATTAGCGCAGTACGATGGTCACTTTGATAGCCTTTTTCAGCAAACTCTTGCAGTAGCTCCTCAATTTTATCGGGGTCTTGCTCTTTATCGAGTAGCTTCTGACGCAGCTCCCCAGCGGAATGCTCACGCCGAGAAAGATAATAAAAAGCCAACCAACGCAGACGGCTATTGGCTTTGATTTCCTCTTTTTCAGCTTGACGCTGCTCAGGCGTTTTTAGATAAGCTTTAAGTGCTGCCGGCAGGTTATCTATGCCTGAGTTATCGGTTTCAACTTGGCTATAAGTCTGTGTTGATGCAGTAGCTGATGTATCAGCCAATAGAGAATCGGTTTGCTCTTGCTGTTCAGCCTCAGCTTTGACCTGGGCTAACAAGCTTTTAATACTATTGGGATTGACTTCTTTGACCGGCTCAATCAGTTTGGTTTTGGGCTGATAAGGGGAGGCGGGGTGGAAACTTTTTTTCTTACGCTTTTTGGGTCGAGCGGTTTGCTTATCTGCTGTGTCCTCGAATAAGGAAGAAACAGCAGGGGAGCCGTCTAGCTTAGGTGTGAAATCCGCATCACTTTGTCTCGAGTTTGATTTTTTAGAGTACGCTTTCTTAGAGTTTGATGTTATAGGGTATGAAGACTTATTGTCCTGAGATTTAGACACATAAAAATCACGGGCAGAGGAGGTCTGTGCCCGTGATACGGTTTGAGTAGAGGTGCTTTTTGACTTTACTTGCCCAGATTTTGACTGATTGCTAGAGGAGGTTTTCTCTCCCTTCTCGTTCTCTGCCAAAATTTGGGCTAAAGTTTTAATCTGCATTTTATATCTAAGCGAGTTATGTTTAGATGAAGGTTATTCGACTTCAGGTTCAGCTACTTCAGCATCGTTGGCAGTCTCTTTGCCTTTCTCAGGTTCTACAGCCAGCTTCTCAGCACGGATTTTTGCCTCAATTTCTTCTGCAATGGCGGGGTTGTCTTTTAAGAACAATACTGAGTTGGCTTTACCTTGACCAATTTTCTCATCGCCATAGCTGTACCAGGCACCAGCTTTACCAACCACGCCAATTTCTACGCCTAAGTCGATAACTTCGGCCAAATGGTTGGTACCTTCGCCATAAGTGATTTCGAACTCAGCTTGACGGAACGGTGGTGCCATTTTGTTCTTGATCACTTTCACACGGGTCTGGTTACCAATGATTTCATCACCACTTTTCACGGCACCAATACGGCGAATGTCTAAGCGAACTGAAGCGTAGAATTTAAGGGCGTTACCACCAGTAGTGGTTTCAGGTGAGCCAAACATAACGCCAATTTTCATACGAATCTGGTTAATGAAGATAACCATACAGTTTGAACGCTTGGCATTACCGGTGATTTTACGCAGCGCCTGACTCATCAAACGTGCTTGCAGACCCATGTGGCTATCCCCCATCTCGCCTTCAATTTCAGCGCGTGGAGTAAGGGCGGCGACCGAGTCAATAACAATCATATCTAGTGCTCCAGAGCGCACCAACATGTCGGTAATCTCAAGTGCTTGCTCACCGTTATCAGGTTGAGAAACAAGCAAGTCGTCAGTATTCACACCTAATTTACGGGCATAAATAGGGTCTAAGGCATGCTCAGCATCGATAAAGGCACAAGTGCCGCCTTGTTTTTGACATTCAGCGATGGCTTGTAGGGTAAGGGTGGTTTTACCCGAGCTCTCTGGACCATAAATCTCAATGATACGACCTTTTGGTAAGCCGCCGATACCTAAAGCAATGTCTAAGCCTAATGAACCGGTAGAAACCACGTCTACATCTAGCGTGGCTGAGTTATCGCCCAAATGCATGATGGTGTTTTTACCAAATTGCTTTTCGATTTGGCCTAAGGCAGCTTTTAACGCTTTGGCTTTGTTGTCATCCATAATGATGTCCTAATATAAGTAATAAATAATTTGGTTAAAAGATTGGAGTTTTAAATAAGAATAGTTTTTGGTTTAGAGTGAAGGATTAGTGAATCACACCGTTATTATAAAGACTAAATTATAATTTAGTATCACTAATAAAATATATTAGAATTTGTTGTGTATTTTTAATAAAGGGTCGGCTTTAGTCTTTTATGCAATGCATCATAATAACAGTGGATCCTATACGGTAAGTATAGCAAATTGTCATCAACTTAATAGAGGTTTAAAGCGGTTATACGACACTACTTGTCGTATAAGATGATGGGTATAGGTATCATTATTAACTATTGTATTGAAGATAAAAAACGCCAGCTTCTAATATAGAAACTGACGTTAAATATAGAGCGTTGAATGCTCAAAAAACTAATCTAAACTAGTGATATCGAAACCTTTATTTAAATAAAATCAGATATCATCTCTTTAGAGATATCAGATTAATAAGCTTCGATCACACCACATGCCATACGATCACCAGAGTTACCAGCAGGCTGGCTAGTATAGTCATCGGCACCAGCGTGGATGATAAAGGCACGGTTATGAACTGTGTTAGCCACGCGTGGATCTACTGAAATATCTTTACGCACAAAGTTCATTCTCGCCACACCATTGGCATCAGCTGTGATGTTGGGTAGGTCACCTGCATGGCTGTCCATACTGCTAGGATGACCATGTGGTTTATTTAAGGGGTTAAAATGACCGCCTGCATCTTGACCTTTATTGGCACAAGTCCCATTTTCATGAATATGGATAGCATAGGTAGAGCCAGGATTTAAGGCTGTTAATTCACCAAATACTTGGACGCCACCTTGTACGGGACGCAAGTACATTTTGCCAAGATGCGCTTGACTCACATCTACCGTCTGCATTTGAGCTTGCAGAACAGGCTGTACTTCGGCAGGAAGATCGCCTTTAGTAGGTGTAGTTTGACAAGCCGATAAGGCCAGTGCTGAGGCTAAAATCGCTGAGGTGGTAAATAATTTTTTCATTAATAAATACTCCTATTTTAAATTATATTGTTATTTATAGCCTTTAATAAGCTTTTGGAAGTTGTTAATTATTTGAGTTGTTTCAAGCTTATTTTTTATAAACTAGCTTTAATTATTGATACAAATTCATGGTAAATATTATTTATTTATGGTGAATACTGTTTAGCTAGCCTTTTAATTATAGCGATAGCAGAGGTAAAACCTTTAGCGGAAACGTTGCAATACGTTATAAAATGTAAATACACTCATAAGGCCTTTTGTTTAAATACGCTCAAATATAATATAAACAATATAAAAAAAGCCGCTTATAAAAAGCGGCTTTTTCGAATAAAAAACTGTAAACCTAATTAGCGCTGTAACTAACTCCGTAAAGCTTTGGTAGATTTAGTAGTGTCTACGGCAACTTTGGTAGGCTTCAGCGGGTCAGGTGCTTTAACCAACGCCACTTCCAACACCTCATCAATAGTAGATACTGGCTGAATGACTAGCCCTTCCTTCACGTTATCGGGAATTTCTACCAGATCACGTTCATTGGAGGCTGGAATCAATACGTGCTTAATACCCCCACGATGTGCGGCTAGCAGCTTCTCTTTTAGACCCCCAATACGTAGAACCTTACCGCGCAGTGTTACTTCGCCTGTCATAGCAATATCAGAGCGAATAGCGATACCTGTCATCGCAGACACAAGCGCTGTGGTTAGTGCAATACCTGCTGACGGGCCATCTTTAGGCGTCGCCCCTTCAGGCATATGCACGTGCACATCTTTGGACTTAAAGGTTTCGTAATCGATACCTAGCAGTTCACCACGAGCACGAACCACGCTCATAGCAGCTCGGATAGACTCTTTCATTACATCGCCTAGAGAGCCGGTATAAATAAACTCTCCTTTGCCAGGCATGGTAATGGCTTCGATGGTTAACAGCTCACCACCAACGCTAGTCCAAGCTAGACCCGTTACGCGTCCCACTTCAGGAGCTTCCTCGGCTAAGCCATAGTCGTATTGATGCACACCAAGGTAATCACTAATGTTGTCTGCATCAACTACTACGGTCTCAATCTTAGTCTTCTTAGAAGGCTTAACTCCGTACTTCTCGATAGACTCACGGACCACTTTACGGCAAATCTTATTCACTTCGCGCTCAAGGTTACGCACACCGGCTTCACGAGTATAACGCTGAACGATACTGTGCAAAGCTTCCGGCACAATTTCAATCTCATCGTTTTTTAGCCCGTTTTGCTTAATGGCCTTAGGCACCAAGTACTTCTCAGCGATGTTGATTTTTTCATCTTCGGTGTAACCCGGTAGACGAATTACTTCCATACGGTCCAGCAGCGCAGGCGGAATGTCCATGCTGTTGGCAGTACAAATAAACATCACTTGGGATAGGTCTAAATCCAAGTCTAAATAGTGGTCATTAAACTTATCGTTCTGTGAAGGGTCTAGTACTTCAAGCAGCGCAGAAGCTGGGTCGCCACGGAAGTCTTGCGCCATCTTATCAATCTCATCCAATAAGAACAGCGGGTTTTTCACCTCAACCTTGGCCAGTGACTGTACAATTTTACCTGGCATCGCACCGATATAAGTACGGCGGTGACCACGAATCTCAGCTTCATCACGTACGCCGCCTAAAGCCATACGGACGAACTTACGACCGGTAGCACGGGCAATAGATTCCCCTAGAGAGGTTTTACCCACCCCTGGAGGACCCACAAGACATAAGATAGGGCCACGCAACTTTTTCACACGCGATTGCACCGCTAAGTATTCTAAGATACGGTCTTTGACATCTTGCAGACCATAGTGGTCAGCATCTAATACTTCTTCGGCCTTATCTAGCTTGATTGAAACCTTGCTGGCTTTGTTCCAGGGCGTGTCTAGAATCCAGTCAATGTAGTTACGTACCACAGAAGATTCACTTGAGGCTGGTGGCATCATCTTCAGCTTTTTAAATTCTTGCTCAGCTTTTTTGCGCACATCTTCTGGTAAATCCGCTTCTTTTAAACGGGCCTCTAATTCTTCCAGGTCATCTTCGCTATCAAAAGAGCCATCGCTGATTTCAGAAAGCTCATTTTTAATGGCTTTCATCTTCTCATTTAAGAAGTACTCGCGTTGGTTATTCTCCATTTGACGGCGTACTGCTTCTTGGATCTCTTGCTCAATAGATTGTTCTGCAGTCTGTTTCGCCAAATACTCAGTTAGAGTATTAATGTGGGCTGCTATGTCATCTTTTTCTAGTAACAGCTGCTTATCTTCTAGATCCAGAGAGGCACGAGTGGCAATGAAATATACCAACTCCAACAAGTCCTCAATGCGATCCGCGACACGAATCAGTTCGCGACTATTGCGCAGACGTGACTCAGCATAGGTCGAAAATAAGCTGCGTAAAGCTTCAATAGTATTCTTCTGCTGTTCTTCACCCATAGGTAAGTGGATCTCACTCGGGGTGAACTCACCATGCAACATGTCACCTGTATCCGTGACTTTGTCTAGTTTGGCCCGATAGGCACCTTCAATCAGGACTTTGATGCAGTTCTCATCGCTGTCATGCGGCATAGTGCTTACGATACGACACACCGTCCCATACTGATATAGGTTATCTAACTCGATGTCTTCGCTGAGCGAGTCTTTTTGTGCCACGACCAAGACCATGTCATCGAAATGCTCTTGAGCAGCATGAATTGCCTTCACTGAAGGTTCACGACCCACAAATAAAGCAATTTGCATGTGTGGATAGACCACCACATCACGTAGAGCCAATAGCGGCAAAGTGCGTGCCTTGTCTTTAGTAGTTGGGGCCGCATCCGTTGGCTCAAAATCTGTAGTTATGTCAGTATCTTGGGCAACCTCAGTTTCAGTAGACTGTATTTCATTGTCCACTTGGTCATTGTCGATTTGGTCATCAACCAGTTGCTCGAAATCACTGTCATAATCTTTATCGGATTTACTCATATTTTTTCCTTATCGTGTGCCATAAAACCTCTTATTCAGAAGTTTTTTATGCTATGACTTACTAAATGGTGATGATAGATGAGAATTGCAAGTTAAATTGAACCAGATAGTCTTTGTACAATGACCTATAAAACAAAAATCGGTTAGAATAGACAGTTTGTAACGCTACTTTTGCAGAATGGTTATTTTAAAAACCACGGTTTATTAACCACACGGTATTAAAGTAGCGATTTAAGAACATAAATAATTTTTGCAATCAAACTTGATAGTGACTGATGATCATTAACCAATGATATGGGTGCTATCTACTCAAAAACCAACTTTTATAGAAGAAAGATTTATGCCAAAGCCACTGGCTTAAATAACCACTCTATTCTATAAGGAATAAATTATGATTAATGCGGTACTATTGGCCGTGGTAGTGATGTTAGGTCTATCACTGGCCCGAGTCCACGTTGTCCTCAGTTTACTGATAGGGGCAATGGTAGGGGGCCTAGTCGGTGGCTTAGGGGTTGACGCTACCCTGACAGCCTTCCAAGAAGGGATTAAAAATGGGGCACAAATTGCCTTGTCTTATGCCTTACTAGGGGCCTTTGCGGTAGCCATTGCCCATTCTGGGTTACCTCAATCTCTGTCTAATGCGGTAATCAACCGTATTAACAATGAGAAAAGTGCAGGCTCTGGCTCTATCAAATGGGCCCTGTTTTTTGGCTTGGTACTGATGAGTGTTTTCAGTCAAAACTTAATTCCGATTCACATTGCTTTTATCCCTTTGATTATCCCGCCCTTATTAATGGTGTTTAACCGTCTTAAAGTTGACAGACGTCTGCTGGCTTGTTTGATGACCTTTGGTTTGGTGACCACCTATATGTTCGTGCCTTATGGGTTTGGGGAGATTTACCTAAAGCAAATCATGCTGAAAAACGTCAGCGAAGCCGGTTTAAATGTTGAAAATATTTCAGTAATGAAAGCCATGGCTATTCCAGCACTGGGAATGCTAGTGGGCTTATTAACCGCGGTATTTATCAGTTATCGTAAGCCTCGTCACTATAACCTGTCCACCTCGCTGTCTAATGAAGGTAATAGTTATACTGCGCCACAGGGTCAGGGCGATGCCTTGACTCAAGCAGCAACGGCTGCGAATGCGCCCAGTAAAGGCAAAACCTTAATTGCTTTGTTAGCGATTGTGACCGCCTTTTTGGTCCAACTTTATACCGATTCTTTATTATTAGGGTCGTTATTTGGCTTTGGGGTATTTATGGCCACAGGGGTAGTGAAGTGGAACGAAGCGGACAGCGTGTTTAATGAAGGCATTAAGCTGATGGCGATGATTGGATTTATTATGATTACCGCCCAAGGTTTCGCTGAAGTGATGAAAGCCACCGATCAGATTGCTCCGTTGATCGAAGGCGCAACCAATCTGTTTGCCGGTAATAAGGGTATCGCAGCCTTTATTATGTTATTAATTGGTTTAATTGTGACCATGGGTATTGGCTCATCGTTTTCGACCATTCCGATTATTGCGGCCATTTATGTGCCTTTATGTATGGCGATGGGCTTTTCACCATTGGCCACCGTGGCTATTATTGGCACCGCGGGTGCTCTTGGTGATGCCGGTTCTCCAGCGTCTGACTCAACGCTTGGCCCAACGTCCGGTCTTAATGTGGATGGCCAACATGACCACATTAAAGACAGTGTCATTCCTACCTTTTTACACTATAACTTACCGTTATTGGCGTTTGGTTGGATTGCGGCGATGGTGCTGTAACTAAAACCTTATAGTTAACACTTAACCAAAAAGCGAGACAGAATAACTGCCTCGCTTTTTTGGTTTTTAAATGCTGTAAAAGTAATTTGGACTAGGATATTGCTTATTAATCTTTAGTCTTCAAACTTATCAATCTCACCGGTTAAATAACCTAAGAAATCATCGCCATTACTCATCAAGGCTTTGAGTCTGTCAGGATTAATTAGGCGTGCCAACTCCTCCTCAGTAAATAACTGCTCCTCAGGGGATAGCTGGCGTTGAGGGGCAGAGGTGGCAGTGCTCTCTAAATTTTGCAAATGACGGTCCACGTTATCAGCGCTAGAGCTATCTAGATTATCAACGGTCTTTTCAGTATCGACAGGGTCTATATTGACATTACTGTCATTTGATTGAGGCGATTTACTCATGAGAACCACCGTATTTTTTCAGGGGTAATTAACGCATTAAGTGGCACATCCCAGGGCTGAGTCTGTAGCTTATCCACCACTTGAAATTCATAACACCAACCGACACGTAGGGGATGCTTGCGGTGATTTTTTGAACTGCTATATTGGTAAGATTTAGCCATTGTGGTGTCATAAAAACCGCCGCCCATGCCCATACGATTGCCCTGTTCATCAGCGGCTACCAAGGGGCAGATTATTAAATCAAGCTGATCGGCTGTTAATAAATGACGGTGTTTGGTCTCTTGCATACCGAAAGGATGGCGCACGGTGGAAATATTAATCAGCTTAGTGTGCTCAATCGGCGCAAAGCGGATGTGTTTATTGTCTTTACCTAGCGTATTAATCACTGGCATATAAGCTTTGTAGCCCATGCGTTGACACCATTTTAATAAGGGCTGGGTCGGTAACTCGCCAAAGTCATCCAAATAAATAGCCACTTTTGCGTTTTTGGGTAGGCGAGGGGGCAGCTTTGATAAATGGCGAAAAGCCATTGAAGCCGAATTACGGCGTTGTTGTTCGGTTAGCGAACGGCGTTGATGATTAATTTCGCGACGAGAAGGGTTATTGTTCATAGTTTCATTTATAATAATTAAGGTCAAAAATAGCTATAGTCAAAAGCTAAGATGAGTGCCTAGGATGTGGGCTCTGTACACTACTAAAAAAGCTATTAAAAAAAGGCCATTGAAAAACAGCGGCTAGCAATGCGTTTGATATCAAGTCATGCTATCATATTTACGCTATATTACACTCAGTCCTACTGTATTGGTAAGCTGAGTCATCAATGTCATTAATACCATAACAAATTCTTTTAGGTTTTATATAAAAAAACAGGAGACATTATGTCAACTCGTATAGAAAAAGATACCATGGGTAATGTGGAAGTACCTAGCGACGCTTACTGGGGCGCTCAAACTCAGCGTAGCCGTGAAAACTTTAAGATTGGTGGCGAAACTCTACCACGCCCAATGATTGAAGCAATGGCATTGGTTAAAAAAGCTGCAGCTATCACCAACGCCAGCCTTGGCCGTATCGAAGAAAGCCAACGTGACCTAATTATCCAAGCTGCTGACGAAGTGATCAATGGTGGTCTTACCGATCAGTTCCCATTGGTAGTATGGCAAACAGGTTCTGGTACCCAATCAAACATGAACATGAACGAAGTACTGGCCAACCGTGCTAACGAAATCGCAGGTTCTGAGCGTGGTACTTATTCACCAGTACACCCTAATGACCATGTGAACCATGCTCAGTCTACTAACGACAGCTTCCCAACCGCTATCCGCGTTGCTGCTGCTCGTCAAATCAACAGCCTGTTAATCCCAGCGGTTAAAGCGCTACGTGACACACTAGACAAAAAAGCCAAAGAATTCGACAGCATCGTAAAAATTGGTCGTACTCACTTGCAGGATGCGACTCCTTTAACTTTGGGCCAAGAGTTCAGCGGCTATGTCAGCCAGCTTGATCATGCGCTAGTGCGTATCGACAATGCGTTACAAGGCTTATATCAGTTACCATTAGGCGGTACTGCAGTAGGTACCGGTCTAAACTCACACCCAGATTATGCGGTAAAAGCAGCTGAGCAATTAGCAGAGCTAACGGGTCTACCATTTGTAACTGCACCAAACAAATTTGAAGCACTAGCTGCTCGTGATGCTGAAGTATTCGCTTCAGGTGCGTTAAAAACTTTAGCGGCCAGCTTAAATAAAATTGCCAATGACGTACGTTGGTTAGCTTCTGGTCCACGTTGTGGTCTGGGCGAACTAACCATTCCTGAGAATGAGCCAGGCTCTTCAATCATGCCAGGTAAAGTAAACCCAACTCAGTCTGAAGCCATGACTATGGCAGTAGCTCAAGTAATGGGTAACGACACTACTATCAGCTTCGCTGGCGCTTCAGGCAACTTTGAGCTGAACGTTTATAAGCCAGTTATCGCTTATAACTTATTACAGTCAATCAAGCTAATGGGCGATGCTTGTAACAGCTTCAATGAGAACTGTGCGGTAGGTATTGAGCCCGTTAAAGATAAAATCGATGATTTCTTACACAACTCACTGATGTTAGTAACGGCGTTAAACCGTCATGTAGGCTATGAAAACGCAGCAAAAATTGCTAAGACTGCCTATAAAGAAGATAAGACATTGAAACAAGTGGCCGTAGAGCTTGGTTTAATGACTGAAGCGCAGTTCGATGAGTGGGTAATCCCTGCTGATATGGTTCATCCTAAATAAGCTTTTTTACACTTTAATTTTTCATGTTAGCTTTGATAGCTAAATGATTTAAATCAAGTGTTTAGACCCAAAAAACCTTGCCATTAATTTGGCAAGGTTTTTTTATTTAGGGACAGTTTAATTTTAGGTCAGTTCTTTTAAGCAGGTATTGGGTAAATAGATTTCAAGCAAATAGGTCTGCGGTTTTTTATTTAAGTAAGCAGTAACCTTATATTGATATTTGAAAACTCCTATATTACAATTAATGTTATGTTATAACAAAACAATATATAGAAGTTACTATGCAATAATAGCAACTTAAATCTTATGGTTTTAATATATCCATATCTTCCAAATGCTTAGGGCAAAAGATATTTAAACAGTAGCATTTGGTTATTAGAAGGGTATTTCTTCTTCTTCCTTATAGTTATAATTTCCAAAAAAGGCGTTATTATGAAAAAATTAACCACTGTATTATCTTCTGCTGCAGTAGTAGCAGCTGCATTAACCTCAGGCTCAGCACTTGCCTATTCGGATCAAGTGATGGATCCTGCAACCAGCCATGATTCAGCGACTAAAGTTAGACAAGTAAACTACAGTTGCCAAGGCAAAAATAAAATCAGCGTAACTTATGGTTTTAACAAGCAGAGCTTACCCACTTATGCTCAAGCCAATTTAAATGGTAAAGACAGATTTTTACCTATTAATTTGGGCCGCTCAGACACCGTCGATACGGTATTTGGTGATGAAGACAACTTCAGCATTATGAGTAATGCTTTGCGTCTAAATAACTATCATAACTCTAGCATTAACATTCAAGATGCCAGCAGCAAAATCCTTTACAAAGGCTGTAACTCAAAATCAGTTAAAAGACTTAAAGGCTAATTGAATTGACTGTGTGATTAGGCTGTATGAAAAGCTAATAGATAGAGCGTAAATCTAGATTGGCTAGATTGGTAAGGAAAAAGACCCTGTTCAAATGAGCAGGGTCTTTTTTATTATTCATTACTTGTAATAAAAAGACTATTTCTTAAAAATCCAATCTTTGTTACTATAATATTGTCATATTGTTAAATTGGTTTTATTAATGTGTTATTAGGTGAGTTAATTATTCTAAATTGGAAATAGCCTATGTATAAGAATCTACCGAAAATTGCTCTATTAAGTTCTGCATTATTGTTTGTAGGCTGCGATAAAGTGCCTGATGTGGGGCTTGGAGGTAAAAGTAAAATTGAATGCTCGAATCCAGATGCTCAAAGCTTAGTGATTGATTCTATGCAAAAAGCGATCAACTCTAGCGCCAAAGGCTATGCAGCTTCGTTTGATAGACCCACTTCTGGCTCTAGTATTCGTGCTGGTATCAACCAATTAAAGATGAATCTGGATCATATTCGCACTTCTCAAGACGACCCTCAAAGCACTAAGAACTTCTGTAAGGGCACATTGACGGTAATGATCCCTAGCAAGGTTATCCAAAATGCAGACGTCACCAGAGAATATAATGGTGAATTTGATGTACAAGAAGATGCCTATCAGCAAGATATTGAGCTTGATGCCAATACAGTAAGCTATGAGATGGAATACTCAGTACAGCCTACTGATGATGGTGAGGTGATCTTTGTTGAGCCTCAAAATGGCAATGATTTAGCCATGTTCTTGGCCTATGTGCTGGTTGATGCAGATCAGAAAAATAACGTTAAAGGCAAAAAAGTGGTAGAGGCAAAGCAAGAAGCGAAAAAAGTCTCTGAAGTACAAAGTGCTGCAGATAAAGCCGCTGCTGCTGCTGCCAGTGCTATGGCTGCTACTGCCGCTGAACAAGCCAAAGTTAAAGCAGAGATGGACTATAAACGCAGTGAGTTCAATAAAATGTGGGGCAGGGCCTCTAAAGAAGCTCAAAACTCTATAGAATATGATCAAAAAGATTGGGTAGAGTGGCGTGATGAAGTCTGTGTGGAAGAGGCAAGAAGTGCGGAGCCTGCGCGTCAAGAGATTGTGAGAATGCAATGTATCACAAGACTACTAAGTGATCGCTACTATGAAGTAAAAGAGTATTTTGATAACTATTAATCCAGTAGTAATTAAGCTCATAGTAATCAGTTAATGCTCCATAAAAAAATCCAAGCTTAGGCTTGGATTTTTTTTATGGTTGTAACTCTAGTTACCGACAACTAAAACAGGGGTTTATTGCCACTAGCGTTTTCTTTTGCTAACAAGGATGATAGCCAGAAGAATTAGTAAACTTATGGCAATGGCGATAAGGCTTTTGTTTTCAAAGAAACCTGAAGCAGTAGATTTAGCCTCAGAGGCTTTGGCACTGCTGTTTGACCCAGTAGCAATCGATTCAGAATCTAACGAAGCCTCCTCAGCTTGTTGCTGCTGTGCGGTCTGTCTTAGTTGTGCTGAGCTGTCCATAAGATGCTGATGGATTTTTTTGCCAGCTTTGCCATCAGGCTCAAGACCGTTATCCGCTTGATACTTTTGGATAGCACGGCGGGTACCGTCACCGATAATGCCGTCTACCTCTCCGATATCATAGCCTAATAAATTTAATGACTCTTGAACTTCACGAGATTCTTTACGGCTCAAGCCTGGGTCATCTGTAGGCCAAGGAGTAGCAAACTCAACATTGGTATCTTGTTTCTCAATCTGCTTGGATAAATGAGCAATGGCTAAAGCGTAATTTTCTGAAGCATTATAAGCATAAAAAGAGTCAAAGTTACGACCTACCAAGAAGGCAGGACCATTTTTGCCCGACGGTAAAAACAATCCTGCTGAGGCCAAGGTCTCGGGCAGAGGACTACCGTCAGCCAAAGTTATTCCTAAGCTACGCCAATGTGAAATGGGCTGTTTATTCTTACGGTCATTTTTTGCATTAACAGAGGCAGGCAAACGAACTTCATAGCCCCAAGGTTGGCCTGATTGATAGCCGCTATTTTTTAGAAAGTTAGCCGTAGAAGCTAGGGCGTCTGCTTGACTGTTCACCAAGTCTTTTCGGCCATCACCATCAAAGTCTTGTGCCAGTTGCAAAAAAGTAGAGGGCATAAACTGAGTTTGACCAAAAGCACCCGCCCAAGAGCCTTTAAAGTCTTCTTTGGCTATATCACCTTGCTTTAAAATCTTTAAAGCGCTGACATATTCTCCGCGAAAATAGCTTTGACGGCGACCAAAGCAAGATAAAGTGGCTAGTGAATCTACCACATCCTTTTTGCCAAGCTTGGTACCAAAGTCTGACTCTACTCCCCAGACACCAAGCACGTCATAGCGGTTAACCCCATATTCTGACTCGATTCTGGCCAAAATATCCGCATATTTTTCGCTGGCATTAATCCCATCAACTACCCGCTCTTCATCAACTAAGCTGGCCAAATAGTCCCATGGCTCTTTGGCAAATTCAGGCTGATAGTCTAGAGATTCCAGCACACTAGGATCACCTTGTAATGGACGATACTGGTTAAATGTGTCTCTTACTCCAGAAAAAGGACCGGTTTGTACCAGATTGTCTAAACAAGCATTAAACTTCTGATTATCTATACTAATGGGTTCTTCCTGGGCCGCCTGACTGGTATTCATACCTAATATTAAACTGCCAGAAAGCAGCAAATAGAAGCCTGAAAATCGAGCTGCAGAGGTAAGGGTTAATACAGAGGGAGTAAAGGACAAGGAAGGGGGCTTTAGCGACATAGTTGGGCTGCTCAAATATAAAAAAATCTAAACGCATATATTAGCAGAAAGAGTCAGCTTTTAAACCAATAGTTTACCCTTAATAATGAATGCTAAGCTCCTGATCGCAGCAAGTAGACAGCTCATAAAGAAGGGGCACATGATTCACTTATGCGCCCCTTCCAAATAAGCAAACTGATTTATTCAATCAATAACTTATTTAATTTCAAGTTTCTTACTGCTTGAGCTCGTAAGCTTCGGTAAAAACAGTTGTAATACGCCGTTTTCGTATGACGCTTCTGCCTTATCTACATCAATCTTCTCAGGTAACTGGAAGCTGCGTGAAACTGAACCAAAGTAACGCTCGCTACGTAGCACTTTATTGCCTTCTTTTTGCTCATCTTTTTGAGAAATTTCAGCACTGATTGAAACCACATCGCCTGAAATCGACAGATCAATGTCTTCTTTTGCCACACCTGGAATCTCTGCATTAACAAAGAAGGTATCGTCTTTTTCACTGACATCAATCTTAATCTTTGAAGCAGCTGGTAGCGCATCACCATGAAGGGGACGCATTAAGAAGCTGGGTGCCATTTCATCAAATAAACTATCAAAAAGCGAGTTTCTAGTTACTAATTTAGTCATATTATTATCCTTATAGTTAATGGTTTACTATGTGACATCTAAGTGTCTCTCTTACCTATATATATGCGGATAACTTTATTTTTTTCAAGTCCTTTTGACAATATAAGTTAAAAAGATAATGTAGCTATAAGGTGCTTATAGTTTATTTTAAAAAGCACAATAAACTTTATATGCACTGATAAAATAATAGAGTAAGGGTAATGACTATTTAGCAATATAAGGGTTAGCAATCCCCAGCTTTTCTAAAATCGCAATTTCAAACCCTTCCATTTCATCTTGCTCAGCTTGCCCCAATTCATGGTCGAAGCCAAATAGATGCAAAATGCCATGAACCAGTAGATGGGTTGCGTGGTCCGCTACCGTTTTGTGTTGCTCACTGGCTTGCTGCTCGACCACTTCATGACAAATAATCAGCTCACCAAGAGCAATTTCTGGCATTTCAGTCACAATAAAAGCTGGTAGATCGCTGGGGTAAGATAAGATATTGGTAGCATAATCTTTATTACGCGCTTCCAAATTAAGTTCACGCCCTTCAGTTCTATCGGTCAGATACACGCCCAATTGCTTTGGCTTCTGTGACCAAGTTTTAGTATCTAACTCTTCAAAATACGGCAAAGTAATGGACTGAGTGCTTATAAAGTCTAAAGTCGTAGTCAGTACCTGCTTAATGTGATCAGGTGAGTAAAACTTATCAGCAATCTCATTTGGTACAGCTTCCGAGGTGCTAATATCAATGATAGGGGCAATAGAGTCGGTCATAATCAATCCCATTTAAAAGAGTAGAGCAGTTAAGTCTGATAAAGGTGTTTTAGTATTTAAAGTCAGCTGACACCAAAAAACTGGTATAGAGTAAAAAATAAAAAGCCGGATAAGACTATCCGACTCTTTAACAAATTGGGCCTTTTAGCTTGTTTTAAAAGCTATTATTTGGCATCCATTTCAGCTTGTTTGCGTTCTTGCTCTACTCGGCGAGCCAGTTTACGAGCTTCTTTAATGGCTTCTTGTTCTTCATCCCATACGCCGTAAGCCTCAACGATTTTTTGCACCAATTGATGACGTACCACGTCTTTTGAGTCAAATTTAGTGATATGAATTTCTTCAATTTTACCTAAGATTTGAATGGCTTGGGCCAAACCAGACTTGTGGCCTCGTGGTAAATCCACCTGGGTTACGTCACCGGTGATAACGGCGCGCGACCCAAAGCCTAGACGGGTTAGGAACATTTTCATTTGTTCCGGCGTAGTGTTTTGTGCTTCGTCCAAAATAACGAATGAATTGTTTAAAGTACGACCCCGCATATAAGCTAATGGAGCAATCTCAATGATTTGTTTCTCTATGAGCTTACCTACTTTTTCAAAGCCTAGCATTTCATATAGGGCGTCGTATAACGGGCGTAAGTAAGGGTCAATTTTTTGAGTCAAGTCGCCTGGTAAAAAGCCCAATTTTTCACCTGCTTCTACCGCAGGGCGTACCAGTAAGATGCGCTCAATCTCGTTTCGCTCTAACATATCGACTGCACAAGCCACGGCCAAATAGGTCTTACCGGTACCAGCAGGACCCACACCGAAAGAGACATCTGAGGTCAAGATACGTTGCACATAACGCTGTTGGTTGCCACCGCGTGGGATAATTTTCCCTTTACGGGTCTTTAGCGCGATAGAGTCATAATTGGCTTCAGCATCGTACGCATATTCTTCTGAATCTTGCTCACCTTCAACTTTCTCCGGACTAGCAAAACTATCAAAATCACGAGACATACTGGCCTGAATAATAAGGTGTAACTCTTGTGGGGCAATGTCTTTTTCAGACTGCGATTCATCGGCCAATTTATTCAAGATAAAGTCGCCACGTTCTACTGCTGTCAGGTCACCAGCTAAGATGAACTTGTGTTGACGTTGATTGATATGAATACCAAGGCGTTCCTCAATGTATTTAAGGTTGTTGTTGTATTCGCCAACCAAGATTTTTAATTGTGATGAAGTTAAAAAATCAAGATTAATTTTTCGGGTGACGGTATCAGTCAAGTGAGCATCCTTTTATTATGTATGTGTAAAAGCAGTGTATTTATTATGGCTGTTTAATAGGGAAATTCAAGCGATAGCAGCCAAGCATTAGGTCGATTTTTGTAATTTGGTAAAGCACAAAGAGTATTACAGGTTGATTAAATATTATTAGAGTTTAAGGTAAGATACAGTAAAAGCAATATACTACTTAAAGGTTATGATTATAAGCTCGATAATTAAGGTAACATGATAAGATACTAAATAAGAAAGTATTAGACAGACAGGCACAAGTTTTGGCCTAAAAATTTGGTTTAGAAATATAACTGTGCCATTTAATAAAATAATAAAGTTTAGCAGTTTCAATGAATAGCATATTTCAATTAATACCATAAAATTAATAAGAGTAGGTTTATGACAAATCAAACAAAAAATACAGCTTTTAATAATTCAGACGCAATAACTGAGCAAAACGTAATTATTGCGGGGGGCGGACATGTGGGGCTGTCTTTTGCTTTATTATTGGCCGCTCAAGGCATTGCTAGCACCATAGTGGAGCGTAATAAATACCCAAAACTTAGCCCCAAAGAAGATGCCAAAAGAACCCACTACTTAGACAGTCGCAACACCGCATTATCGAGACGCACGGTACAGATTTATCAAGAAATTGACTTGTGGGATCAGCTACAAAGCCATGCGTGCCGTATTGATTCGGTTCAGGTCAGCGAGCAGGGCAGCTTTGGCTATGCTCAGCTGAATAAAGAAGAGGAAAATGTAGAGTCCTTTGGGCAAGTGATGGAGAATGCTTGGCTGGGTCGTAAGCTGTTATTGGCCGTGCAACAAAGCCCCTTAATTGACTTAATTGATGGGGCAAACGTTACCGAGGTTGAACAGTCAGCGACGTCAGTGACGCTTACTTATGATACCGATACTGAAAAACAGCAGAGCTTAACTGCCGATCTATTGGTAGCCTGTGATGGTCGAGATTCGACAGTGCGTAACCTGTTGGGCATTGGTACTAAAGATTATGACTATGGTCAGACCGCTATTGTTGGTGTGGTACAGACTGATAAGCCGCATGAGCACGTTGCTATCGAGCGCTTTAGTCCAGCTGGACCTTTGGCGGTATTGCCATTAACGGATGCAGATGGGGATGGCAATGACCCAGTGCAGGCAGGCTACCGTCGTTCCGTAGTTTGGGTCTGTAAAAGCGGTGAAGAAAAGCAATATTTGGAAGATGATGCGCTATTTATGGCGACGTTACAAAAAGCGTTTGGTCAGCGAGCCGGTACCTTTATCGAAGCCGGTCGCCGTGGTGCTTATCCGCTAACCCGCGTATTGGCAGAGCGTCAGGTAGATGGTCGTATAGTGATTATGGGCAATGCTGCTCATACCCTGCATCCGGTTGCTGGACAAGGCTTTAACTTGTGTATGCGCGATGCTCATGTGCTGGCAAAGATGCTGGGCAACCAAGTACTGCGCGGAGAAGATATTGGCGATACCAAGATGCTAAAGGCTTATGAGCGTGCCCGTCAAAAAGATCAAAAAAGAGTTATTCGCTTCTGTGATGCGGTAGTACATGGTTTTACTCATCCCAATCCAGCGGTGAAGCTGGCACGTAACGTAGCACTTATTGCCTTTGACAAGCTACCTAATGTGAAACCATTGGTGGCTAACTATGCGATGGGTCTGAAGTCTTAAAATCTTAAGGTTTGGACGGCAACGAATTTACTTTTAACTGATTTTTTTTGAAACACTGGGCGGCTTTATGGCGACAACAACTGCGACACAAACCTTAATTATTGGCGGCGGCATAGTCGGTGCTACTTTGGCATTAAAATTAGCACAGCAGCAGCGAAAAGTGACTTTAATTGATGCCCGTCCAGAGCTGAGTGAGGCTCAGTGGCAAGATAGACTAAAGCAGCGTGATGCTCGTGTGTTTGCGTTAAGTATTGCCAGTATTGAGCTGTTAAAAGAGGTCGGTACCTGGCAACTTATTGCACAATCAGGGCGTAAAGCGGACTACACTCAGATGCAGGTCTGGCAACAAGATGGCAAGGGTGAGCTGAATTTCGGTGATGAAATGGTACCTCAGTTATTGGGGTCTATGGTCGAGCCATTTGTGATTGAGCAAGCTTTGTATCAAAGAATGGCCGCTGATGATGTAAAAGAGCATCTGACCTTAGTTGCTGGTCATAAAGTCACTATGCTGGATTGGCTAGGCAGCGAGCAAGGCTACCAAGTTCATCTTGATAATGGCGATAAGCTACAAGGTAAACTACTAATTGGTGCCGATGGTCGTGGGTCATTGGTGCGACGTGAGGCCGGTATTGGCCTTGATACTTTGGACTACAACCAAACCGCCATTTGCTGTGCTATCAAGACCGAGAAGTCGCATAAAGCTACCGCCCGTCAGTTGATGTTGCCCACTGGAACTTTAGCATTACTACCGCTGGCTGATGTTACTGAACAAGACAAAGCCAATCCGCAGCATTGGCAATCGGTTGTTTGGAGTTTGCCACGCAATAGAGCGCTTGAGCTACTGCAGTTAAACGAGGAGGGCTCTCCAGAAACTGCTGATATTTTACGAGCTGAGCTTGCAGCTGCCAGTCAGTATGCTTTAGGCGATATTGAGCAGCTTGAGTCTATTGCGAGTTTCCCACTGAATGCACAGCAAGCAAAACACTATGTGAAAGATAACTTGGTATTAGTCGGAGATGCCGCGCATGGGGTACATCCGTTGGCGGGTCAAGGACTGAATTTGGGTATGCTTGATGTGTCAGCTTTGGTTGATATATTGAACGAGGATTATCAGCGTAGTGGCGGCAGATGTTGGGGCGAATTGGCCACACTTCGTCGCTATGAGCGCACCCGTCGTCCTCATAACAGTGTGATGATGCATAGTTTTTCTCTTATGAACTGGTTATTCGCTGGTGACTTCGCGGCATTGCGTCCGGTACAGCAGCTACGCAGTGAAGGCATGTATCGAGTAGGCAAAATCAAACCGTTAATGCGCTTCTTTACCAATAAGGCGAGCGGGCTTTAAATGAAAACTTTACCAGTCATTGCGGCAACATTTTTAAGCATAAGCGGTTCAGGATCAGTGCAGACTAAAGATAAAAGTTATAAATTTGATTTAGGCTTTGATAAGGCGTATATATTGTAATAATGGTTGAGATGTATTTCATAAAGGAAGTTTGTAGTACAAAGGAATTAACCTTAAGAGTCAGGAGATGATGACATGAGTAACAAAGATGAAGATAAACTGCTTAACGAAGAAGAGTTAGAGAAATCTGACAAAAAAGATAAAAAGCAAGACGAGGATAAAGAGCGCAAAAAAGATAAAAAAGACAAAAAAGATAAAGATAAGAAGCATAAAAAAGACAAAAAGCACAAGAAAGATAAGGAGAATAAAAAAGACAAGAAAGACAAAGACCACAAAAAAGACAAGAAGGATAAAAAAGAAAAAGAAGCCAAGAAAGCGGCAAAAAAAGAGGTTAAAAAGCAGTATCATAAAGGGGTCAAGCTGCTTAAAAAGCAACCTGCTGACAAGCGCCCTATTAAGAAAAAAGCTTTAAAGAACTTCTTACTTAGTCACCTGCGTACCGATGACGAACAGTTGGTAGAGAGAGTGATTGAGAGAATGATTAAGAAAAAAAGAATCAAGATTTCAATTAACAATAAAGTCGGTTATAGAAAAAAGCTAAAGTCTTAATTTTTTAACTTCTATTTTAAAAAAAGGTATGGTTTCATGGTCGAGTGTTGACCAGAAGTCCATACCTTTTTTTATTTCTTGAGATTCTATTTTTAATGATTCAAGTTTAAATACTTCTTAGCCAAAAGAAGCAAAAACCACCATCAATACTGGTGCCACAATATTAATGATGAAACCAAAACTAATCGCCAACGGCACGATACCTAAACCGCCTGATTGTTGAATAACCGGTAGAGTAAAGTCCAAACTGGTTGCACCGCCCAGTCCTACAGCTGCCGATGGGTATTTACGCATAAATAGCGGAATAAATAACAACGCAAAAAACTCACGCACCAAGTCATTAAATAAGGCGATACTGCCCCAAACTGCGCCATAAGCATCGGTCATAACAATGGCAGATAACGAATACCAGCCAAAGCCAGAGGCCAGTGCTAAGCTTTGTGGTAAGGTCACCTCATCAAACAGTAACCAAAATATTACACCGCCCATCAACACTGATAAAGTAAAAATGACACTGGTCTGCATGCCGCGCTTACTGAGCAGAACTTCTTTAAGAGTGATACCTGAGCCTTTTAGCCCAATGCCCACCAATAAAATTAAAAACATGAGTAGCCCAGTCATGGTGTTCTCTGGCGGCATCATAGTTACCGGTAATACGCCACCAATCAAAAATCCGAAAATTACACAGAACACTTGGATTAAGCTGCCTCGGATACTGACTTTGTGCTCAGTAGTTGCTGTTTTTACCAAAGGTCGCCAAGGCACTAGACGATCAAAAATCATCAATCCTGCTAGGCCACAACCAATGGTGAGTACCGACAACACCCCAACATATAAGATGATGTCGTTAATCTGACTGCCGAGCCCCTCTACTTGAGCCAGCTCAATCCCAATTAAGGTGAGAATGATATAGACCAAATAGCCCAGCATTTTTTCTGAATAATGAATTAAAGTCTTATTCAGCGGTAAGGCAAAGCCTATAAACAAAGGGGTTAGAACCAAAACGAGGGTGATGAGATTGTCTAAGTTTTGTGGGGTTTGCATGAGAGGACACACAGCAAGTTTAATGAGAGTAATTCATGGTTACCGTCTGCTAAATTTTGAAAAATAAACGCCTAGCAGTAGCCATGGTGAAGAAATAGCGATTCTACCATAGCTTGATAAGGTAGGGTGGTTTGGTATCAAAACTGAGATTTGCCTCACTGCAATAATAGACAATGAGGATAGGAGAGGAGAATGGAGAGTTTGTTCCCTAATAGTAGCTTGAGCACAGGAGTTAAGAAGCTTTGGCTACCAAACTAGAAGACTTAGAACAGGTTGATTTGTTTAATATAAGCTCAGCAATATTATCATTATTCGCCTTATTAGCTTTTGTATTCGCTTGATTGTTTAGGGGCATAACGACACTGATTGCAGGCGAGTGGGTGAGACTGGAATGGTCTTCGCGATAATGACCCCCTCGACTTTCAGTACGAGTCAGGGCCGATTGCAATAGCACTGAGGCCAAAGTTAATAGGCGCTCGAAACGAAATATATCTAAGGACATATTTTGGGTTACTAAGCCTTCCGTTTTCGATAACTGTAATTGCTGCTTTAAGTCAATAACCTGTTGTAAGGCCTGCCTTAAGCGGGTTTCATTGCGTTTGATACCCATGTTATCGGTCATTAGCTGCTTTAACTCAGATAATTGCTGTATCAAATTAAAGTCGACTAAGGGTGAGACTATAGTTTCAGTAGATGAATTTAAAAATTCGGTAGGCACAGTGAATTGAGCAAGCAAGGGAGCGTTTGGCATTGACTCAGTGAGGCTACTTTCTGGGTTTTGTTGGTTATTATTTGAGTCATTCTCATTGTCGAGCTTTTTAGCAAGCTGCAAAGCGATTTTTCGGCCGACCACCACACACTCTAAAAGTGAGTTGCTGGCCAAACGGTTGGCCCCATGCAGCCCAGTGTGGGCCACTTCTCCAGCTGCATACAAATCTTGTATGTCCGTTTGCCCCGATGCATTGGTCATTACCCCGCCACAGGTATAGTGTGCGGTAGGGGCAACTGGTATAGGTTGTTGGGTGATATCAATACCTAGGCTTAAACAATGGGCATAAATATCTGGGAAATGCTGTTTGATAAAGTCAGCTGGCTTATGAGAGATGTCCAAATGCACATATCCCAAGCCATTGTTAGCAATTTCATTGGCGATGGCTCGGGCCACAATATCACGAGGGGCTAGCTCTTCGCGTGCATCATAATTTGGCATAAAGCGTTGATGGGTCAACGGGCATGATAAATGGCCACCTTCACCGCGCACTGCCTCAGAAATCAAAAAGCTACTGCTGCCATTTTCATCGTTATAGACCAAGCCTGTGGGGTGAAATTGGATAAACTCTAGATTGGCCAAACGACAGCCGGCCTCCCAAGCCATCATAATGCCATCACCGACGCAGACATTAGGGGCCGTGGCTCGACTAAATAATTGACCCAATCCACCGCTAGCAAGCACTACCGCTGTACTATTAAAGCGTACTAAGCTATTGGTTTTGGTATTAATAGCCAAAGCACCAGTACAGCGTCGAGTTGTGTCACTCTCATCGGTATCTTCAGTGAGTAGACTTAGGGCTTCATGGAAGGGGAGGAGGCTAATATTATTAGCTTGTGAAGCCTGCTGCTGCAGGCGGCTCATGATGTGTCGACCAGTAGCATCATCGGCATGAGCCACGCGGCGACAACCATGACCGCCTTCTTGAGTTAAATGCAGATCTTCAAGCGAAGGTGTATTGATCGTAGTATCAGCAAGTGGTATAGAGTGGCCGTTGGTGGTAAAAGGCACTTGCTGAGCCAACAGCCAACTGATGGCATTGCCGCCCTCTGTAAGGATTTGGGTAGTGGCCTGTTCATCACACAGGCCATCGCCGGCTATCAAGGTATCACTCACGTGGTCTGACACTTTATCTTCAGCATCAATCACGGCGGCAATACCGCCTTGCGCATAGTAGCTTGAGCAAGCCGACAAATCGTCTTTTGCAAGAACCGTGACTTTTAAGTATTTGGGAAGAGATAGTGCGGTTGCTAAGCCTGCCAAACCCGCCCCTATGATTAATACATCGCAATGTTGTGTCATAACGTTATTCTCTGAAGGTTTAGAGGGTGACTCTAATAATAGTTCGGATAGTAGTTCAGAGACAGTTTTAAGCGATGAGTCATTAATGGGGTGAGTTTTTGAGGTTGTCATAAGCAGGCTCTTATAAAAAGGTTAACTACAGTTTTATAGCTACTATCCAAGCAAAACCGACTGTCTAAGCAGGACCAACATGCTTATACAGTTCACGGTCTTTAATAAGGTCACCACTAGCCGCCACACGACGTTTTTGCTCAGCGGCAAAGTCGAGCATACGTTGTAAGGGTTTAAGAGCAGCTTCGGCTAACTCAGACTTTAATTTGATTTCACCACTGCCGGTTTCTAGACACTGTTCAATGCCTTTAAGCCCATTCATGGCCATCCAAGGACAAAAGGCACAGCTCTTACAAGTGGCACTTTCCCCTGCGGTTGGGGCCGCCAAAAACAGCTTGTCTGGAGAATGCTTTTGCATCTCGTGCAAGATGCCAAGGTCAGTGCCGACGATGAAAGTTTTAGCGTCCATCTCTTTGGTAGCGTTAAGTAGCTTACTGGTTGAGCCCACCACATCTGCAAGGGCTACCACACTGTCAGGAGACTCAGGGTGAACCAGCACCACAGCATCAGGATGCTCAGCTTTCAATTGCTCTAATTCCTTGGCTTTAAATTCATTGTGCACGATGCACGAGCCTTGCCACAGAAGCATATCAGCGCCGGTTTCTTGTTGGATGTATTTGCCTAAGTGACGGTCTGGACCCCAGATAATTTTTTGGCCTTGTTCATGTAAATGAGTCACAATTTCAAGTCCAACAGAAGAAGTTACGACCCAGTCAGCACGGGCTTTGACCTCGGCACTGGTATTGGCATAGACCACCACAGTACGGTCGGGATGCTGATCACAAAACGCACTAAATTCCTCAATAGGACAGCCCAAGTCTAGTGAGCATTCCGCTTCTAGATCAGCCATAAGGACTGTTTTTTCCATGCTCAAGATTTTGGCAGACTCGCCCATAAATCTGACTCCAGCCACCACTAAGGTCTGTGCTTCATGCTCTTTACCAAAGCGAGCCATCTCCAAAGAGTCTCCTACGCAGCCGCCGGTTTCTAGGGCTAAGTCTTGGATATAAGGGTCGACATAATAGTGCGCTACCAATACTGCGTTGTGCTCTTTTAGCAGGCGCTTAATGTTTTCCACCACTTGCTGACGTTCAGTACGAGACAGCTCAGCAGGGATTTTGGCTTTGGCATATTCGATATCTATTTTATTAACAGCAGACTGTTTGTTGCTTTGATCTAAAGTTGGGGCATCATAAGCAAAAAGCTCTACTTTCTCTGCAGTAGTGTTTTTTTCTAATTCGACTGGGCTGTTGGCTGAGGTGGTCATAAAAATCCCTATTACGAAGTTGGTACTCAAAAAAGTATTAATTTAAAAAAAGTACTAATTTAAAAATAAACTATAAATTTGTATAAAGTAAATATAATTATGCTCGTTTTGAGCATAAATACAAGAAATTTTTTAATTAAAATTTATAGGAGATATTAAATGCTTTGTAAAATCCCTATTTTTCATATACTTAGCATAGTTTTTAGCAAGTTTTTATTGTTTTGAAATAATTTACGTTTACCTTTAAGCTTGAATTAGGCTTCGTGTAATCAAGCTGATTTACAGATATACTAAGAGCCATAGCTTTAATAACATTGATGATAAATATGAGTTTGTCTTTTTCTCACGCCCATAGCGAAGGTAGCGGTACCACTGAAGTGGTTGCCGTGTTGATTGCGATTACCCACGGCCGAGCCCGAGTGCTGACGGTGGATGGGGGTAAGCTTTTGCCCAATGGACCGCTTATGCCATTACACCGCTCATTGCAAGCGGGTGTACGCCAATGGGTAGAAGAGCAGACAAAACAGCCTTTAGGGTATATCGAGCAGTTATATACCTTTGTCGATACCAATAGACGCAATAAAGACGGTCATGCCTTGGTCTATGTCAGCTATATGGGCTTGGTGCAAGAGGCAGCGATACCTGAAGCCATGATGGAGGGCGACAAGGATAAAAAGTCAGACTTCGAGCCAGCCTCGGCAGCCGTTAATACTAAAAGCAGTGCCCGCTGGCGAGATTGGTACGATTATTTCCCTTGGGAGAATCGTCTGCAAACAGAGGCTAGCAGCAACCAAATCACTGAAAAGCTAAAGCAATGGGCAGAAGCGGCGAGTAGTAAGTCAGAGAGATTGAAGCGCTTACAACGTATTTATCTGTGCTGGGGTGGCGACTGGGAACAAGACTCAGATTTTGAACAGATCGTTGCCAGTGGTGATGGTCACAGTAGCAGTGCTAAAGAGATGTTTACCAAATGGGTGGCTGAGCATGCTCTGTTGCGTTATGAGATGCTCTATGAAGCGGGCTTATTACCTGAGTCACCTGACTATAATGCCAGTAAACTGCCAAAAAATTGGCATCAAGTTATCGGCGAGCCTATGTATTATGATCATCGCAGGGTGATTGCTACTGCTATATCGCGACTGCGTGCCAAGATTGAATATCGTCCGCTTATTTTTGGTCTAATGCCTGAAGAATTTACTTTGTTGCAATTGCAGCAAAGTGTAGAGGCTTTATCTGGGGTGCCTTTGCACAAACAAAACTTTAGACGGCTACTTGAAAGTCAAAACTTGGTCGAGCCGACGGGTAATAGCAGTCAAACTGGCCGAGGAAGACCTGCCAAATTATATCGATTCCGATTTGATATAGGACTACAAAGTTTATTGATGGACAGTAAACTGCCTAAAAGTAACCCTCGTTGATCTTAAACAGTAAAGCATGAATCAATAACTAGGCTTAGATTAGTTATTGCTAAAGCGGTTTTTCTTCGTTATATTTATGCTCATTATGAGTATTATTGGTTGAGGATTTTGCCTTAGCTTTTTATTTTACCTTAAAATATAACTATCAAGGACCCATTATGACTTCAACGCCTAGCACTAGCCCTCAGCAGACTTCTCATACTACAACCCTTAATGTCCCTCCTTTAAATGATGTGTTGTTGGTGCCCTTGGTAGAAAATGCCTTAGTAGAAGATTTAGGTCGCCGTGGTGATGTAACCTCGCAAGCGACGATACCAGCTGACAAGCAAGCTACGTTAACTTTAACCGTCCGTGATGAAGGCGTGGTGTGTGGTCTAGACTTGGCAAGACTGGCCTTTGCTCAAGTCGATGCCTCTATCGAATTTACCGCGCATACTCATGACGGAGCTTGGGTAACAGCGGGTCAAACTCTAGCTACCATTAGTGGCAATGCTCGTAACTTGTTGACAGCAGAGCGTACCGCTCTCAACTTCATGACTCATCTAAGTGGCATTGCTACGGCTACTCGCAAGGTCGTAGATCTGGTGGCTGATCATCCAGCACAAATTACCTGTACCCGTAAGACCATTCCTGGTCTGCGCACTGTGCAAAAATATGCGGTACGCTGTGGCGGGGGTCGTAACCACCGTTTGGGTCTGGATGATGCCATCTTGATTAAAGACAACCATATTGCCATCGCCGGCAATATTACTAAGGCCATTGAGCAAGCCAAGCAGCTGGCAGGTCATCTAATTCCGATTGAGATTGAAGTCGATACCTTGGAGCAGCTAAAGCAAGCGCTGGAAGCGGGGGCAGAGCTGGTATTATTAGATAACATGAGCCCTGATACTTTACGTGAAGCAGTGGCTTTATGTAAAAACCATCCTAGTGGCCGAGTAAAGACAGAAGCTTCAGGTGGTATTACTCCAGACAGCGTGGTAGCGGTAGCGGAAACTGGGGTAGATTTTATCGCCATGGGATATTTGACTCACAGTACCACTGCGCTAGATATTGGCATGGACTTTTCGGCTTAAGTCTTACTTCAAGGGCCTGTAGCTTACTTTGGCTAGGGCAAAATCTTTGTAATAAAGTAAATGAGTGGCTCAAGCTTGTAATAATATGCTACTTGCGCGATACAAAGAGCAGTTATTGCCTTATAATTACCCCCTCTCTCATTACTAAATTGGGGAGCGTGCAGAGAGTCGCATACCGGTCCTGCACGCGCCAATACTGCCCTTTTTCTACAAACTGAGGCGCCCTTTATGGACACCGAAATTGTAAAAATCATAATAGCGTTTATGGTGCTAATTAATCCCTTTAGCGCGCTAACCCTGTTTTTAGATTCGACTCGAGGCTATAGCATGACTGATAGGCGCCGTTTTGCGCGTATCAGTAGCTTGACTGTGTTTATCACTATTACTTTCTTTACTGTAGCTGGTGAAAGCTTGCTAAAGGCCTTGGGTATCTCAGTAGGCTCTTTCCAAGTAGCCGGTGGAGTGCTGGTATTTTTGATTGCCATTAATATGATGAATGGTGACGGCAACCCAGCGAAACCCGATCAAGAAAACGTTGATTTTGATGACAGTGTCGAGAGTATCGGCAGTACAGCAGCAGCAGTAGTGCCGTTAGCCATACCTATGATGGTAGGTCCTGGAGGTATTTCGACGGTTATTATTTATTCTGCTCAAGTGTCCAATTGGCAACAAAAATTAGCGATTATCATTGCTGGGTTATTGATTGCTGTATTTTGCTATCTGGCATTAATGGCCGCAGGACGCTTAAGTAAATTATTGGGGGATACTGGGCTGAACATTATCAGCCGTATTATGGGGATGCTGTTGGCCGCCGTGGCAATTGAAATTTTAGTCAGTGGTATTCGCACCATCTTTCCCAGTTTAGTCTAAACTAAATTTACAGGTTTAGCTCAAATTTAATAGCCTAAGTTCAATAGCCTCAACCATATCAGATTACTGGCCTGAATCCTTACTGAGCGCACAATTTATCCTGCCGAACTAACGGCAATATCAACTGTTATATAAATACCAAGCCAAATAAATCATCAATATACCAACTAGGGCATCCAAGATACTCCAAGCTTTGGGTTTAGCAAATAATGGCGATAATAACCGGGCGCCATAGCCTAAGCTAAAAAAGAACACGAATGAGGCACTTATTGCCCCCAATCCGAACTGCACCTTACTATCCGCTCCCGTCGAAACCATACCTACCAGTACCAAAGTGTCTAAATAGACATGAGGGTTAAGCCACGTAAAGCCAAAACATAACAGCAATGATTTTTTTAGGCTACTGACCTGTTGATTATCTTGTGTCAAAGCATGCGATTTGCTAACACTGGCATATAAGCTTTGTAATCCATACCCCAATAAGAATAAAGCACCTGCAATCTTTGCAAGGGAGACGATATTGGGATATTTAGCTGTAACTGCGCCAAAACCAGCGACCCCAGCGGAGATTAATAAAGCATCTGATACCGCACAAAATAGACATATGGCAAAAACATGCTGTTTTTTTATACCTTGTTTTAGAATAAAAGCGTTTTGTGAGCCTATCGCAAATATTAGCGATAAGCCTAAAGCAAAGCCTGATACATAATCCATCTAGTTATCTCAGGGTAATTTATTAAAATAGGAGTAGGCTAAGCCTTTATTACTATAAAAATTGCGTAACTGACCGCATATAAGACACTATAGAAACTAAATATAAGGCCTAGTTTAGACGGTCTAATTATAAAGTATTGAGGCTGACATAAGCGCGAACTTTCACACTGAAATATTAAGACTTCCGTATTTTAATAATAAAAAACAACAAAGGATGGATATATGACGCAAGCCACTGCAATGGTACTGATGTTTATCATGTACGGTTTATTGCCAGCTGCAGGGATATATTTAGGTTATCGAGGCATTAAAAAACTGACTCAACCCAAAATGTTAGAGTACAAAGCCATGCCGCAGTTGGGTTTTATTCCAGAGAAGAGTTTGCCACCAGAAGTGAAGCAAAGACTTGATAGCATCAATGATAAAGGTGAAAAGCTTAAAATGCTGTATGGCGATACCAACAATGATGGGATTATTGATGATTCAGATGCCGTCACTGAGACTTATATTATGATTAAGAATGTGATGGATACTCATATTCCTGAAGCCGTTGCAGACTATCGCCGGTTACATGACTTAGACAGCGCCCCAAATAAAACGGTTATTATCTCAGCTGAGAAAAGCAGTGCCGAGTCTAGCCGGGCCGATACGACGAAGATTAAAAACTCAGATATGACGGGTAGAGAAGCTTTATTAGAAGTGCTGAATACAGTGGAAACTCAATTTGATGATTTGTTAGATGCCGCTTACCATCAAGATGGTCAGAAGCTTTTGGCAACCAACCGTTATTTGCAGCAACGCTTTGAGAAGTAAAAATCAATCACTGAGTCAGGTTTAACTAGGAGGTAGGTGTCATAAATGAGTGTGCTAATTGGAGCAGGTGTTGTAGCCGTATTGGCGGCAGGCTATGTGGGCCATAAGGGTTGGCTGGCTTTTCATCGCGCTGTTGGTATCACTCCTGGCACTCTTAAATATGTTGAGCCCTCGCAGTTGCCCCCACCGCCGATGCTACAGCTGACATTAGTTAGTGATCAAATAAAAGGATTGCCTCCAGCTATTGTAGAGCAGCTGTTACGCATTGATGGTAAGGCCGATATATTCCAGCAGTGGCGCAATGATGCAATTAAAACAGGTCAAACCCCGATGGTCTCTGAAGATGAGTTTATGGTAAGTAAACTATTGCAGAGCCGGTTACCAGAGCTCATTGAAAACTATCAGCGTATTGCCCTTCATGAGGAGCTACTGCAACAGGCCACTAATAGAGCGTTGACAGCCGCTTACAATAATAGGCAAGTTAGCAGTGAAGAGCAGATTAGTGAAACAGCAGCCCAAGCGCTTGGGCTGCTGTTAGAAGTATTAATAAAAATTGAAACCAAGCTGGATAGCTTGCTCGAAGGTTGTCAAAGTGAAGCCTTACAGCAGATGCAGGTGATGCAGCGCTATCTAGATCAGCGTTAATATGATTTGGCACTACAAACTAAAAAGCCCTTAGTTATTCACTAAGGGCTTTTTTGATTTTTGGGTAAGCTATTCTAGACTCTAGACGCCAATTAACGTTTAGAACCTCTGTTGCCAGTATCTCTACCACGGGTATTGCTAGAGCTTCTACCGGCAGTATTGGCTCGGCCACTTCTAGAGCTGGTACGGATGGTACGAGCTTTCATTGGTTTTTTCTGGAAACGTTCTTTTTTCTCTTTTGCCTTGCCATGGACGCCCATATCCTCACGAGGACGGATACCCACTAGATCAATCAGACGGTGAATTTCTTTACGATCTAATTCAATAAAGCGGCCAGTGCGTAGCTCTTTCGGCAAATCTACTGAACCATAGCTGGTGCGCAGTAGACGGCTTACTTTAAGACCTTGAGATTCGATCAGACGGCGGACTTCACGGTTACGCCCTTCTTTTAGCTTAACGTGATACCATTTGTTTACGCCTTCACCGCCGCCTTGTTTTATGTCTTCAAACTTAGCTAGGCCATCTTCTAGCATGACCCCATCGGTTAAGTTTTTCATCATCTCAGGGGTTAGCTCGCCCAATACGCGTACCGCATATTCACGAACAATCTCATTAGAGGGATGCATTAAGCGGTGAGCCAATTCACCATCGTTAGTGAATAATAAAAGGCCAGTCGAGTTGATATCTAGACGACCCACCATAATCCAGCGATCATGAGTTAGCTTCGGTAAACGCTCAAATACGGTGGTACGACCTTCAGGATCATTGGCAGAACAAATCTCACCTTCTGGCTTATAGTAGGCCAAGACACGGCGACGTTTTTCACGTTCTGATTTGTATTTGATTAAACGTCCGTCAACACGGATCTCATCACCTTGCTCAACACGGTCACCAATGGTAGCAGGCTTTTGGTTGATAGAGACACGGCCTGCTTTAATTACTTCTTCCATTTGACGGCGTGAGCCTAGGCCCATACGGGCTAAAGCTTTTTGCAGTTTTTCGGTACCGGCAGTGCTGGCTTGAGTGGTTGAAGAGGCGAATTGATAGTCACCGTTGTGATCGGTATAGACATCGCTTTCTTGAGTAATATCAGGTTGATTTGACGAATTAGGGTGATTTGATTGAGGCATGTTATGCATCCTTGAATCGGTGAGTGGCTACATTTCACAATGTAGAGAAGTTTTTTTAATCAGGCAGAGCTGATTTTGGATGACTATTATACGTCAATTTATCTCGATTATCGCTATGTGCTTACAACTTTCTGTTTTTTCTTTACTTAACTGGTTTAAAAAGAAGGGTTTTAGCTGTGCTGTTGCACCCAATCCAGCACAGTAGGCCAAACCTCTTTAGAAGCGTTACGGCTTAGGAAAATACGGGTATGGTTATAATCTTCCAAGTCGCCATTAGCGATAGAGAACTCACGCCATTTATTGTTTGAGTTTTTAAAAGCCTGTAAGTACTTTAAAGTACCTTGCGGCGGAGCAACCCAATCCCCGGCGGCGCAAATAGAGTAAATCGGTACGGTAATATTGGGCATCAGCGTACGATAATCGAGCGGTTGTGGGGTAGTTACGGTTTGCGACTTCCTGCTTAGGCGTAGCCCTGCTTGTCTAAGTAATTGTTGTCGTATGGGTGTCGGTAAATAGCTACTGAAGTTCTGATTAAGGTTCCAGTCCATCCACTGCGAGAGCAAATAGTAGCTCTCATTCATAGTGCCCAACTTCAATCGCTTACCTTCTACATAACCCAGCTGACGGGTCACTACTTTGAGAAATAGTAATTTTGCGTAGCTTGAAGGGGTGGATGTGCCAGCAAAGACTTGGCAAGCTACCATACAGATGCTGTTTATCTTATCCATAAATTCGGGATAACGGGTCAAACATAGGGTCAAACAAATACCGCCACCACTGTGAGTAATGCAGTGTAGTGCATCAAGTTTAAGCTCATCCAATAAATAATCAAAAGTGGCTTTAACATCGTAAAATGCGATGTCTTCTAAATGATAGTTGGTTTGCGGTTGACTGCTGCTGCCATGACCGCGCCACTCCATAATAAAGCATTGATGGCCCAATGAGGCAAAATAACTGACGATGCCCAAACAGACAGTCTTGTCCGAAAAGGCGCCATGCAGAAACAAAAGATTTTGTTTTTTATCAGCAGCGTTAGGGCTATTAAGATCCTTATCAAAAGCCTCATCATCGATTATTCGCCAAACGGCAACTTGTTGATGGTCTTTCGTGGTGACTAGATTTAAAGTTTGTTCAATCATTGCTTGAGGTCTCATATCCTTATGATGTTTATTTGCTTCAAACCCAGCTACTTTACACTTAGCGGTTTAATTAAGCTACTTACTTGAGCTATTTGCTTCAGCTATTAGGCTTGGCTACTTACTCAACTTCAATATTCTAAAGGCGCCTTGAATAACTAAAGCAAATACGATGCTACCAATAATTAAATCAGGCGTACTAGAGTGTAACCAATTAACTAAAATCCCTGCAACAATTACCCCTAAATTGATAATCACATCGTTTGAAGTAAAAATCATACTGGCTTGCATATGGGCTTCTTCTTTGCTTTTCGATTTTTGCAGTAAATACAGGCAAATCGAGTTTGCAATTAGCGCAAGAATCGATATAACAATCATGGTAGAAAAGTCAGGTAACTGCTCATTGCCAAAGAAACGTCTTAGTACTTCTAAAAAACCAAGAATCGCTAGCGTAATTTGAAAATATCCGGCAATTTTAGCAATCCGTTTTTTCTTTATAACCGTTCCACCGACCGCAAATAAGCTAATTCCGTATACGAAGCTATCTGCTAACATATCTAAGCTGTCGGCGACCAACCCCATTGAACGAGAAATCAGTCCCGTGCTCATTTCAATAATAAAGAAAGCAAAGTTAATGACGAGCACTATCCATAGTAGCTTTCTTTGCTCAGCATCTTTTTTGTGACTAGAGTCAGTATCAGTTTTAAAATTATTGTTGGGATCGTAAGGGTCAATGGTTTCGGTCGAGAGTAGGGTGTCACCTAAATTTAGGTCATGAATAGTCGTCTCTATCCCTTCTACATTGCCATGATGAAACACAGTTAATTTACGGTTAGGAATGTCGAACTCAAGATGTTGAATATCCGAGTCGCCCTCTAATTTCATTCGGATTAGGTTTTCCTCCGAAGGACAATCCATCTTCGATATTTTAAACGTTGTTTTATTCATAGCTGCATCTATATCCGAACTGTCCTAATTTAATCATTCTGGGCTTTACTATTGTCCAAATTCAAATCAGGTAGCGGGGGTAGCTGCTCTAGACTCTCAAGCCCAAAAGCATCTAAAAATTCTGGTGTGGTGTGCAAAAGTGCAGGGCGACCCAAAGTCTCCCGGTAACCTTTTTCCATAATCCAGCCTTTATCAAACAGCTGACGTAGGATATTACTCGACACAGTTACCCCGCGCACTTGCTCGATGTCACTGCGGGTCACCGGCTGTTTATAGGCAATCACACTTAACGTTTCCAGCAAAGCTTGGCTTAAATTCTCCAAACGCTGCGGAAAGACCTCTTGAATGAGACTACTATATTCACTGCGAATTTGCAGTCGATAGCCACTGGCTGATTCACTCAGACTGAGCACACCGGTAGTCAATCTCTGTTGCAATATAACCATGGCTGTCTCTAGTTCCTGTTTAGATAAAGATAAATACCTTCTCAGTTGACTGCCTGTTAAAGGCGATTCTGACGCGTGTAATAGCACTTCAATTCTACGACTTAATAAGTCATAGCGATTAAAGGCGCTTAGGTCGGAGTTAATAGTCTCTTTTTGCTCAACAGCAGAGTCAGTAGTTATAGAAGTCTCATTGTTAGCTACATGATTGTCAGCTAACTGGGAATCTACTAACAACGAGTCATCGGTTTGTTTTGCCATGGAAATTCGCTAAATTTTAAAATAGGGAGAAACAGTAACTAATACTTATATATAGTTACTTCTATAGAGTTACTTAGATAAAGCTACTTAGAAAAAGCCATATAAACTGGTTTTTTAGCAGCTGGTTTTTAGTAACTAATTTTTAGTAACTAAGGTTAAATTAAGCCACCCAGCGCAGCTTTAGGCTTGATAAACTGTAAGTAGGTTGCAGGTCTTGAGGCATCTCATCGACGGGCTGTGATTGATTATTCTCAGCTTCTATAACATCAATGATTTGTCGCTTCATTAATTCTAGAACCGCAACGAAACTGACCACTACCCCGAGTCGGCCTTGGCTTTGATCCAGCAGTTCAATAAAAGTCCCTTCACCTCGCTCACTCAGCTGACGACTGATACTGGCAATGCGATCTGATAAGGGGATGGGATCAACCTTAACATTATGCATTTGATAATCAGGTTTCAGCTGCATCTTCAGCAAGCTTTCTACTAACATGGTTGCAGGATAGCTGGGTAACTCAGCGGCCATAACCTCAGGATCAGGCAGGCTAGCCATTGCCAAAAACACATCACGCTCTAGACGGATCAAGTTGTCCAAACGGCGAGCTGCCTCTTTGATTTGAGCGTAGTCCTCCAAGCGTGCTATCAGCTCCGCTTTTGGATCCCGCTCATCTTCTACTTTCTCAGGCAGAGGCAGCAGTAGTTCTGTCTTAATAGCAATCAAAGTAGACGCCATCAGCAGATAATCACCTGCCAACTCGAAGTGGTCTGCATCGAGCTCGTCAATATAGGCCAGATACTGCTCAGTAATGGGCAGAATAGCGGTATCGGTGATATCAAAGTTGTTCTTTTTGACCAGATACAATAAAAAATCGAGGGGCCCTTCAAACTGCTCTAACCAAATAGCAAAAGCCTGAGGCGGTACATATAAATCCTCAGGCAAAGCTTCAACAGGCGTAGTATAAATTCTTATACTGCCGCCTGTATCGACTAAAGAGTCTGTTGAAGGGGTCGCTGTGGTATTCAAAAACCGTTGCCCTTACTTCAACTTGGCTAAAGGTTTAATGCCGATGGCACGGCGTGCTTTATCTAGCTGCTTACGGCTATGACGGCGGGCTTTTTCAGCTCCCATTAGTAAGATTTCTTCCAGCTCTTTTGGATTGGCCATCAGTTCAAAATAACGCTCACGGAAGGGAGCAATTTCACCGTTAATTTTTTCAAATAAAATTTGTTTGGCATCGCCCCAAGCAATACCTGCTTCATACTGGCTACGTAGGTCAGCCAACTCTTCTGGCGTAGCAAATGCTTTATAGATTTCAAAAATCACTGAGTCATCAGGATCTTTAGGCTCTTCAGGAAGCTGTGAGTTGGTCACAATTTGCATGATGGCTTTACGCAGCTGTTTTTCTGGGTCAACCTGAGGGTTGTACTCCCCAAATAGAGGAATGGTGTTGCCATAACTCTTACTCATTTTACGGCCATCAAGACCGGTTAATAGAGCCACGTTATCATCGAATACCGCAGAAGGCAGGGTAAATAGTGATTTGTTGTACTTATGGTTAAAGGTACCAGCGATATCACGAGCCATCTCAACGTGTTGAATTTGATCGCGACCGACAGGCACGTGGGTAGCATTGAACATTAAAATGTCAGCCGCCATTAGGACCGGATAACCAAATAAACCCATGGTAATACCATGATCAGGGTCTACATCGGCCTTTTCATTATTGGCATCGACTGCGGCTTTATAAGCATGGGCACGGTTCATCAAACCTTTAGAGCACGAGCAGTTCAAAATCCAAGCCAACTCAGGGATCTCAGGCACATCAGATTGACGGTAAAAAACCACTTTTTCAGGGTCTAAACCACAAGCCAGCCATGTTGCGGCAATGGCTTTAGTAGACTCATGCACCTGCTTAGGGTCAGAGCACTTGATGATGCTGTGATAATCCGCTAAAAAGAAAAACGACTTATCGTCTTCATTGGTGCTGGTCTGTGAAGACCGAATCGCAGGACGAATGGCGCCCACATAGTTACCTAAATGGGGAATACCAGTGGTGGTAACGCCTGTCAAAGTACGTCTTGGCTGATTGGCTTCTGTTTGGTTTGGATGGGTCTCTGATGCGCTCATAAATCACTCAACTATTAAAACAGGTTGTTATAAAGATTATAGGAATAACAAAGTTATTGTATCGGTTCAGTATAACAAATAATCACTGTTTTTTAGCCTTATAGTCACTAATAGACCACACAGTAATTATTTATCTTATTTAATTTAAGCAACTGGTTATCAGCTAGATAGAGGGAGTTGTAGATGGATTGTCATTAATTTCTAACTTCACTCTTGCTAATTTGTTTGTTGTATAACATAATTTTGAACCCGATGTTTCAAGGATGAAGGACAACACTGTCACTCAACGACACACTATTTATAAGGATATAAAAGTATGGGAATGTTCGATTACAAAAACTACTCCAGTGAAGAGTCTGCCAAATTGGTGGACGATGCCAGTCGTCTCTCGGCCTACACCAATGCCTTCAGTGTTTTTGGCTTTATACCAGGCGCAGATGCGCTAAATCTTGCAGGTAAGTTAACCGGCAATTTATCACCAGTCGCCGTAAAACCACCCACTTCAGGGGGTAGATATAAGGCGACACACACTGTCGTAAGAAGTCGTTAAAGGGTTGTAAGCTAAAATCAATCTTGCCATACTAAGCATATGAAAACACTCAAGCTACGCATTAAAGACAACCACATAAAAGAGCTGAATCGTCTAAGCGGTTCGGTAAACTTCGTGTGGAACTATGTCAATGCGTTAAGTTTTGAGCATCTAAAACGTACCGGTAAGTACTTTTCAGCCTATGATTTGAACCAGTACACCAAAGGTAGCGGTGAGTATTTAGGAATACACAGTCAGACCTTACAGGCTATCAATGAGACACACGCTAAATCACGTAAACAATTTAAAAAAGCCAAACTTAACTGGCGTACCAATAGAGCTGATGCTAAACGTAAAAGCCTAGGTTGGATACCATTTAAAAAATCAGCCATTAAATACCTAAGCACAAGACAAAGCGGTAAAAAAGCACTGAAATCAACCCTACAGCTATCGCTATCTAAAGGTCAAAAGCTTATCATCGATGTATTCGATAGCTACAACCTAAGCCTATATCAAATTAACACGCTTGAGATAGTACAAGACAGTCGTAATCGTTGGTATGCGTGTATTACTGTTAAAGACTTTCCTAAGCAAGTAAGTGGTAAGGGCAACGTTGGTATTGATTTGGGCTTAAAAGAGTCTGCTACTACCTCAATGGGTGATAAACTTACTATTAAGCAGACTCAAAAATGGGCGAATAAATTAGCAGTAGCCCAGCGTGCTAACAATAAAAAGCGTGTTAAAGCAATTCATGCCAAAATCAAAAACACAAGATTAGACTTAATTCATAAATTCACCACCAAGCTTGTTAAAGATAACAGCTTAATTGTGGTTGGTGATGTTAAATCTCGCTCATTTACAACTAAAAAAACCAATCTAGCTAAATCGACATACGATGCAGGTTGGTTTGAGCTTAAACGACAACTGGAATATAAATGCAAGTATGCAGGTTGTCAGCTTGAGATCGTAAATGAGAGTTACACTACCCAGACCTGCTCGTACTGCCTTGAAATAAGTGACAGTAGTCCGAAAGGTATAGCAGGTTTGCGAATAAGAGGATGGACTTGTGCTGAGTGTGGCACATGGCATGATAGAGATATCAATGCTGCTAAGAACATCCTTGCGGTCGGGCTTGACCGTCTAGCGGTAGGAATCCCCTCGGTTTAGCGAGGGGAGGAGGTCAATCCCCAATCAGACCAATGTTGGCATTCCAGAGGGTTGGGCCAAACTAAGCCCTAGTGATCTGGGAGTCAGTGATTCTTTGGTAGATAAAGAAGGCTACTTTCAGATTGAGAGTATGTTTAGTGGTAAGGTTGAGGGTGGGCCACAAGCGCTTATCTTTGGTCAATACGATGCAGCTGGCAAGTTAACAGGTATTAATCTTAATATCTCTGGTACCAATAATCTGGTTGATGTATTGGATTATCTGGATTTTAACAGCCGTAAAGGCATCGCCTTATTAGAGCCTATTTTAGCTATAGTCAAAGACTTCGCTGTGGCCAACGGCTTAAGCGGTAGTGATGTGTTGATTAGTGGTTATAGTGCTGGTGCTGCCGTTACTAACATGATTGCCGCTGAGCGTGAAGTGTTGGCGGATGGCTTTTTTGAAGAGGCCGACTATATGGCTTTTGCTGTCCCCACCATCTATGACAACCCAGATGTTATTTTAAACTTTGGTTATGAAAACGATGTGGTGCATCGCATTACCGGTAGTGAGTCGAATATCTTAGATGCTATTAAGGCAGCCGACTTTGGCTTGGTTAACCCAGACAAAGACTTTAGCAGCTCAACTGACAACGTGGTGTTGTTTAACGATGTGTACGCTTCGCCTATTTGGGATGTCAGCCTATTTTCTTTATTAAATATCCCCACCGGCTGGTATGCTCACATTAATGGCATTACCACAGACGCCATTAGCCGCATTAGTAATTCCACTTTCTATGAGCATACCAAACAAGACAGCACAGTGATTGTGGCAGATTTAACCGCGGTAAGCCGAGCGACTACTTGGGTGCAAGATGATAAGTCACATACCTCAAGCCATTATGGCAGCTCAGCCTTTATTGTGGGCAGTGCTTATGATGATCTAATCGCTGGCGGTAGTAACTTTGATTATATCGATGCCGGTAAAGGCAATGACATTATCAAAGCTGGGGTTGGGGTTGACCATATTGATGGCAACGAAGGCCATGACCAAGTTCGTGTTGCAGGCAGAAGTAATGACTGGAATGTCTTTAAAATGGAAGATGATACCTTATTCTTCTTAGACAAAGATGGCATTAATTTGGTTGAAGCTGATAACGTAGAAGCGGTTAGTTTTGAAAAAGAAATCGCCAGTCATTTGAACAACTACGACATTGGCAGTAATGGCTTGATTGATAACCGTCCGGTGATTAAATGGTTTAGTAAAGGCAAAAGCTATGGGTCGCACACTGAGGGTAGTGACGGTGATGATAGCTTAACAGGTAATATCGTGTTTGGCCGTGAAGGAGATGACGCTATCCACGGTACGAAGGGCAACAATACCCTGCATGGCGGCCAAGGTGATGACACCTTATACGGACTGGCGGGTAATGATAAGCTTTATGGTGCCGAAGGGGATGACCGTCTAGATGGTGGGGCAGGCAACGACTGGTTAATCGGCGGCATTGGTAATGATACCTTCGTCATCGGTAATAATGCCGGCTCTGATACCATTGTGGATTTCAATAATGATATCGGCTATAACGATGTTATTGAATTCTCATCCTCTTTATTCCAAAGCTTTACGGATTTAGCAGCCAATGCCATTCAAGCCAAAAATGATGTGCTGGTTACTCTTAACTCAACCGACTATTTGACTGTTCTTAACTCTACAGTAGACGATGTCCTTAACTCTTCAGTGATTATCTAATCAGCACAACCTTCGATAATAATCTGCCCGTATAAAAAAAGACGCTTCTATAATAGGAGCGTCTTTTTTGTTCTAGGTTTATTAATAGCGTTACTTGTTAATAGAGTCACTTATTAATAGAGCTATTTACTAGATGTTTTTTTATTGTAGTAGGAAGTGCGACCTTCCTCCCCATTCTTATAGCGCTTATGGAACCACATCCACTGGGTAGGATCAATACGAATCAAGCTTTCTAAAACCTCATTAATACGGGTCGCATCCACCACTTCATCCTTGGTAGGGTAGTTCTCTAAGGCAGGCGTGATACTAAGGTGATAGTGTGGGCGCTTGCCCCGAGGAATATTATCCGGGGTTTGTCTATAAGTATGTAGCGCCATCACGGCTGGCGGGTTTGATTTATCTCCCATACGAGCCAGTCGTCTTGGCGCAGTCACTGTGGCAGCAGGCACCCCAAAAAAAGGAGCCATGACCCCATGCTTAAGCCCATAATCCTGATCGGGAGAATACCAAACCACGCTGCCTTCTCGGATACGACTCACCAGCTTACGCATATTGTGATGGTCAATTTGTTCATCAAAGATATGACGGCGGCCATTATAAATAAACCAGTCAAGCAGCTCGTTGTTTTGTGGACGGTAAACACAATCAATGGCTGAGAATTGAGCAAATAAACGGCCACCTAAGTCCAGCATGGTGTAATGGCCACCTAGTAGTAGTACCGCTTTGCGTTGTTTTTTTGCCTCAACCAAATGGTGCAACCCAGAAATAGAAACCGTACGGGTAAAGACATTGGGACGAAACCAAGCACATAAGGTCTCAAATACGCCGATACCCTGATTAACAAAGACCTGCTTGGCCATAAGCTCACGGTCTTCGGCCATCTTTTCTGGGAAGGCAAGCTCAAGATTAACTAAGGTGTCATTTCTACGGCTTTTTACCAAATGATAAAGCGCTATGCCAAGCTTACGCCCAATCCAAAACTGGATTCGTAAAGGCAGATAAATAAGTGGCAATACCAAAGCAAGTAGCAGCCAAATTCCCCAGTACTTAGGCGCTAAAAAGGCCAGTTTAAAAGGCTTTTTTTCTGCCACAGAAGTTTGCTTGTGGTTCTCGGTGATGGTTGGCATGCCTTTTGGGATAGGAATAGGCTTTGGAGGTTGCGAATTCACAGAGGCCTGAATCGAATCAGACTTAGGTCCTGTTTGAGGTGTGTAGTGCTGAACGGAGGACTGTACAGGAATCTTGTTAGACTCCTGTTTTTTAGGACCGCCAGTAGGAGAGGAGGGAGTATTCATAAAATTTCACCAGAGTGAGGCCAGCCGGCTGTGTTGATCAGCCGACTTTAATCCAACTAACCCGAAGGTAACTACTCAGAAACCAGTAAGACCAGCAACTACAAGACAGCCGCTAGCTGTCAAGTTCATCCCAGCGCTCTAACTTCATCATAAGCTCTTCATCTATCGCGGCCAGTCTTTCACTAGCAGCAGTAGCAGCTTCTAAATCTGTGGTAAACCAGCTACCATCGGCCAGTTTTTGTTGAAGATCGGCTTGTTCTTCTTCTAACTTAGAGATTTGATTGGGTAATTCATCAAGCTCTCTTTGCTCATTATAGCTAAGCTTGCGTTTAGGGGCTGTTGGCGCTTTGTCAGCAGCAGTTACAGTAGCGGCTGCCTCTTTTTTCTCTACTTTTTTGCTGTTATCGGCTTTGGCAGTCGCTGCAGCCTTAGCATTAAAGCTGTCTTCACGCTGCTTTTGCACTAAGTAATCTTGATAGCCACCCACGTACTCTTTTACGATGCCATTGCCTTCTTCATCTTGGTCAAATACCCAAGTTGAGGTGACCACGTTGTCCATAAAGGCACGGTCATGGCTAATCAGCAGAATGGTGCCATCGAAGCTGGCTACCGATTCTTCTAGTAACTCAAGTGTTGCCATATCTAAGTCGTTGGTCGGCTCATCGAGTACCATAATGTTGGCAGGCTTTAATAATTGCTTCGCTAGTAGGACACGGTTTCTTTCACCCCCTGATAAAGCTTTTACTGGGGTGCGGGCACGTTCTGGTGCGAATAAGAAGTCTTGTAAGTAGCTCATGATGTGAGTCTTTTTACCGCCAACTTCGATGAAGTCAGAGCCTTCAGACACGTTTTGGGCCACACTGGCTTCTAAGTCTAATTGATCGCGCAATTGATCAAAGAAAGCAATCTGTAAGTTGGTGCCTAGAGTAACCGTACCGCGCTGGATAACTTGGTCATCTGACTCACCGAGAATGGCTTTAATAAGTGTCGTTTTACCTGCCCCATTCGGCCCAATAATACCAATCTTATCCCCACGGATAATAGTGGTGCTAAAGTCGTCTACCAATACGTTGCCATCATATTCAAGGTGTAAGTTTTTGACTTTACAGACCAATTTACCGCTCTTATCTCCACTGGTCATGGTGATGTTGACGTTACCCACTTGCTCACGGCGTTTTCTACGCTCTTCACGCAGTTGCTTTAATTCACGCACACGGCCTTCGTTGCGAGTACGGCGGGCTTTAATGCCTTGACGAATCCAGACTTCTTCTTGGGCTAATTTTTTATCGAAGTTGGCATTGTTTTTTTCTTCAGCAATCAGTTGCTGCTCTTTTAGCTCTTGATAACGGGCATAGCCGCCAGCGCCTTGAGTCACGTCATAGCTGGTTAGCTGACCACGGTCTAGCTCAATGATGCGAGTGGCTAATTTATCAACGAAAGCTCTATCGTGGGTAATGAATAATAAGGTCAGTCCTTGCCAGTCTTTTAAGAACTGCTCTAGCCACTCAATACTCGCCACATCTAAGTGGTTAGTTGGCTCATCAAGCAATAGAATATCCGGCTTGGTCACCAAAGAGCGGGCCAGTAGCACCCGACGTTTACGACCACCAGATAGGGAAGATAAGTCATCTTCAGGATCTAGCCCCATGGTAGTAATAATCTGACGGGCTTCACGCTCCAAGTCCCAACCATGAGCCGCATCGATATCGTGCTGCAGATTAGACATAGCTTCACAAGCATCCATGTCCCCAGAAGCACACTCATCGGCTTTTTTATTATAAGCAATCAATAACTCGGCAGTCTTTTTGTCACCGCCCATGACGATGTCTAGGATACGGCCACTGGTCTCTGGCACATCTTGCTCAAGCATGGCAACTTTGACACTGCTATTAATGATGACCTCACCACTGTCTGGGACGATTCTGCCATCAATAAGCTTAAACAGAGTGGATTTACCCTCTCCGTTGCGTCCAATCAGACAGACGCGCTCTCCTGCTTCAATACTAAGATCAATGCCATCAAGAATAGGAGCAACACCGAAGGCTAAGTGGATGTTTTTTAAATTAATAAGTGCCATATATGTATCATTACCATTATTTTATAAGTTATGTTCTTAACTACTACATGTTAAAATTGAGTACAGTATATCACGCAGACAGCGAATCATAACCTGTCATCGTATTTGGCCTCCCTTTTGGCTTATTTAATGTCATGAGTTTAAAGTCATTAGGTTTTGTACAAGGGTAGGGCCTCATCCTCTTTTATCTATATATTCAGAAGAAATCCATGTCAAATTCAGCACAGAACCCCAGTGAGAGTCTTCATCACTTAAAGCAGCAAATAGCCGATTTACAGTCTAATGTGGCCTACTTAGAGCTCACGGTAGACAGTTTGGATCAAGTGATTACCAAACAAGATAAGCAAATTCAAGATATGCAGCGTCAGTTGCAGCTAATGTATGTTCAATTAAATAGAGTCAGTGACTCAGGCATAGCGCCTTTTGATGCCGCCTCAGAAGTACCGCCACACTATTGATAGCCGCAGCTTAGGATTTATTCTGTCTTCATAGCGGGTTTAAGTGAGTTAATGAAAAATCAGAAGGGTCCGTGTGGAAAATAATTATAAATATATCAAAGTGTTGCAATTTATTTCTTCTTTAAGTAGTATTGCCGGTAATTAATTATTGAGTGGTTGAAATATAACCCAACAATAATTAGTGTCTATCCCTCTGTTTTATGATTTCACATTTCGTGAAAAGCCTAATCATAAAACCTTAGTGCCCATCCTATAAATGGAATTTTGGAGAAGTTAATGCGCTCTACTTTTATTATTAAACCTCTTGTTACCGCCGTTGCTGCTTTATCTGTTGCAAGCGTTGCTTCTGCTGCCGGTCTTGACCGTTCTGGCCAAGATATCTCTGCCTTTTTACAAGACGGTACCTATGCTGAAACCGTATACACCTATATTGATGCCGATGTAACTGGCCATGATTTAAATGCTGATGGTAGCAAAGGCAAAAAAATTAAAGACATCGCTGAAGACTATGACTTCTTCCGCTATGGTGTAAAAACAGACATCAACGATACTTTCAGTATCGGTGTGCTATATGATGAGCCATGGGGTGCAGCTGCTGATTACCATGGTGACAACTCTTTTGTTGGTTCACCTACAGATGTTGTAGGGGAGTTACGAGGCAGTATTCAGCAGTATGAAGCTGGTGAAGTTGCACTAGGACGTTTGGAAGGCGCACAGGCACAGTTTGACCAAGCAATGAGTGGTGGAGCTTCGGAATCACAGATTGATGCTTTGATTGCTAGTAACGACGAACTAGCTGCTGCAGGTATTAAAAATTACAATCAGCTAACTCAAACTGTAGCTGGAACCAAACAGCAGCTTGAGGCAAACAAACCAAGTTATGAGCGTGTTAAAGCTCTGGACGAAGCGGGAGTATTAGATAAAGCATTAGCTAATACTGAAGCAACTAAAGTAGAAGTACGCAGTGAAAGCTTGACAGCATTAATGGGTATGAAATTTGGTCAGAATAAAGAATTTCAAATCTACGGTGGTCCAGTCGCCCAACGTCTAAAAGCTAATGTGAAATTACGTGGTGATGCGTACGACCTTGCAACAGGCTATAACCTAAATGTAAACCCAGATACCGATTATGGTTGGGTTGCAGGCCTACAGTACAGCAAGCCTGAAATTGCACTTAAAGCAGCGTTAACCTATCGTTCTGAGATTGACCACAGCGTTACTGCACAAGAGTCTATGCTACTAGCAGGAGCAGAAGGAACTCAAAAGATGAAGGTTACTACGCCTGAGTCAGTTAACTTCGATTTCCAAACTGGTATCAATCCAACCACATTAGCAACCGCGAAAGTACGCTGGGTGCCTTGGAGTGACTTTGCGATTACACCACCACTATATAATGAATCAACAAAAGCTAGATTCCCTAATGGCTTAGATTTAGTATCATATGATGATGACCAGTGGCAAGTTGAGCTAGGTCTGGCTAAGCGTGTGGCTGACAATCTTGCTGTATCTGGTACCGTAGGTTGGGACAGTGGCGCGGGTAACCCAGTTACTTCACTAGGTCCAATCGAAGGTTATTACAGTGTGGGTCTTGGTGCGAAATACGACATCACTAAAAACTGGGCAGTATCAGCAGGTGGTAAATACTTAATGTTCGGTGACGCCAAAGGTCAAATTCCTAGCGGTGATATCGTAAGTAAATTCGAAGACAACGACGGTTTTGCACTGGGTGTTAAGCTATCTTATCAAGATAAGTAACCGCTTAAAGCTAGTTTAAAAAGGAGGCGACCATGGGTTGCCTCTTTTTTTATGTCCTTGAATAAATTAGTAAAACAGTGGTTGCTATCTTGAAATAGTTTGATTATGATATTTACACGATTTACTAACTCTTACATATTTGTAATACACCTATCGGATATTTAAGAAACCAGTATATTTTTGGCACCGGACTGCCTGGCACCTTATCAATAACTTTGCTACTAGCAATAGGTACTGTGTGTCTACTATTTTTCATGGAGGATTTCAAATGTCACAAAAGTTCCCTATCTCTAAGCTAACGCTTGCTCTTTTAACCCTTCCCGTCGCTTCTCTTACCCATGCTGCAGGTATTGACCGCTCTGGTCAGGATATTAAAGGCTTCTTTAATGATGGCACTTACGCCGAAATCGACTTTGCTTATCTAAAAACAGATATCTCAGGCCATGATAATGCTGGTGAGTTAGCGGGACAGAAGTTTGGTATAACTCAGACGGAAGACGCGTACGTAAAAGGTAACTCTACAGGGAACATATCAAAAGATGCCTACACCTTCATGCGTTATGGGGTGAAGACTGATATTAATGATACAGTTAGTGTGGGGCTTTTTTATGATGAGCCTTACGGTGCCGAAGTTCAATACGAAGGTGAGAGTGCCTTTGTTGCTAAAGCAGGGGAGAAAACGCTGGCTAATCCTAGTAAACCCGTTCCTTTATCGAATGAGATCATTAACCCGAACGTACTTGTAGATGGCTATGAAAAAGGAACCAATGTAAGGCTCCATACTGAGTCTTGGACTGGACTAGTTGGTTTTAAATCACCAGATGGTTTCCAAATCTATGGTGGACCTGTATTACAAAAAGCAGAAGCTAAAGTTAACTTGCGTGGTACTGCATATGGCCCATTGTCTGGTTATGATGCCAACGTGAACCATGATACAGCTCTAGGTTGGGTAGCTGGTGTCGGTTATAGCAAGCCAGAGATTGCCTTAAAAGCCAACTTAACTTATCGCTCAGAGATTGATCATAAAACAAAGGTTTCTGAGTATATTCCTTTATTAGAAAATGGCGCTTTGAAGGATCAATTTTTAGGCGAGCTAAATATTGATAAAGATTCAGAGCTTGCTAAATCTATTAGCCCAAGAGCAAGTACTAAAGCTAAGGTAACTACACCTGAGTCAGTTAACTTCAACTTTGAAACGGGTCTAAGCGCTAAACATCAGTTACTAGGCACGTTGGATGTGCGCTGGGTGCCTTGGAGTGACTTCAGCATTGTGCCGCCAATGTATAACGCCTATTCCAAAGCCGCTGTTGAGGGTGGGCTACCCTTACTAGATTATAAAGACGATCAGTGGAAGGTTGATGTGGGTTTGGCTAAGAGATTCAATGAAAAATTAGCGGGCTCTGTCGTAGTAGGTTGGGACTCTGGCGCAGGCGATCCTGTCAGCTCTTTAGGTCCTGTTGAAGGTTACTATAGTATCGGTGGGGGTGTTAAATACAATATTACTCCTGAATGGGCTATTTCTGCTGGTGGTAAGTATTTGAAGTTTGGTGATGCCACCGGTAAGCTACCTAACAATAGTATTGTGAGTAAATTCCAAGATAACGATGGCTATGTATTAGGTGCTAAGCTTTCCTATCACAGTAAATAATGTCAATTTTTTACCTAAAACAAACGCAATAGAAGCTTGTTAGCCTTCCTTATATTTGTTATAAGTCATATTCATAACAAGCTTCTATACAGCAAGCTATCAGATAAAACTCTCTATCTGTGCTGCTGTTATCCAAATAAACAGATGTACAAAATTCAGTAGAATTAATGGATTATTTAATACCTTCATGGAGGAAGACGAATGTCAGCTAAAGACCATTCAATTACCAACGATACAACTACCAACAAACTAAATACCCCTCTTAAAGCCAGTGTGGTACTGGTTTCTGCTATGTTAATGGCAGCTTGTGGAACCAATGGAAAACAGTCATACAACCTAGAAGATGTCTTTGGCAGCTCTGATATTGTTTATAAGCCCAAGACACCTAAAAACTCTAATTTCTCTGAAGATGGTACTAAGGTTAGTGGTCAAGCTGAGGGTGGTGCTATCGTTAAGGTAAAAGATGAGGCGGGCAACGTACTGGGCTCTGCAACAGCTGATGACGATGGAAACTTCGAAATCACCTTAGATACCCCCTTGACTAACGGCCAAAAAGTAAAAGTTGAGGCTTATTACCCCAATAGTACCCGCCCAAGTGACCCACTAGATGAGACAGCTCCTATTATTAAAGAGCCAACAGAGCCGAATGAGCCAAATGAACCTGAAGCTAATAAGTCGGGTGTACAATCTATCAATGTAGGCACATCAGCTGCGGGTCTAGATGATTTTGTAGTCACCACACGTGACTTTGAAGCGGGAGATAATACTTTAACGGCCCGTGCTGATACAGCATCTGGTGGTCTATTACCTGCAGTTGATGTACAAACATCAGGTGAAGATGATACTGATGCTGGTAATGGCTTTAAGAGTCATGAAAACAGCACTACTATTCCAACGGCGTTAGGTGAGTTACCTCTTGAATACACCTCAGTGTATAAAGACTATGGCGATGATATGCGTATTGGTCATATTGACGGAACAGCAGTATTAGGCGGGGAAGTAGAAATTCCTGTAGATGGTGTTGCAGTTGTCGGTCATGCAACTAAAGCTGAGAACATGCCAACTGAAGGCACTGTTGGCTATAAAGGTGATGCAACTTATCGTAAGCTAGGTATCGGTAATGACATCGAATTTGGTTCATCAGTATTTACAGCAGACTTTGTCGCTAAGAATGTTAAAGGTGATTTAGAGTTCGCTAAAGCTGGTAAGATTAGTTTGACTGCAGATATCGATGGCAATAAGTTCTCAGGCGCAGCAGATGCCAATGGTGGTTATGCAACAGAAGGTGGCTTCTACGGTGGTGATGCTGACTATCTAGGTGGTGTATACGAGGGTAATGGTGCTCAAGGTACTTATGGTGC
>NZ_DGDC01000011.1 GCF_002385225.1 Psychrobacter sp. UBA3962 | reverse complement strand
TTATTTCAGGACGGGACAGTAGATAAAAAAAGAGCAGCTTCTATATGAGCTGCTCTTTTTTTTGGATAGTTTTTAGACGCTTGTTGACTGTTTTTGGATTAACAATAACTCATGGCGTTCTAAGACGATTTATCCGAATTAATTTTTGCTTCAGTGTCGGGCAAACGCTGAGGGTCTAATGAGCCATCAGCCTGCCTCGGGGCTTGAGAGTTACCATTGTCTTGTGACTGCAGGTTTTTGACCGAAGCGGGTCTACTGCCTTTATTGCCAGAAGCTTTGTTGGTATGGCCATTAACGCCACTACTGCCATTACTAGCATTGTTATCAGAGTGCTTTTGTAAGCTCTGCTCAAGCTTGGTTGCCAGCTCAGCCTCTAACTGCGTAGTAGGCAAAATTGTTGAAGCAGTCGTTGAAGGCTTGGCTTCACTGTTGTTGCTTGTAACATCTTGGCTAGGTTGAGTATCAGCTGCTTTAGCGGGTGGATCAACTGGCATTGAATCAGCTTTACTGATATCCAAACCATGGCTTGGATCCTCTACCCCTTCGGTGATGGTTTTCTCTTTACGTTTATCAGGGGGCTTTGAGGTGGCTTCAAACTGTGAGTTGGCTAAGGCGCGGGCTTGGTTTTGTTTCTCCGTGACATCAACTTCTTTTGGCTGCACTTCATCTTCAATGACCAGTGCCACCAGCTTATGGTCACGAGGAATCTCATTGTCAAAGCTGTCACTGATTACCTGTAAACGACCTTCTTTATCAATAGTGAATAAAGGCACAAATTGCTTATTGTCGGCCCGATACTGACTGTAGCTATAACTGTCAGTGATGTTGGTGATCTTTACCCGAGCCTTCTTCGACAGCATACTGGCCATCTTAGTATAGGTCACGTCCTTACCAAACAACCAACGTGAATTGAAGCCTGAGCGCTTCGTTTCTCTTTCAGTCTTTGATTTGTCTTCAGTGAACTTTAAGCGATAGATTTTTTGTTCGCCAAATTCATGGCGATAATGTAGCTCCGATAGGGTGTTCATCTCTTTATCAGTGCTCATAGCAAACAAGTGACCAATCCCGATTAAGTCCAAGTGACGTTCAGCATGATCAGAGATGGGATTGCCAAAATAGGTGCGTAATCCAGACATACGAGCTTTGGCAATATTGGTGTAGTTATTATGGGCCACCACAACATCGAAGCCTTGGTCTTGTAAAGCCGTGGCAACGGTAAGCGCTACAGGGTTTGAGCCAACAATAAGCACCCCGTTGCTGGCAGGCTCACGTACCCCAAGCAGGTTACCTACCATCTTTGCGCCCATGCCTTGAATGAGGACGGTGCCAATGATGACCATAAATACCAGCGGTACTAACAGCTCTACCCCTTGGATATCATACTCTTGCAGCCGAATAGCAAATAGAGAAGAGATGGCAGCAGCCACGATACCTCGAGGCCCAATCCAACTGATCATCATTTTTTCAGAAGTTTTTAAGTTAGAGCCCATAGAGGAAACCCACACCGACAAAGGGCGCGCCACAAACATAACAATGACTAATAATACTAAGCCTTGGAAGCCGACGCTTAACAGACTGTCTAATTCAACCCGAGCCGCCAATACAATAAACAAGACTGAGATTAATAGCAGAGTTAACGACTCATTAAATTCTAGGATCTGCTCACGGGGGAAGTCTTTCCAGTTGGCTAAAGCCACGCCCATCACCGTCACTGCCAATAGGCCTGACTCATGCTCTAGATGATTGGATACAGAGAATAGAAGCAGCACGAAAGCTAGAGTGAAAACGTTGTGTAAGAACTCAGGAATCATGTGACGTTTGATTAAGTTTGCCAGTACAAACGCCCCAAACATACCAATGGCAGTGGCAATAATCACAATCTCAGCAAATAAGAAGATGCTGTTGGCCTCACCGCCTGAGATGATGTATTCGTACACCAAAACCACAGCGATAGCGCCCACGGGATCAATAATGATCCCCTCCCATTTTAAGATATTGGAGATGGTCTTGTTAGGGCGCACACTGCGTAGCAGCGGCATAATCACCGTAGGACCGGTAACACAGACTAAGGAGCCAAATAGCAACGCAATTAGCGGATCGACATCGAATAATAGATAAGTAGATAGGGCGACCACAGCAATGGTAATTAATACCCCCACTGAGACCAACATTTGCACCACAGTGCCGTGTTGCTTAATTTCTTCGAATTCTAAGGTGAGTGAGCCTTCAAATAAAATGATGGCCACGCCCAAAGAGATAAAAGGGAACAGTAAATCCCCAATGACCGCATCGGGTTTAAAATAGCCCATTATCGGGCCAATAAAAATACCAATCAGTAATAAAAATAAAATTGACGGCTGTTTTAAATACCAAGCTAGCCATTGCGCAGCAATGCCTAGCCCAACCACGCCAGATAATAATAAGGCGGTATCCATAAAAAATCCTTGTGTATGCAGTGCCCTTTCCCAGTTACGCAGTCAGCATTTATTAAATCCAGCGGATATAAATATGCGGTTATGAAAAATAGTAAACAGGAATCGGTAAGTAGGCACTGTAAAAAAGCCCAGTGGTCTATGACTAGGCTTTACTAATGCAGGGCTTACCATAAAGTCATGTACTTAAATTTAGCCATGATTTGTAGCAGCTGATCTTTATTAGCGCTATTGTTTTGATAGTCCTATAACCCAGTGAGATTGGCAGATGATTGGCCATACATTGGGCGACTGTTGACACCCTGAGTAAAAAAAACTAGGGTTAAGTGAATTTATGATATCACGAAATAAAGTAACAGATGCGGTACAATTACCCAAGGATGCTGTAGTTTTTGACCCAGTTACTAAATTAGAAAGCAACTGCAATTCAAGCGATGCTTGCTCGTGCTATAAGTGGCTAGCGTATGCTATAAAAACGCCTTATCATGAATTACAGATTTTATAAATGATTATAATTAACGGCTGTGGCTGTAAAGTTGACATGACCCACGAATGGACTGAGGTCAACCTATTGTTTAACACAGACCCTCCAGGAGAATTACTATAATGAATAGTGCTTCACAGACAGACAATCCTCGTACCACTGCAGTGAACGCTGTAACAGAAGATCGGGCAGACGATGCCTTAGTCTTCCCTAATATTTTGAGCCAAAAGCTCACCAAAATTCAGCAAGCCCTAAAAGCGGTAAGTGTGGGTTCAGTGCTGGCAGCCAGTAGCTTAGGGCTAGGAGCAGTGAGTACGGCCTTAACTACCGGCGCTTTGGTGGCGGCCACTGCGACCCCCTCAGTGGCTCAAGCGGCTTTGGTGGCCTCCGACTTCTCAGATCTGGTGGAACAGGTAAGTCCAGGTGTGGCCCGAGTTAACGTGGTCACTAAAGTGAGTGAAGAAGAGTTGGCTAAGGCTCAAACCGTTGAGCTACTGCGTCAGTTCTTTGGTGATAGAATTCGCATTCCAGGCGCTCAGCCTCCAGCTATTGAGTATAACTATGGTACTGGGTTCTTTGTGAGTACCGATGGTTATATGTTAACCAACCACCACGTGATTGCCGGTGCAGATAAAATTACCGTCACCCTAAATGACCGAACTGAATTGGATGCCACATTAGTAGGCAGTGATGAGCGCTCCGATGTGGCGGTGCTCAAAGTAAAAGCGTCGCCTGGTAAGTCCTATCCCGCCTTGCCCACAGGAGACTCAAATGCGGTAAGAGTGGGGGAGCCGGTATTGGCCATTGGCTCTCCTTTTGGTTTCGACTACTCAGCTTCTGCGGGTATCGTTAGTGCCAAATCTCGTAACTTTTCACGTGATATCAGCGTGCCTTTTATTCAGTCAGACGTGGCGCTAAACCCTGGTAACTCTGGCGGCCCTTTGTTTAACCGCAATGGACAAGTGATTGGTATTAACTCGCGAATTTTTAGTGGCACCGGTGGTTACATGGGGCTGTCCTTCTCAATCCCCATTAACGAAGCCTTAGACATCTACCAGCAGCTCAAACAAACTGGGGTAGTGTCGCGTGCTTATATGGGTATCTTCCCGCAAGATATAGATCGCAACTTAGCAGAAGCTTATGGTCTAAGTAAGCCACAAGGGGCTTTATTGATTAAAGTGACGCCAAACTCTCCGGCAGAAGCATCAGGACTGAAAGCTGGTGATATTATCACTCAATACAACAATAAGATGATTTTAGAGTCGTCAGATTTATTAAACATCATTAACCGCAGTAAGCCAGGTGATGCCTTTAACGCTGTGGTGTTACGTCAAGGCAAGCAGCTAAATATCAGAGGTAAACTATCAGCAGCGCCTGATGAGGTTTCCCCTGATGCCGTGGTCACCAAAGCCAATAACAGTCAGATTCGTCTAGGATTACGTATACAAGCCTTACCGCGTGAGAGCTTGGCTAAGCTAGGCGGAGAAGGGGTGTTGATCACAGAAGTTGATCCTACTGGGCTCGCCGCTCGTGCTGGGCTAAGACCAGGGGATGTGATTACCAACTTACACCAGAAGTCGATCAGCAGTATCGATGACTTCCAACGCGCCCTACGTCAGCTTCCAGAAGAGGGGGTGGTAACCATTGAGGTTATTCGTCAGGGTATCCCAGCCATTATCGGTCTGCGTTTGGATTAAGAACGAACTGTTAATTTTTAACTTTCTATTTCAGAAAGCAAAAAGCGACGCTACTTTTTTTTGAGTGCGTCGCTTTTTTATTGTCGGTTTCTATTAATACAGATTAAAGAGATAAGAGGGATAGAATAAAAAAAATAACAGAATAAATATAGCAGACATAAAAAAACCTCCAATCGTTCTGATTGGAGGTTTAGTGCTTATCTATTAACAAATATAACGCTAAGGATAAGCTCGAATAGGTGGTATCCCGTAGGGGATTCGAACCCCTGTTACCGCCGTGAAAGGGCGGGGTCCTAGGCCTCTAGACGAACGGGACACAAAATCATGTAAACATGAAATAGTTTTACAACGTAAGGTGCTATAAATAGCTTTGCCTAGGTGCTTACGTTGGTGCCGCTGACAATCATTATATACTAAATATTCTGAGTATCAACTAATCTTAAATGTGGTGGAGCTAAACGGAGTCGAACCGTTGACCCCTTGCATGCCATGCAAGTGCTCTACCAACTGAGCTATAGCCCCTCTCTAAGAGTGGGCGTATTATATGCGGGTAATGAAATGTTGTCAACACTTTTTTTCAACTATTTTAAAAATATTTCAAAAAAGAGGCTTTTTACAGCAAAAACAGCGTTTATACCTACCATCCCATAAGATGTGGCGGGCATTATAGGTCAAAATGATCGCTATGAAAAGCCCAATAATCAAAAATAGTGCTATTTTTTTAATCCTTTTTAAAACTTAGTCGAATTGGCCACTAATTTGCGGCTTTAAAAGGGGTGTGGTTCCAGTAAGCGAGTAATAAAAAAGGGGGTCAAATTAAATTTGACCCCTTTATTTCAAAACCAGGCTTGGACTAGGGGCTAGCCCTCGATTATCTATTAAGCTATCTTGGTATGAGTCTAACTTTTGAGTTAAGCGCCCTCACCAAAGCGACCTTGTTGAAAGTCATTTATAGCTTGAATAATCTCCTGCTCACTGTTCATCACAAAGGGGCCATATTGCACGATAGGCTCCTTCAAGGGGCGACCGGTGACCAAGATAACTTTGGTAGCCTCGCTACCGGCTTGGATGGTGATGCCATCCGCATTGGGGTCATTTTTTAGGATGGCCATGTTTTTAAGGGGTACTTGCTTGCCTTCAATACTGGCATTGCCACGGTACACAAACACAAAAGCATTGTGATTGGGTGGAATGTTATGGCTAAAGCTGGCACCTGCTGGTAAATGAATGTCTAGATAGGTAGGTTCAGTGACTTCTCGAGTTACCGCCCCTGCTATGCCATTGGACTCACCGGCGATTACCGTTACTTCTGTGCCATTTTCGGTCACAAACTTTGGCAAGTCAGCATTTTGGAAGTCTTGGTACCAAGGATTGTTCATCTTGTCTTTGGCCGGTAAGTTTAACCAAAGCTGAAAGCCTTCCATTTCACCATCTTCTTGCTCAGGGATTTCTGAGTGAATAACTCCACTAGCAGCCGTCATCCACTGTACACCACCATTTTCGAGTAACCCTTCATTGCCAGCACTGTCTTTATGACGCATACGGCCAGTAATCATATAGGTGATGGTTTCAAAGCCACGGTGAGGATGGTTTGGAAAGCCAGCGATATAATCCTCTGGATCATCGCTTTTAAAGTTGTCTAACATCAAGTAAGGGTCAAGACGCTGCTGCAATTGATGAGTCAGCACTCGAGTTAGTTTAACGCCCGCCCCATCTTGGGTGTCTATACCAGCATAAAGCTGTTCAACTTGACGAGGTTGAGTAAGCATCACCTCGTTTTTTATAGGGCTAGTCATTATTTTTCTCCTGATGTCTGATATATCTTGTATTTGGTTTCTACTGCCATCAATATCAAGGCGTAACCATGTGTTATAGTTGTTAACTGCCTATTTTGAATATTAATTAATCATAACCCTATATTCGATTGTTAAAAGCTTACTGCTGAAATAAACAGTGCTTATTTTAGAATCCTGATTTGGAATACCATTTTGAAATATATAGCCCATTATCCTGCTCATATCCAAGATCAAGTTAAGTCCCTTATTGAGCAGGATAAACTGGGCCTGTATTTGCAACAAAAATACCCAGAGACACATCAAATTCAAAGCGATAAAGCCTTGTATCAATATGTGACCGAGATAAAAAACCGACACATGAAAAATGTGGGTACCTTATCGCAGGTCAGCTATAACAGTAAACTTAAAGTATTAAAGCAGGCTCTCGGCATACACACCCACCAGTCTCGGGTGCAGGGCAGTAAACTTAAATCGCATAACAGTATTACCGTCGCTAGTGTGTTCAAAGAAGCGCCGCTTGAGTTTTTGCAAATGATAGTGGTACACGAATTGGCCCATTTTAAAGAAAGCGAGCACAACAAAGCTTTTTATCAGCTGTGTTGTCACATGCAGCCTGATTATCATCAGGTTGAGCTGGACATGCGGTTGTGGTTGCTGTGGCGAGATTTGCAAAAGTCTCAAGGATAAAAGATTTTTTGTAAAAAGGGCTGACAATAACTGACAGCCCTTTTCTTATTTTTCTAATTTAGAAACTTACGTATGCTATTAGCTCAGTTGTAGCGAGCCTGTGGCACCCATCATTAAATCAACGACATCACCTCCATCTATAACTTCAAAACGGGGATCAATCTCTGATTCTTTAATGCCGTTATGCTGCATACAAGCGCCACATACCAGTACATTTCCACCCTGTTCAATAAATTTTTCTAGTAAGTCTTTAGCAGGTTTAAAGGGGGCGCCAATATCTATCTCATCTAGCGCATTAGGCTTAGAAAGTTTAACAGCATCTATAAATAAGATAACGCTTGCTGAATGGCCTTTCTCTAATGCTTTAACGGCCATGGTTAAGCCGACAGTAATTTTACTTGGATTGCTGGTATCATCGAATAAAGTGGTTACAAAATCTGTTACGTTGGGCATGATGTGCTCCTTGGTTTTGGGTGTCTTATTATAAGTGGATTGGATTTCTTGCTATAAGGGGAGTGGGTATCTAGTTACCTTATTATTTAGTCTCTGATTATTAGAATAACAATTATTATATTTTTTTATATAATGTTTTGTCGTAAGCCTGTTATAGGTAGGTAAGCTAAGATTTCTAAAGATTTAAAAGAGGGTAGGCTATAAGCTTTATTTTTTTAATAGGCATAAAAAAGCTGAGTATGTAACTCAGCTTTTGGGGTTTGGGAAGCTACTGCTTATAACTAGATGGCATTACCGCCGGCACTGTTCCATATTCTAGTAAATCCAATAGCTGGAAGAGATAATAAATCATTATCTAGTTTGACTGAGACTGGAGAGACAGATGTTCTAAAAAGATTAACCACGTAGCGATGTCCACGTTCTGTTTCTGGGGTATAACTATAAAAGTACTTATTTGCATCACCAAACTTTCTGCACCAGCGTGACATTTTTACAGCTTGTCCATTAAATACCAAAGTTGTACTTGTAGGATAACTAGTCTCATAGCTGCACACATTATTATCACCCAAATAAGCACTAGAAAAATAAAGTCTTTGCTCTCCTGCTTTAGAGTGAGCTACAACAGCATCGAAGATTTTTAAGTTCGAATCGTAATCTGAATTATACATTATAGATGTTCCAAACCCACCGGATGCTTCGCCCCAAGGAAGTGTTATAAGAGTAGTTGTTGCATAACTATTTAAAGAAAAAGATAAAGAGATAACTAAAGCAAAGATATACTTTATTACTTTCATAGTTTAAGTCTCAAAAGTAAGCAATTAATAAAATAATAGATTGTTCTATTAAGGTTTATTTTACAATAACTTACATTTTTTTGATAGTTATGACATAAAAAACGCAGATTCTGCGTATGCAAAAACTGCGTTATTGATCACTCAAATATTATCGCTTATTAAAGCAATACTATGCTCTTAAAAGCAATTGTAATACTGTTTAAGCACCGATTTTACGACCATCTTTTTTGCTAATCATAATGACAGAGGAGCGAGGGGTTTGTCCTTTGTGTGGGAAAGTTGAATCATTTTTCTCGCCTGGATGCTGCACATTAACAAACATAGTGCACTCATTATGGGCCCAAGCTATACCGGTAATTTCACACGAGTTTGGACCGGTTAAGAAGCGGCGGATTTCACCGGTAATAGGGTCACCACACAGCATTGAGTTGTGTCCTTGCCCTGCAAAATCACCGTCGTTACTGTATTTACCATCGGTTTGAATCCAAATACGACCACTCGAATCAAAGCCAATACCATCTGGGCTATTAAAAGAGTTTTCAGCAGTGACGTTATCACTACCAGAGCGAGGGTCGCCCTTAGGATAAACGTTAGGATTGCCTGCCATTACGTACATATCCCATTCGAAGGTTTCAGCCGTATGGTCATCCCCAGTTTCACGCCAGCGGATAATATGTCCATAAATGTTGTCTGAGCGTGGGTTTGCAGCGTTAGGCGCAAAGGTATCACCGCGTTTGCTATTATTAGTCAGGGTACAGAACACCATGCCATTTAACGGGTTAACCGCAATCCACTCAGGTCTATCCATCTGGGTGCCACCGACAAGGTCAGCTGCTTGACGGGTGTGAATAGCAATATCAGCCTGTGATTCAAAACCATTGGCTTTGGTTAAACCATTTTTGCCATGCTCTAGGGCGACCCAGCGTCCTGTTCCTTTTAATGGCTCCTTACCCCCATCAAAGATAGCAACATATAAAGTACCTTCATCTAACAGGTCTTTGTTATGAGCGATGTCCCCTTTTTTATAGGCTCGTTTACTAACGAATTTATAGATGCGTTCGCCGCGCTCATCATCGCCCATATAAGCAACTACTTTGCCATTTTTAGCCACTTGTAGTGCTACGTTCTCATGTTTGAAGCGGCCTAGGGCAGTACGTTTAACTGGGGTGCTATTTGGGTTTAAAGGATCAATTTCGACAACCCAGCCAAAGCGGTTAATTTCATTAGGATTTTTGCTTAAGTCAAAGCGATCATCAAACTTCTCCCAGCCATAGCCAGACTCCGCTTGTACCCCATAGCGTTTCATGTCTTTATTAATCACTGCGGCATTTGAAGCCCCGAACATGTCATCAAAGTTTTCTTCGCAGGTGACATAAGTATTCCAAGGCGTCTTACCACTAGAACAGTTACCAAATGTACCCAGAACATGCTTGCCATGGGGGTCAGCCTTTGTTTTTAGTAAGTCATGTCCCTTGGCAGGGCCAGACACCAGCATTGGCGTATGGGCGGTAACACGGCGGTTTAATGGCGAATTAACATCAAAGCGCATTTTGTTAGTCCCATCAGCTTTTAAGCCCAGCAGACTAAGTCCAACCACATTTTGGCTTTTTAGTACTTCGTCAGCCGTCTTTGGCATATCCTCTTTATGGGGGAAAAGGGTATTTTGGTTGGGATATTCGTTATTGACCGCTAATACACCACCGGCACGGTTAATTTCAAAAAACTCCATACCATCGTTGTTTTCACCAAACATCTTGGCATAATCTGCGCCTTTATTGCTACGGTCGTCCTTAAAACTTGGGGCATCTGGGAAAAGTTTGTCCCCAAACGAAATTAACACCTCAGCATTGTAACCCTCAGCGATACGTACAGAGTCTGTAGTGGCTGCTGGTAAAGCCTTAAAGTTTAGCAACTTTGATTTACCAGCTGCGTTAGCAAATACTGATGGACTGTAACCTCCTAAAAATGCAGCTCCTGAAAGGATACTACCTGTCTTCAAAAAACCACGGCGAGATAAGCTAATAGTCATTTTTAAACCTATAAATAAATAGATGTTTAGGGTTGGCGTAAGTAATACATAGAGTGGGTTATAGAACAGGTACTATAGTCATTGAATATTGCAATAATATGTCATTGTTAATTTGGCTAGCTGGATAGCTATCCTTTTACGGTAAAAGGATAGCCAGTATTGTGATAATGGGTGGTAACAGTAAATGCTGAAAGCTGACAATTGAAAACTGCAAAAAAACGCAAGCTTTGCTTTTGCAAAACTTGCGTTTTATATTTTTACTATCTACTGTTATTTGATTTTTATGGGATAAACTTATTATAAATATAACTATTTATGTCTTTAATTCTTTTGAAAAAAAATAAAAAGCTGAATTTTAAAAAGTAAGGTCATCTGAATCTATTTTAACTATAGACTCTTGACTTAATAGAGGTGATTATTAGAATAATAGAGGCATCTAGGATTCGCCTAGGTGGAAAAGTATGTCAACATTCGGATTGTAGACCCAAATGACCATTCTAACGTTAGAATGCTAATTTGTGTCGTTCCACAATCGCTGAGTAGATATACAACCAGTATATTTATTAAGTTGATTAATAGGTTGATCATACGGCATCTCCTAATACATGTTGGACTGTACCATTAGGAGGTCACCTTTTTTGTTTCTAAAAGGGTGGCGTAGACTTTGGAGGGGCGCTTCACTAGAAGTAAAGGATTGCAGTCGTCTGACCCTCCTCAGTTGGCAATGGAGATGATATGGTTTTAGTTGATAAAAAATTCTTCGAAGAGCGTAACAAGAAGCGTAACTATTTACATTTTGATAAAAAACGCTCTCCCTCCTTTGTATATGAATATGTTATAAACCCTTCTAACATTGTTAAGCACTCTTTTTATCCCTTTATATTTTATAACTTAGTGGATAATAAAATTAAAAGGGTAGCTAAATATTATAATAATAAATTAAAATTCCACCCTCTTTCGAAACCTCCTCTTATTATTCATCATCATCTTTATCCTTTTATATCCTATACATTAACTAATAAAGCAAATATTGAGGGATATAAATATGTTTTAAACAGCCCAAAAGTAAGAGGTATAAGCTACGCCAGTCATCTTGATAGTGATATTTATGCTTATTATTCTAGGTTACTAGAAACTCCTTATGAGAAATTTCTTGTTGATAATAATCTCGAAGACTGTTCTTTAGCCTATAGGAAAGTCGAGCGAGTTATTGACGGTAAGTTAGTTTCTAAATGTAATATTCACTTCAGTAAAGACGTTTTCGATATTATTCGTACTAAAAAAGACTGTATAGTGCTTTGCTATGATGTTGAGAATTTTTTTGATCGTTTTGATCACCAGATTTTAAAGAAAAATTGGTGTGATTTATTACAAAATACTCAATTACCACCTGATCATTATAAAGTTTATAAGTCCCTTACAAGGTTTGCTTCTGTTGATAAAGAAGAGCTTTATAAAGAGTTAGGATTATCGCTCAATTCCAAAACGCTTCACAAGCGTTATGAGGTGCTCTGTAGCTCTAAAGATTTTAGAGATAGAATAAGAGGGAAGAGGCTAATTAACGTCAATAAGTCTGGTAAAGGCATCCCACAAGGCTCTCCAATTAGCGGTCTACTTTCTAATGTTTATATGATTGAGTTTGATAAAGAAGTAAATAGCTACTTGGCTCAGCTGGGTGGTAAGTACTTCAGATATAGCGATGATATGATTTTCATCATAGATAAAGAACAAGAACAGCAGGCTATAAGCTTTATTAAGTGTGCTATACAAAAAATTAAACTTAATATTAATAATAAGAAAACTCAAAGAGTTGAGTTCAAAGATGGCTTCATAAATCATGATATAAACAATAGAAGCTTCAACAATCCAGATAAACTTCAATACTTAGGATTATTATTTGATGGTAAGCAGGTTTTTCTCAGAGAAACTGGTCAGACTAGATATAGGCGTAAGTTACGAAAAGCAGTAAGAATGCGTACGGCACATTATAGGAGGCTTAAGGAGAAAGACAATCTAAATAGCCCTAATATGTATATGCGTACATTGCATACAAGATTTACTTATATAGGTCAAAGAAATTATGTAAGTTATGCTTTTAGGGCATCTAGGATTCATGAGTCAAAAAATATCAAAAGACAGGTAAAAGGGCATTACAATTTATTTAATGACTATTTAAATAAAAAAAAGTGAGCCTTAACTAGGTAAGACTCACGTTCTATTCATACTCAACTAAAGTTTTGGCTTATTATGCCTATTAATTAGCTATTCAGCAGCCAAAAAGTCTGGCATATCGGCAGCGGTTTTCTCAATTTTCTTCAGCTTCTTCTTACCCAGTCCGCCCAATACTTCTACCGCATGACGCAGGCGAGCCATGGTCATATCAGCACCGATGATGTACATAGAGTTCATCACAGGCGTAGAGGAGGTGCTACCGGCAATAGCCACAAAGAAGGGGGCCATCATGTCACGCAGTTTGATGTCCATGGCTGCGCTTAAGCCTTTTAGGGTCTTAAAGATGTTGTCTTCGGTCCACTCTGGAAGTGTTTCTAGCTTCCAAGTGGCGATTTGTAAGATTTCCACGATTTGCTCAGCGCTTAGTGACTTATGCTCGAAGTCCTCAGCTTTAATATCCGGTAAGTTTTGGAAATAAAATCCGCCCCAGTTTACCGCGTCTGATAATAGATGAATACGAGGCTGAATGGCCGCTGCAATGGCAGTCAGTTTATCTGAGTCATTAGCCCAAGCTAAAATTCTTTCTTTTAGCTGCTCTGGCGATAATTGACGTAAATACTCAGCGTTTAACCAGTGCAATTTTTCGATATCGAAGATAGGCCCGCCTAATGACACACGAGTGATATCAAAGCTTTCAATCATCTCATCTAGTGTGAACTGCTCTTCTTCATTTGGCATCGAGTAGCCCATACGCCCTAAATAGTTCAATAACGCTTCAGGCAACACGCCGGCATCACGATAATAGGTGATAGAGGTTGGGTTTTTACGCTTAGACAGCTTCGATTTGTCTGGGTTACGCAGCAGCGGCATATGGCACAGTACTGGCATTTCCCAACCAAAGTATTCGTATAATAACTGATGCTTAGGCGCCGAGTTTAACCACTCTTCACCACGAATCACGTGAGTGATTTGCATTAAGTGATCATCCACCACGTTGGCCAAATGGTAGGTTGGCAGGCCATCGGTTTTTAGCAGCACTTGCATGTCCACTTGTTCCCAAGGAATCTCGACCTCACCGCGTAGCATGTCTTGAACCTTACACACGCCTTCGGTAGGCACTTTCATACGGATAACGAAAGGCTTGCCTTCAGCGGCTAATTTGTCAGATTCCTCGCGAGATAAATTGGCATAACGGCCGTCATAATGAGGGTTCTCGCCACGTGCGATTTGCTCTTTACGCATCTCATCCAGTTCCTCGCTGGTAGCGAAACAGCGGAATGCATGGCCTTTGTCCAATAATTCTTGGGCGTGCTTTTTATAAATGTCGCTACGCTCACTTTGACGGTAAGGGGCATGTGGACCGCCCACATCAGGACCTTCTGCCCAATCAAGACCGACCCAGCGCAGGGCATCCAAAATCATTTTTTCAGACTGTTCAGTAGAGCGGCTCTGGTCAGTGTCTTCGATACGCAAGATAAATTCACCGCCGTTGGCTTTAGCAAAGGCTAAGTTGAATAGAGCGATATAGGCAGTACCCACGTGTGGAAAGCCCGTTGGAGAAGGGGCAATACGGGTACGAACAGGACGATTTTCAGTAGTCTGTGTCATAAGGTTTCTCTTATAATCTGTTTATATTAAAAATGGGCGAAAAAATCGATAGTAATTACAATAAAAGGGATAATAATAAGAATTAAAAGGCAATGATAATTTAAAAGACATTATAACAGGTTTGGGCTACAGCTCATAAAACACAGATAGAGGGCCAACAAAGTTTTTAAATCCCAAAAAAAACTGTCAAAATTTTTGTCAAAACAAAGCTAGATAACAAAAAAAGCATATAATAGCGCTTTGTTGGTGTGGCTACCTTGACAAGCAGGTGTGACTTGCGATAATGAGGTCGAGGCTATTTAAACTTAGGTATTAACAGCTACTGATGTATTAATAGCTACTGTATTTACAGATTTTGTTTGGATGGCTTTTAGGGCTAGCCATTATTTTTATCACTGCTTATTGTATTTTTTACTCCATATTGCTTACTCCATTAAGGGAGCCTATTTATTGTGACCGATGCTCAATCCTCAGCTACACAGACCACCCCTTTAGCAAAATCCGATTTTAGCCACGAAACCGTGCTATTGTACGAGACGGTCGATGCTGTTTTAGGTAAAACGCCCACCAAAAAACAGAGTAAAAAAGTCACTGGGTCACAAGACAAGGTTTCCGGCATATTTGTTGATGCTACTTTTGGTCGAGGCGGGCACAGTAAGCTGCTTCTTGAGTCATTAAGTGATGATGGTCAGCTATTTGTCTTCGATAAAGACCCTGAAGCCATCGCGGTGGCAGAAGAAATAGCAAAAAGTGACAATCGTGTGACAGTTGTGCATGATAGTTTTGCCAATATAACCCACTGCTTACATCAGCATGGGGTTTTGCAAGTTAATGGCATTATGGCGGATTTAGGAGTCTCTTCTCCGCAGTTGGATGATGGCAGTCGTGGCTTTAGTTTTATGCGCGATGGAGCGATTGATATGCGCATGGACACCAGCCGCGGTCAGTCGGTAGGAGAGTGGCTGCAAACGGTTGAGGAAGAAGATCTGGCCAATGTGCTATTTGACTTCGGTGAAGAGCGCCACAGTCGCCGTATTGCCCGAGCGATTAAACAAATGGACAGCTATACTTCAACCTTAGAGTTGGCAGAAGTAATTAAGCAAGCCCACCCCAAGTGGCAAAAAGGCAAGCATCCAGCGACTCAAAGCTTTCAAGCGATGCGTATTTTTATTAATAATGAGCTTGGAGATATTGATAACTTCTTACAGCAAAGCCTGTCGCTACTGGCACCCGGTGGGCACTTGGCAGTGATTAGCTTTCATTCTTTAGAAGACCGCCGTATCAAGCAGTTTTTACAGCGTCACAGCCGTGGGCAGTACCCAGAAGATGAAAATCTGCCTATGCCGCCAGTGCGCCCTCGCTATTTTAGTAAGCCCATTCGTATCGCTCCGAGCAAGGCAGAAGTCAGTGTCAATAATCGCTCTAGAAGTGCTTGGTTAAGAGTGGCAACGCGTACCGATACCCCATATAATACCGACCCTGACGAGCTTCATAGTTAGCTTGAAAAAATAAGTAACACAATTTAGTCCTGATAAATAAAGCCACTCTATAATTGAGTCCTTTTTTACCCTTAAAGACCGCTCCGGTCATAACATCAGTCACCATATGGCAAATAACAAATCCCAAAGCTCGAACCAAATAGATAGAAACTCGCTGGAGATCAGTGAGTTTTTAACCAAGCGTTATCGTGGTGTTAGCGTCTACGGTGCTGTCATGATTTTGCTCGCAATAGGCATTATCTGGACGGCTATATTGACCGCAGAACAGGTGCAACAGTACCATGAAGACTATATGGCTTTGCAAAAAATGAAAGTTGAACATCGTAATTTACAAATTGAGAATCAGCGCTTGGTTATCGAACAACAGACCTTTAGCGCCACGCCGCAAATTGCCAGCCGTGCGGTGACTCAGCTAGGCATGTATTCTCCCTCAACCAAAGACAAACTGATATTGCAGCCCATGGCCGCCAAGCCTGGTGATAGACTAAATATTGAACAACCGACTGAATCTGACGAAGCAGAATTGACCATCCAGCAGCAAGGAGGCGAACATGACTAAGAAGCCTTCTACCCCCAGAAAAAAACCCAACACTCAAAAGACCAATGCTAGCAAAAATAGCGCTAGTAATAAGCCCATGCACGGTAAAGTCACCGAGCCTTTGGTGAAGCCCAAAAAAGCCTCTGCTGCAAAGTCAGGTAAAGCAAAAGGGGGCAGTGATCCAGAGGGCATGGCTAAGCTGAAATTCTGGAAAAAACCAAAGGAAAGCAGCGGCGCTTATACCAGTGTCAAACACCGTGGCGGCAAGATATTTAAGCCAGCAACGGTGGGGGCTTCAAATCGCGGCGGCGCAGAAAGTGACTTAATACGGTTTAAGCTTGTTTGGTGGGCGGCTATTGGTATCTTAGCGCTCTTGGTACTTCGTGCGTTTTATCTGCAGGTGTTTAATGCCGAAAAGTTCATCGAAATAGGTAATCAAATCATTACCAGTGAGCGTACTCAGCACTCTTATCGCGGTATGATTACCGATCGTAACCATCAACCTTTGGCGGTGAGTGCGCCGTTGTCTAGTGTGTCGTTTAGTCCTTACGACTATGCGCAGTGGTATTACGATATCCAAAAACGCATTAAAAGAAACGCCGATAACCCAGAAGCACAGCAAAGATTGCTACAAAAATTAAAAGAGATGGATTTGGCTCAGCTCGCTAGCGTGTCGGGGGTATCTGTTGATCGTTTGCAGCAAGCTGTGGCTCTTGATCATACGGTAGATGTTAGTAACGATGAAGCGGTAAAAGCAGTCCTGCCCAAAGGTTCAGGCTCGCATTATTTACCGTTATTGAACAAAGTGACGCCAGAGATTGCCGACGCGGTTATGGTGCTCAACTTCCCAGGCGTGTATGAAAAACAAGAGTTTCGCCGCTATTACCCACAGCCTCAGCCTAATGCGCAGTTGCTAGGGTTTATGGGGCATAATGCCAGCGATCCGAACAGTGGTTATGAAGGCCGTGCCGGTATTGAGCGTCAGTTTGAGGCGAAGCTGGCGGGAGAGGACGGCAAGGTTCGGGTATTAAAAGACCGTTATCAAAACAGCATTGAAGAGCTTGAGCAAATCAAGCCGGTGGTGCCTGGAGAGGACGTTACCCTATCTATTGATTCAAGACTGCAGTATTTATTATACAAAGAGCTTGAGCATGTTGGCCGAGTGCAAGAAGCCCGCTGGTCGACAGGGATAGTGGTCGATGTACACACCGGTGAGGTGTTAGCACTGTCTACTTGGCCTTCGTTTAATAACAACAATTTAAATGAAATGACGGGTAACAACCAACGTAACCGAGCAGTCTTAGACGTCTTTGAGCCTGGGTCAGTAATGAAGCCCTTTACTGTGGCTGCGGCCTTACAGTCTGGGAAATATACTGAAAACTCGTTAATTAATACCAGCCCCGGATCGATTAGAGTCCGAGGTTATACCATTCGAGATCACAATAACTTAGGCTCGATCAACATGTCTACCTTGATTCAAAAATCAAGTAACGTGGCCTCGACTAAGATTGCTTTATCTTTACCACCAGATGGTATTACCAATGTGCAAAAAGAGTTTGGGTTTGGCAAAAAGACCGCGCTGAATTTCCCAGGGGAGCAAGCCGGTATTATTCCGACGCCCAAAGAGATTGAAACCTCTCGCCGAGCCACGGTAAGTTATGGTTATGGCTTGCAGGTGACTTTAGCACAGATTGCACAAGCCTACGCTGCCTTAGGCTCAGGGGGTGTGTTGCATCCGCTCACTTTAGAGAAGCAAGAGCAGAAGCCTGTCGGCAAACGAGTGCTGGATGAGAAGCATGCGATGTCTGTGGTGAAGATGATGGAGACCGTTACTCAGCCCGGAGGTACCGCAACGGCTGCAGCCATTGATGGCTATCGCATTGCTGGTAAAACCGGGACTTCACGCCGTGTTAACCCTAAAGGCGGCTACTATACTGATCAGTACCGTACGGTCTTTGCAGGTATCGCGCCGGCATCAAACCCACGTTTGGCAACGGTTATCTTAGTAGAAGACCCACGTAAGACTTATTATGCAGGGGTTGTGGCTGCGCCGGTATTCAAGAGTGTGATGCAAGAAGCTTTACGTCTATATAACGTGCCACTCGATAAACCATTAAAAGCTGAATAGTAGCCAAGCAATACTTAGCTGAGTACAAAGTTGAATACAACCGAAGAAGGCCAATAGGATGACAGCGAACCAAACAACAGCCATAGACAGTGAGGCTTCAGTATTAACCTTACGCCAAGTTGCTGAAGTGGCAGTAAAAATTTTACCGCAGCAGACGCAAACCTTACAGCAGCTATTGTCTCAGCCGCAAGGGCTTGATTCAAAGTTTTCGAGGTTTGTGTTGGACAGTCGTCAACTGGCAAATGCAAATGAGGCAGAGTCGACTGCACCTGCCGCTTTTGTGTTGTTAAAAAGTCATACCCAGCCTATCGAAAAGAGCCAACAGTACGCCAAAGCAGCTTCCAAGCAAGCCGCTTTTATTTTAACTGAGATTGAGCCTGAAGCATTGGGATATAATGCACAAAACGTAGACTATGCTTGTCCTGTGCTTTATATTGCCAATTTACGTGACATTCTAGGTAGCCTGATTCAGATTAGCCTGTTGCCTACCAACTCCTTATCTACTATAAACTCTGCTGATGACATGCTGTCTTTACTACCCCAAGTCATTGCGGTGACCGGCACCAATGGTAAGACCACCATTAGCCAGTTAATTGCACAGCTGTGTCAATTCTCTAACCTATCTCAATTACAAAATAGCGCGGTAATGGGGACAGCTGGTAATGGTCGCCTAGACAGCTTGGTTCAAGCCAGTCATACCACAGGCGATGCGTTAGCGGTGCAGAGCTTCTTGCGTCAAATGCACGATGAAAAAGTGGACGTGTTGGCCCTAGAAGCCAGCTCTCATGGACTGGATCAGCAGCGTTTACAAGGGGTGCCCGTCACCGTTGCAGTTTATAGCAACCTAAGTCGTGATCATCTGGATTACCACCCAGATATGCAAGACTATGCCCGAGCTAAAGCGCGTCTATTTGATAAAGCCTATTTCCCGCAATTAACTCACGCAGTCATCAATGCCGATGATGAATTTGCGCCATTGATGATAGAAACCGCAAAAAACTCTGGTGTTAAGGTGTGGCTATATAGCTTACAAGCTGATTTTTTGGAAAACAGCAGTATGGCCAGTGAGGCCTATTTCGTTGCTAAAGCGATTGAGCCTAGTTTAGAAGGGGTGAAAATTGAGATAGAGACCAGTTTTGGCCCGTTAACTCTGCATAGCCCACTGTTAGGACGCTTTAATGTGGCCAACCTATTGGCCGCTGTAGCTGGAGCTATGGCATTGGGTATAGAGCTTGAGACGGTGCCAGCGTTGGTTGGTCAATTACACGGCGCCAGTGGCCGTATGCAACGCGTGGCTTTAGATGAGCAAGGTTCACAGCCTGAGCAAGGGGTGTTTATTGTCGATTATGCGCATACCCCTGATGCGCTGACTCAGGTGTTAACCAGTTTAAAATCGCATTGTAGCGGGAGTCTATGGGCCATCTTCGGCTGTGGTGGCGATCGAGACAAGGGCAAGCGTCCGCTTATGGCACAGGCCGGCTTGGCTATGGCCGATAAAGTGGTGCTCACGGCTGATAATCCACGCAGTGAAGATCCAGAAATGATTTTGCAGGACATGCAGCAGGGCATGACTGAGCAGCAACATGCCAAGACCACAGTTATCGCCGATCGCAAACAAGCCATTCAATATGCGGTTGAGCAGGCTGCCGCAGACGATATCGTGGTCATTGCGGGTAAAGGTCATGAGACATACCAAGAGATTAAAGGCGTGCGCTACGACTTTGATGATCGCTTGGTATTACAGCAAGCCTTGATTGAGGCGAGTCAGAATAAAGCTTAAAAAAGCCCTAGCTGATAATCCTCCCTTATTTTTTTATTTTTATAATCCTACATTCAGATGAGACCCAACCGATGAGCCAACCAACAGTAGAGACAGCCCAAAGCAGCGGATTATTTATTTGGACAGCTGAGCATCTCAAAGCGGCAACCGCCCAGCTTAAAGGTCAGTGGATTGGGTTAGAGACTACAGATAATGAGTCTCTTACTGCTACACGCATCATTACTGATACCCGAAAAATTGAAGCGGGTGACATCTACTTGGCCATTGTTGGTGAAAAGTTTGATGGGCACAGTTTCGTTGAGGCCGCAGTAGATAAGGGCGCTGTTGCCGCCATTGTCAGTCAGCCTGTCGCGGATTTAGGCGTACCCCAATTACAAGTAGAAGACACCCGTTTGGCTTTTGGTCAAATTGCAGCCTATCGTCGTCAACAGAATCCCAACCTAAAAGTGATTGCCCTTACTGGCTCAAGTGGTAAGACCACAGTGAAAGAAATGCTGCGTCATATCTTTACCCAAGTAGAAGGGGCTCACTCAGCTGAACAAAGCACAACTCTAGTTACCCGCGGTAATCTAAATAACGACTTTGGGGTGCCGATGATGTTGCTTGAATTAGAGCAGCAGCACCGTTATGCAGTGCTTGAGCTGGGCGCCAACCATGTGGGCGAGATCGCTTATACTGCCGCAATGGTTAAGCCAGATGTGGCTTGTATCCTAAATATTGGCACTGCGCATTTGGGCGAGTTCGGCGGCCGTGACAATATTGCCAAGACCAAAGCTGAGATTTATCAGCCACTAACCGAAGCAAGCACCGCAGTTGTCCCTTTCAATGATGACTATACCCAGCAGTTAACGAATGCTGCCAAAAAATATACCTCAAAGGTGAGTCATTTTGGTTGGCAGCAGCTTGAGGGCGCTAAACTACCCGAAGTTTATGCGACTGAAGTTGAAACCACGGCGCTACAAAGCCGCTTCAAGCTACATTTTGGTAAAGAAGCAGCAGAGGTGGAAGTTACGCTGCCAATGTCTGGCGGACATAATGTGAGTAATGCCTTAGCAGCGGCTGCTTGTGCTTACGCGGCAGGTATTGCTCCTGAGGTTATTGCCTCAGGCTTGAATCAAGCCACCTCGAGCAAAGGCCGCTTGGGAAGACAAACCTTAGGTATACATCAAATTATTGATGACACTTACAATGCCAACCCCAACTCTATGCGTGCTGCGGCTGATGTGTTGGCGGCTCAGGCAGGCTATAAAATCTTAGTGCTGGGTGACATTGGTGAGTTGGGTGAAGCGTCGCGTGACGAGCATAATAAATTGGGTCAGGCTATTGCCAAGAAGTCAGTAGATTTGCTGCTGTGCGCTGGCGAATTTGCCAAAGACACGGTAGTAGGGGCGAAGAGTCAGGGTATGCAGCAGGCGTATGACTTTGACACTAAGGCAGAGCTGTTACCCAAACTGCAAGCTGTTTTAGCGGAGCATAATGAACAGCAGCAGCCCTGTACTTTGTTATTTAAAGGATCACGTAGTACCACGATGGAGACTTTAATTGACGACTTGCTAAGTGCTGAAGGCTAAATCTAAGCCAGGCATTTTTGAAGCGGGCAATTTACAGAGCAATTTTTAGGTCGGATGATTTTAAGGTAAGCCATACAGCTTTTTAGGGCGGTTAAGGTAGCTTATTATTTTGAGCGAAATGGTTTAAATGACTTCTGCAATGTGCGTTTTTGGTGAAAATTTGCATTAATCCTGTTTTTAGCTGTCATTTTTGCGATAATTCGACCCGCTAAGCTTATTTTGGGCTTAAAAAGAATTCATAGTAGCCGTCACAGTGTGAGCTGTGGCTAGGCTATTTTATTTTTATTGCTATTTAATATTTTTAAATAAATTTTCAGAAAGTTCATGAGGAGTAGGCGGTGTTATATTGGTTATTTGACAGTTGGTTGAGTCAATTCTACTCACCGTTTTCGGCGGTATCATCACTCACTCTAAGGGCACTGCTCACTGTCATAACCTCCCTCGCTTTTAGTATCCTGCTCGGCCCTCGTACCATAGCTTATCTGCGCAGTGTCAAATATGACCAAGCAGTCCGTGATGATGGCCCAAAAACTCACTTAGCAAAAACAGGTACTCCGACCATGGGTGGGGTGCTTATTTTGACTTCCATTGGTTTTTCAACTTTGTGTTGGGCTGACTTGACCAACCCTTATGTCTGGATCTTAATGGTAGTTATGGTTATCTTTGGTGCTGTGGGCTGGGCAGATGACTGGCTAAAAATTAAGTACAAAAATCCAAAAGGACTGATTGCCCGTAAGAAGTATTTTTGGTTGTCTGTGGGCGCTTTATTCGTGGGTAGCTCGTTATATTATATTGCTAGCCAGCAGCCTGACCCTATGCAAACCAAAGCCATGGTAGACTTATTAATCCCACTATTTAAAAACTGGGTCATTCCTTTCTCCGCCGTTCCTTTTGGCTTAGCGTTTATTATCTTTACCTACTTTGTGATTAATGGTTCCTCTAACGCCGTGAACCTGACCGATGGCTTAGACGGTCTAGCCATCTTGCCGGTGGTCTTCGTCGCAGCAGGTCTAGGGGTGTTTGCCTATGTATCAGGCGACGTACGTTTTTCTGAATATTTGCATGTGCCCTACATTGCTTATAACTCTGAAGTAACCATTGTTTGTGCGGCCATGATTGGCGCAGGCTTGGGTTTCTTGTGGTATAACGCTCACCCAGCACAAGTATTTATGGGTGATGTCGGTGCCTTGGCGCTAGGTGCGATGTTGGGTACCATCGCGGTAATGACCCGTCAAGAGATTGCCTTTGCTATTATGGGCGGTCTGTTTGTGGCTGAAGCGGTATCGGTGATCTTACAAGTAGGGTCGTTTAAGCTACGTGGAAAGCGGGTGTTATTGATGGCACCACTGCATCACCATTTTGAAGAGCTGGGCTGGAAAGAAACCCAAGTTGTGGTGCGCTTTTGGATTATTGCTATTTTGCTTGTGGTACTGGGCTTGATGACTTTAAAATTACGTTAATAGCGAATCGGCATTACAGCAACTCAGCGAAAATTATGATAAAAGGGTGTCTTTAGGCACCCTTTTTACGTTTACCAGATTTAGGTTTTAGTTATTTATTTGCTAGTAATTCATTATAGCCAGTTACAGGATTTACCAATGTCAAGCTCTGAGCAAATCAATATTCAAGCACCAAAATTGTTATGTCCCTACTGCCAATCACCATTGTTGCCAGATGCCAAGACCTGGCTGTGTGATGGCAGTCTAAACGCTAAGGGAACGCGTCATCCCTTTGATGTAGCACGCCAAGGCTATGTCAACTTATTGCCAGTACAAAACAAAAAGTCAAAAGATCCTGGTGATAGCCAACAGTCTATCGATGCCCGCCATCGTTTTTTAAGCCAAGATTTTTATCAGCCCCTGCAACAGCTGATTGCCCGTTTGGTTAACCAAAATTCAGAGCAATCAGTAGAGTCATTTCACTCTCCATTAAATACCCAGGCTTGGCTCGATGTGGGCTGCGGGGAGGGCTATTACACCAGTGCTATTGCTGAGGCTCTAGCGATAGCAGAGATTAATAATCCTTGTTTAATCGCTTTGGATATCAGCAAGCCGGCAGTCGCTACCACAGCAAGAGTGGCCAAACAGAACCAACAACTTTGGTATCAGGTTAAAGAAGATAAATCGAATACCAAAGCCACCGCTATTTATCCTATGGTGGCCAGCGCTTCACATTTACCGCTTGTTGATAATAGTCTAGATGCTATTAGCACGATTTTTAGCCCGATATTGCCGGAAGAGTTTGCGCGAGTTTTAAAGTCAGGAGGGCGACTGCTTATTGCCAAGCCGGATTCTGGGCATTTACAAAGTATGCGTGAGGCATTGTTTGATGAGGTGCGTCCGCACGATTCCGATAAGTTTTTGGAGGAGCTAGCCCCTTACTTTAAGGAGGTGGCAACGCATAAGATATCGGCAGATTTGGTGCTTGATAGACAATCTTTAGCGGATTTATTGACCATGACCCCGTACTCTTATCGTGCTCGTGCTGAGAAGCGTGAGGCCTTATTGGCTTCTGCTGAGCGTCAGCCGTTTGAGACTACCGCTCGCTTTGTGGTTTATGAGTTGGTTAAGCAAAAAGGAGAGGCTTAAGTGCTTAAGTTTGATGTACAAAACAAGAGGTTTGAACGTTTAACGCAAGGTAATTTTAAGCAAGAACATATACTAGAGCGTTATGACTTTCAATCTGCAATAGTTAGGTCGTGGGAGCAAATTAAACACAGTTTGAACATTCCTGATGCTTATTTGGTCGGGCAGGAGATAACGCCTCATCACTCTGTACAAAACTCTATCGACTTACTCGCTTTTGATAGTGATGACAGCTCCATCATTGTTATCGAGCTGAAGCGTGACAAGGATAAGCTACAGCTTTTGCAGTCACTGAGCTATGCGGCAATGGTAGCTACATGGGATAGAGAAAAGTTAATCAGTCAAATTCAGCACTCTACTGTTTCTGACTCAGAAGAATTAGTGGATTTGATAAACAATAACCCGCTAAGTAATACCGTTAAAATTATTCTAATTTCCGAGCGTTATGATCCTGAGGTTATTATTACAGCAGATTGGTTAGCGAATCAGTATGGGTTGGATATTACGGCATTTTCTGTTTCTCTTTACAAATTAGAAGATGATACCTTCGTAAACTTTGAGCAAAGATTACCTCTCAAGGAGCTGGAAGATGTCTATGAGAAACGAGGTTTAAAAGCTTTAAAGAGTGATAAATCCTTAATAACCTGGGATGACGTGCTACCTAAGCTGGCGTATCCTTTTGCCGCGGAAGCACTGCAATACTGTTTAGAGACAAAAGAAGGGGACCCTTCTAGAAGACGATTCGTTGGATTCCGAAGAAACATCGATGGTTTTGATAAAGTAGCTATTTTAGTGCGTGAAAAGTACTTAAATATATATTTAGAAGGTAAACCCGATAATGCAGAAGAATTATTGCATCATATTTTTGGCAATATTGAGGTTTTAGAATGGGCTAGGGGTTATAGCTTTAAAGTTGATAACTCAAAGCAGTTTCAAATACTAAAAACATGGTTAGGTGATTAAATTAACCTCTAGGATGATGAGCCTCATGAAGCTGTTGCAAACGAGCAGTGGCAACATGGGTATAAATCTGAGTGGTAGATAAGTCACTATGACCTAATAGTAGCTGCACACTACGTAAGTCAGCCCCGTGATTCAGCAAATGGGTAGCAAAAGCGTGGCGTAGGGTGTGCGGTGATAAGTCACTTTCAATACCGGCTTGTTTGGCGTATTTTTTTAGCATATACCAAAAGTTTTGACGGGTCATGTAACCGCCTTGAGTGGTTAGAAATACCGCTTGGCAGTTGCCTGACTTTAAGTGCGCCACTAGCTCACCACGGGCATGGCTTAGGTAATCATCCAAAGCTTCACTGGCATATTCTCCCAACGGTACCAGTCGGGTTTTATTACCCTTACCAGTGATTTGTAGCCAACCTGCGTTCAAGTTGACCTGTTCAAGCGATAAATTCATCAGCTCACTGACCCGTAAGCCGCAAGCGTAAAGCACCTCTAGCATCGCTTTATCGCGTAGCCCCAGAGCCGTACTGGTATCCGGTGCTGATAGTAAGTTTTCCACATCGCTTTCAGACAAGTCTTTGGGCAAGGAGCGACCAATCTTAGGTGTTTTAATACGCTCACAAGGATTATCTTCACGGCGCTCATTACCCACCATCCACAAGTAGAACTGACGAAGGCTAGAGAGCATTCTTGCTTGGGTGCGAGGGGTTTTGCCTTGCTTATTAAGCGCTGTCAGGCACTGCATGACATCGGTATCTTCCCATAAAGTCAGCGCCTTGGTATTGGTGGTTTCGCAGTGCTTTAAGTCACGCACATAAGCATTACGAGTCCGAGTAGACAAACCGCGTGCTAGCATTGCCTGACGAAACTCAGTGATATAGGCTGGCTCGTCATCCACAGCGAGGGCTTTAGGTTGTCTGGGTTGTACGGCGCGATCACGACTCATGGGGGACTCTCAAAACACTCAATGGATAAAAGTATAAAAGTAACAACAGCTTGGCCATAGAATATAGCATAAAAGCCAGCCACAGTTATGGCACACGCTATCGCCATAGAATCTAGGCTATGAAAAAGAGGTCAAATTAATAAGATGACCTCTTTTTTTTATAGCGAGTTAGGATCTTATTGTGCCGAATAAACTAGCCTTGCTTTTTTTGTACCACATAACGATAAAGCTTATCGGTATGTATCTCAGGGTCACCAGCAGGATTGTCTGCTTCTGACTGTGAAATTAAGGTATGACCTAGGTGACGACAGAAATTGGGAATGTCACGAGTGGTGGCAGGGTCAGTAGCCAGAATCTCAATATAGTCACCGCCTTCTGCTTTACGAACGGTACGGTGTAATAACATCACCGGCTCTGGGCAAATCAGGCCTTGGGTATCTAGGTGATGCTCGATAGGGTGTTCTGGAGTGGTATCAGCAGTGCTCATAATGGGTAACTCTTTATAGGTGTATGGTCTATAAGTATAAGGTTAAATAGGGGCAATAGGGACGTAATCTAATTCCCTTGTCTGTCTTCAATAAAGTTAAAAAAGCGCTTAAAGGTGGCCTGGAACCAGTACGCTACGCCAATCCAAGCCGCCATCGCTAGCCATAACCAGTCTGAAAGTGAAAATAACAGACAAATAATGAGCAGCAAACTTGCGCCACCGACACTGGTTACTAGCATCGAGGGCTGACTCAAACGATAGCGGTAAACCAAAAAGGCTTGGTACAGGGTAAAAGGGATGGTTAAGCCCACTAAAATATAAGGTAGGTAGTGAAATAACCAATACATTTGGCCGCTAGCATGGAACATCTTTAGGCTGGCTAAGGTACCAAATACCACAAAGGCAAAGATGGCCAAAACAATAACCAAAATAGACAGTTTGTTTATCTTTTGCGCATCGCGTAATAGCTTAATGGCCGCGGCCGGAAACCCAGCAATACTTCCCTTGGAAGAAGCGGTAGTTGAAGGGTTAGGGCGGTTTTCAGTCTCTGTACTCATGGCTTTAGGCTTATAGGTTATTGAGCAATAAAAAAGGGCTAGCGGTTTGGTCTTAGTGTGTTGGTTGTAAAATACTTAGTCTGCTTTATAAGTGGCAATGTCTTCAGCATGATCAGGATTGGCCAAATAGCTTTGTAATAATAGGCAAGCAGAAATATCATCAATGGGGTCCCGTTCATTTTTTATTAGGCCAAGCTCCCAGGCCATCTCACGTGCTTCTACTGAGGTCAGACGTTCATCAAATAATTGTACCGGAACATGAATGCGCTGTTCCATCAGGCGGTGCGCCAAACGGCGAGCAAACTTGTGTGCCCGTTTGGCAATCATCGAGCTGCTGCCATCCATATTTAGCGGCAGACCTACCACCACCCGGCCAATTTTCCAGGTATCGATTATGCCCAGTAGATTGTCCCAATCAGCGGGCTGACCGTTATTCATTGCTAGGATATCGAAGGGGCGCGCGTCTTGGGTAACGGTATTGCCCAAAGCCATGCCCATTTTCTTAACGCCATAATCTAGGCCTAAAAGTACGGTTTGCTCAGGGCGGACAACTTCAATATTAACTGCTTCAGAGTTTAAATTCTCATTATTTGGCATAGATACAATTATCGCTTAATCGGCAAATTTATTACTAGTGAGGATTAAATGACCTCAACTTAATTAGCGGGCAGACTTGCTTAGAGAGAGGGCTAATAAAAAGGGAGCTTGTAACCCTGTCACAGACAACACAATACTAGGCATGACCTATATCATCACTTAAAAAATCCAAATCCACCCCAATTTTCTGAGCGGCATGGCGCCAGCGCTCTTCAAAAGGTATCTCAAACAACAAAGACAGGTCACCCGGGCTAACCAACCAATCGCCTTGATTGATTTCTTTTTCTAATTGCCCTTTAAACCAGCTGGCATGACCTAGACACAAGTGATAATGACCCACGCCTTCTCCGGCGGCAATTCTTTCTAAGATGTCCTTACTGGTGGTAATGCACACATTCTCAGAAATGGCGAAAGAGGAGGCCCACGTGGGTTGACCGGTGTGAAGCACAAACCCCACCTCGGGATAAACGGGACCACCATCTAAGGCCAAATCCTGCATGACAGACTTGTCACTAACGTCAATGTCTAAGTTTTCAAGCAGCTGACCCACGCGTGCCTCTAAGATAGGACGATTGACAACCAATCCCAAAACGCCATGTTTGTCGTGACGACAGATATAGACCAGCGTCTGCGTAAAGCGCTCATCTGGCATATTGGGAGAAGCTATTAGGAAATGATGGGTCAAATTATCAAGGGTCATAGGTTTGGCAAACTTACTAGTAAATAAAGGGGGATAAGAGAACTATTAACATGGGGGCACGGCACAATTAAAGCAACGCTTACTATAGGTGGCCCCTCTACCTTAGTGGTCACCGAGTTAGCAGTCAATATGATTTTAAGCAGCAAGTGCTACCGAAAGTCAGCTATTTATTGACATCCGCAAGTAGACTGCGGGCATGCTCTCGAGTCACCTCAGTGATATTTACTCCGCCAGACATACGGGCTAACTCATCAACCTGAGCCTCGTCTTCAATAACATTGATTTGGCTAGTGGTTTGACCTTCATCGGTATCATGATGCTTTTGCACTAAAATGTGCTGATGCGCTTGAGCCGCTACTTGAGCTTGGTGGGTGATCGCCAATAATTGGCGATGTGCCCCTAGTTGGCGTAGCAATTCACCCACGACTTGTGCTGTGCCGCCACTAATGCCAACATCCACTTCATCAAATACTAGCATGGGCTCCGACAGGTCAATGGCTACGTCTGTGTCAGTAGACTCATTCTGGTTAGAGGGCTGATTGTGTGTGGCCAATAGCACTTGCATCACCAGCGCCATACGGGACAACTCACCGCCGGAAGCAATTTTGTACAAAGGTTGCATCGGCATACCAACGTTGGCACTGAACATCAGCTCAATGTCATGCTTGCCTTGGGCGTTATAATTTTCAGCGGCTTTTTCGGTAAATACAAACTCACAGCGAGCGTTTGGTAAGGCCAGAGGCTGTAGCTGAGTCACTAACTTTTCACTGATACTGGGCGCCACTTGTTGACGTGCTTCTCCAAGCTCAGTGGCTAAAGCAGTAAAGTGCTGCCAAGCCTCGTTAATTTGAGCTTCCAACACTTCAGAGGTGGGCTGATTCACTAGATTATCCAGCTCCTCTTGCCAAACTTGTGCTTCTTCGACTAAGTTAATGGCAGGCAAGCCATGTTTACGCGACAGGCGATGCCCTAAGCTGATTAAAGTATTGAGCTCTTCAAGACGCTCAGGGTCGGGTAGCTGCTGTTCGGCATAATCTGCAAGCAAACCTACTGCTTCACTGACATGCTGCTGGGCTAAATATAAAGACTCACTGGCTTGACTGAAGGTGGCACTCACCTCAGATTGATTTTCACAAAGGCGAATGGCCTTACCGAGCAAATCCATTGTATCTGGATCGTCTGAATCATTGTCTAACAGCTGAACGGCATGACTGGCCTCGAGCATTAACGCTTCTAAGTTTGACAGCTCGTCATGTTCGGCCTCAATTTGCTCGTAATCAACGGCCAGTAAAGGAGAGATGTCTGCTAATTGGCTGTTTAGTAACTCGATGCGGTCATTACGATGCGCTTCTTTGGCAGCGATTTCTTCAGCTTGGCGTTTAAGCTTCTGATAAGTTCTATAAGCCTGCTCAGTCTGATTTGCCAAGGGTTGTAGACCGGCAATGCTGTCTAGCCACTCTATCACGAAGGAGGGCTTTAATAAGGCTTGTTGAGCGTGCTGGCTGTGAATATTGACCAGCATCGAGCCTAATTCTTTTAGCTCAGTTAAACTAACAGGAGCGCCGTTAAGCCAAGCTTTGGAGCGGCCATTACTGCTTAATTGGCGACGAATTAATACTTCACCGTCGAACTCTCGGTCATGACTTTCGAACCATTGGCGTACTGCTACCGCGGTGTTGGCATTGTGAGAAGATACACCACTAGCCTCTACAGCAAATTCAAACTGAGCATAGATATCTGCATGATCCTTACCATGACGAACCATACTGGTATCGGCACGCCCGCCTATACATAAGGACAAGGCATCTAGCAGTAACGATTTACCGGCACCGGTCTCTCCAGTAATGACGTTGAAACCGTCGTAAAATGACAGCTCATGATGGTTAATTAAGGCGAAATTTTGCAGGGTCAGAGAAGTTAGCATCAGCAATCTCAGTAGGGGTGTTTATTAGAAAAAAACACTAAAAAACGGACAAAAATAGTATCAGTATCCTATCGCTATGACCGCCTAAAAGCAAATAAGACAATAGGGGTGTTGCGATAAATTTTTTAGTTGATAACCGCTATAAAATGGCATAGTAATCAAAGTTTAGCTGAATATATAAAGCCATTTTAATATTAATACAAGCATTATTATAGAAAACTAAAGTGATAACCCTTGATTATAAAGTGATTTATTTTTGTCACAGAAATCAATTCTCTGAGTGCTTAAAAAGTATGTGAATTAAAAAGTAAGTCACTGATATAATGCTAAAAGGCTTATATCAAAGGCTATTGAAGATTTGGAATAGCTGGTATCTAAAAAAACATCTCCCCTGTCACAATCATTCTAGTAATATTGTGGTAGCATTGAATAACAAAAAAGTAGCATCCAAAAGCAGGGCTGTAAGTTTAGCGTTAACTGAATTCTAGCCCATGACTATTATTAAGTAGACTAAGATTGAGGAAGTCATCATGACGACGACTTATGACCAGGTTTCTGTCGTAAAAAATGCCACCACCTCTTATGATGGCAGGTGTAGTAGCCATACCGTATTATTTGAAGATGGCAGCAAAAAAATGCTTGGTGTTATCTTACCTTGTGACGAGCACGTCCGTGAATATGAGTTTGCTACTCACACTTCAGAAAGAATGCAAATCACCAGTGGTGAATGTGAAGTGAAGATTACCGGTGAAGACGATTTTACCTATTATCGTGCTGGCCAAGCTTTTGTGGTGGCAGGAGACAGCAGTTTTACTCTGCGTACTGATCAAATCGTACAGTATATCTGTCATCTTGAAGGCTAACCAAAAGATAGATCAGAGCGGTTAAATCTATTCGATAATTGCCAGTAACAAAAAGCTTAACTGGGTTAGTCAGTTCAGATTTTGGTTAAATTTTCTTATGATATTTACAGCACCCACAGTGTATACTTTGGGTGCTTTTGTGTCTTAGGGTTAGCTATAAGTATTGGCTCATCTCAATGGCACCATCTTCATATTCACTGCAAAGTAAACTTAAGCGTAGTAAACTAAACGCAGCTCTATTCCTCTTATTTATCTATAATTTCACGTATACCCATACTTCAGTTATCTAAAAACTTCACTGATATAAAAACAGCTAAAAGGTTATTTTATGGCAAAGCCAGTTCATTTTTATGGAATTCATGCTATCCATGCTTTATTGACTCATCGTCCTACCGATGCCATGGCGCTATTTGTGCAACAAGGTCGCAGTGCTAAAGAGGGGAGTCAACATGGATCAGATGAGATTGACTCTACTTTTGAAGAAATTTTACAGCTTGCTGAACAAATGGGGGTCAGTATTCAACAAGCCAACCGAGACAAACTAACGGCTCTATGTGGCAGCCCCCAACATCAGGGTGTGGTACTTAATGCCCGTCCGCTAGCGATGGCGGATGAAGGCGAGATTGCAACTATTGCAAAATCAGACGATGCTTTATTTTTGGTGCTGGATCAAATTACCGATGCGCATAACTTAGGCGCTTGTCTGCGTACAGCGGCGGCTATGGGGGTAGATGCGGTTATCTGTCCTAAGCATCATTCAGCGAGCCTTACGCCCACAGTAGCCAAGGTCTCGGTTGGGGCGATGGAAATTATGCCAGTGATTGCGGTCACTAACTTGGCCCGCTGTATTGAAAACTTAAAGCAAGCAGGGGTGTTTGTTTATGGCACGGCATTAGATGAAACGGCCAAAGCCTTACCTGAGGTGGACTTAAAAGGCAAAGTAGCGATTATTATGGGGTCAGAGGGTGAAGGTATGCGCCGTTTGACCACAGAGCGCTGTGATGAGCTGGTTTATATTCCTATGACTGGCAATAAACATGGCTCATTACAGAGCCTGAATGTGAGCGTGGCCACAGGCATGGTATTGTATGAGGTGAGCCGTCAGCGTCAGCAGGCCTAGATTAGATAAAAGAAGATAAGCAGTTTCAGATAACTGGCTTTAACTAACTTATTTTAAAGAGTCAAAAAAAGAGTGATAATCAATCGCTCTTTTTTTTATGGACTCTTTTTTGGCTCTTATTTATCAGTAGCGCGGCAGTTTTCTAAACGCTAAATAGTTCTCGTGTAACGGTTCAAGTTGCTCATGTAGTTGGGCTAAATCACCATTATTACACACCACATCATCGGCCTGTTCAACTCTGGCTTTACGGGACAGCTGATTGGCCATAATCGCTTTAATTTTTTCGACACTTTGAGTGTCACGGCTACTAGCACGTTTTAACTGGGTCTCCTCACTGGCATCTACCACTAAGACTCTGTCACACAAGGACACCAGTCCGGCTTCATAGCTTTCAAACAGTAAAGGGGCTGATAAAATAGCATAGGCAGACTTCACTTTACTGAGCTGATTTTTAATTTCTTGACGAATGGCAGGATGGGTAATCGATTCTAAGGTCAATAAGGCTTTGTCATTTTCAAAAACATGATCTCGGACAGCGCGGCGATCCATTTCCCCAGCTTCATCTAGCACCCAGTCTCCAAAGGCTTCGACCAGCTTTTGTAACGCGGGACTGCCTTTTTTCATGATCTGATGCCCCACCACATCTGCATCCACTACATCTATCCCTTTTGCCGCGAACCAATCTGATACAGCGGTCTTACCACTACCAATACCCCCAGTTAAGCCGATAATCGGGGTGTCTACATAAAAAGTTTGGAACTTTTGTGGCGGGTCAATCTCATGCTCATCTTGTTGGCTATCAGGGTGTGACGGTGAGTGGATGTGATTGTCGTATGTCATATCAATACCTTAAAACACGTGCTCTAGAAGATTAAACGGGGAAGGTAAGAGTGGCTAGCCGAAACTCCTACGCCCATATTGGGTGTTGTGCTCAAAATCAGGCTATAAACTCGCTCAAAGTTAGGCTATAAAAACATATAACCGCTAAAGTTAGCATGTTCTGACAATTGTTTTGTATTAATTGCTGTGCTTAATCTAAACCCGCTAGTAACCAAAGCGCAGGCAGCCTAATTAAATGGCAGAACGGTCAGCTAGCTATTGGGTTTATTTAATGAAGGTACCACTGTATAAGCGAGTGTCCATAGAGTAGAGCCACCATGCCAGCAATGGCCAGATAGGGACCAAAGGCAAAAGGACGACTTTCGGCTCGCTTACGCATTAAGATGATACCAATAATAGAACCGAGAAGCGAAGATAGCAAGATGATAAAAGGCAGTAGCACAGGGCCCAACCAAGCCCCTAGTGCTGCCAATAACTTAAAATCTCCTTCGCCCATGCCTTGCTTTTTAGTAAAAAGATAAAAGATTTTCACCACAATCCATAGGCTAAAATAGCCCAGCAGCAGACCCCATATTGATTCCGAGGCGGTGACAAATACCGAGTAGCTATTGACTGCTAGGCCCAAAGCCATCAAGGGAAAAGTCAGCTTATCAGGCAAATACTGACTGATAAGATCAATACCAGTTAGGGCAATGAGGCTCCAGACGAAAAGCAAAGCAAATAGCCCTTGTGATGTTACCCCGAGTCGATAGATCACCAGCACAGACAGCAGTGCCGTGCTTATTTCAACCAAGGGGTAGCGCCAGTGAATTTTGTGGCCACAGCCATGACACTTACCCCCCAGAGCTATCCAGCTCAATACAGGAATATTGTGATACCAACGCAGTGGCTGATTACAGCAGGGACAATGCGAGGCAGGGCTAGCTAACGACAATGGGGTATCTTGCATCACAATTTTTGCCACAGGCTGTAATAAGTTTGGCGCAATGTCTGATTGAGACTGGAGGAGTTGAACCGAGCCCACACGCCACTGCTGCATCATAATTTTGGGGGTGCGATAAATAAGCACATTCAAAAAACTGCCAACACATAACCCCAATACCCCAAAGAGGAGCAGTGCTGTTGCTAAGCTGTGTTGGAGGGTTTCAATAAATTGCCAAAGCTGCATGAGATAGCCTGTAAAAAGTAATCCAAAAAACATGTATAGCAATAAATTAAAATTGCCTCAATCCACTAGCCAATAACGGACCCAAGCTGAAAGATAGGCAGGTACATAGCAATGACCAAACCGCCTATGAGCAATCCTAAAACCACCATGATGACCGGCTCCATCAAGCTGGTGAGTCCTTCAACCGCATTATCCACTTCATTTTCATAGTATACGGCGACTTTATCTAACATTTCATCCAAGCAGCCCGAGTGCTCGCCAATACTAACCATTTGAATCGCCAATGTGGGAAATAACTGGCTACTGAGCATGGCAGAGTTTAAAGGCTGACCAGTGGCAACGTCTTGTCTAATCTGCTGAGTGGCTTGGAAAAACAGTTGGTTGTCAGTGGCTGCTGCCGTGGACTCTAGAGCTTGTAGTAAAGGAACGCCAGCTGCATAGGTGGTGGCTAAGGTACGAGAAAACCTAGCAATAATTGCTTGGTAAGTAATAGGCCCTACTATCGGTAGCTTTAACAAGGTTCGATCGAGAAAGCCCACAAATTGGGTGCTGCTATTTTTGGCATGGAAAAAACCAAAAACGGCTAATATGATGAGTGCTAGCATCAGCGCCCACCAACGTTGCACAGCATTAGAAATAGAAACCACAAATTGGGTAAAAGGGGGTAACTCAGAACCAAAAGCGGCAAATAAGTCACTAAATACCGGCACTACCTTTAATAATAAAATGAGACTGACTGTCATTGCTACTAGAATTACCGCAATAGGGTATTTGATGGCCTTTTTTATTTTGCTTTTTAGGTGTTCACTTTTTTCTTTATAAGTGGCGATGCGCTCTAACATGATGTCCAGCGAGCCTGAGTACTCACCGGCTTCAATTAAAGCGCAAAATAAACTGTCAAATTGCTTGGGGTGTTGGCTTAAAGCACTAGCAAGCGGCGTGCCTGACTCGACACTGAGTTTAACGCTGGTGACCAACTCAATCATATTAGCTTTGGTTAGGGACTCGATGACAATGGTCAGCGCTTGTAATAAGGGAACACCAGCTTTTGTCATAGTGGCCAGCTGGCGGGCAAATAGAGCGATATCTAGGGGCTTTATCTTGCTAGTCCAGCCAATCACAGGTTTGGATTTGCGCCGAATTCGATTGAGCACGATACCTTGTTTGCGTAGCTGTGCCTTGGCAATCGGTAGACTGCTGCTGCTGAGCTCCCCGGTGATACTTTGTCCATGACGATCAGTGCCGTGGTATACAAAATGAAATAAGGTGTCTTTTTTTACCTGCTTCACCGCTTGTCCTTAAGGGTTAGGGGTCTTGAGCTTAGGATAATTGAACTTCGACTGTCTACTATCGGTTAGCTTTAGGGGATCGCTAAGGCTGACTTATGATCACCCGCTGCATTTCTTCAATGCTGATAATGCCTCGTAGCACTTTTAATACAGCCGATCGTTTTAGATCATAAAAGCCCTGCTGCTCAGCCAGTGCTTTAACCTGTAACGCATTGCCTCCTTGCATAATCAGCTCGGCCAGTTTGTCTGTTAAAGGCAATATTTCAAAGATACCTACTCGGCCTTTATAGCCGTCTGTACAGTGCTCACAGCCCACCGCTTCAAAGATAGCAGAGTGAGTCGAATCACAATCTGATATTTGCTTTAGGTCGCTGTCTAGAAACCCCATTTGCAATAGACTATGAGTTGGCACATCAACGCGCTTTTTACAATGGATACATAAACGTCTGGCTAGGCGTTGAGCCACCACCAAGCTAATGGTAGTGGCAATATTAAAGTCGGCAACTCCCATATGATGTAAGCGGGCTAGGGTTTCTGTGGCTGAGTTGGTATGTAAAGTAGAGAGTACCAAATGCCCAGTTTGGGCAGCTCGAATAGCGCTATCAGCGGTCTCTAAATCTCGAATCTCGCCAATCACAATCACATCTGGGTCTTGACGCAAAAAAGACTTAAGTGCCGTATGAAAGCTTAGGCCTATCTTAGGGTTAATGCTAACTTGGTTCACTCCGGACAGGTTTATTTCCACTGGGTCTTCAACAGTAGAGATATTGGTGGTTTCGGTATTTAATAGCTTCAGACCAGCGTATAACGATAAGGTTTTCCCAGAGCCGGTGGGGCCTGTAATGAGCACGATACCTTGTGGTTGGTGTAAAGCTTGTAAAAAAAATTGCTGTTGATCTTGCTCAAGCCCCAGCTCACTAATGTTTACTAAGGAATCCGCTGAATCAATGACCCGGAGTACTATTTTTTCGCCAAATAAGGTGGGTATGGCACTGACTCTATAATCGAGAGTGTGGTTGTCGGCGGTGAGCAGTTTGATGCGGCCATCTTGTGGCAATCTGCGTTCTGAGATGTCCATTTGAGCCATGATTTTTAAGCGAGCAGAAACTTTGGCAATTAAAGACGGTAATAGGGTTGTCATTTGCTTTAGCAGGCCATCGATACGGAAGCGAACCCGATACAGCTGCTCATAAGGCTCAAAGTGTAAGTCTGAGGCCCCAAGCTGTACAGCCTGCATCAGCAATGAATTGACCAGTTTAACCACGGGATCATTGTCAAAGGCGGTCAGCTGCACCGCTGTGGCCAACGACTTTGAGGTGCCAAGGGGTTTAGGAGGTTTGGGTGCGGCTGAGGGATGCACAGAAACGCTAGCGTCGGGCATGGAGGCTTCTTATATAAGTAGGGTGCCTGCCTGACAAAAAAAGAGGATAAAACTTCAGACAAAAAATAGATTTTTTAGTAAACCTTATTTTTGCCCCTTTCACAAGCATTAAATAGAATTAGCTAAGCTTAATTGTGTGTGAAATTTTATAAACTGCATCCTATAAACAATATTCGAAACAATAAAGGCTAAATCAGTTGTATGAGACTATGATATAATATAGGGCTATCATATTTTTACGCTGACCACTATCCGTTACTATTAGGCTGTATTTTATTAAGCGCTTAATAGGTAAACCATTGGTTAATAAGTTGAATTTCTTTGATTGAGAGTGTTTTATGAAGTCTTGGATTGTCGGTAATTGGAAGCTAAATCCTGCCTCAGTTAATGCAGTGCAAGCCTTAGTGGATGATTTAGTAGAGGGTGTAGATGCTCAAGGCACCGCCCTACAAAACTGCCATATTATGGTGGCGCCAAGCTTATTGCATTTGTCTCAGGTTGAAGATATTCTGCGTACGAAATCGGCTGCTATCAAGCTGGCCTGTCAAGATGTGTCAGCTTTGTCTGCTGAAACGGGTGCCTATACCGGTGATGTTTCTGCGCAGCAGTTACAAGACTTAGGCGTACAATGGGCCATCATTGGTCACTCTGAGCGTCGTCAGTATTTTAATGAAGACAACGACACTTTATTAAATAAGATGAAACACTGTGCGGCTCAAGGCTTAGGTGTTATCTTCTGTATTGGTGAATCAGAGGCTGACTTTGAAGCAGGCAAGACTACCCAAGTATTGGCAGAACAACTGACTATTATTGCTAATTTTTTACAGCAGTCAGAGGCTGTCGATGCTGATTATATTGCCAATAAGTTGATTATTGCTTATGAGCCAGTTTGGGCCATTGGTACGGGTAAAGTGCCGAGTGTTGAAGAAGTCACAGAGGTTCACAAATTTATTCGTGAACGTTTACAGTCTTTTGAGGCCACATTAGGCAAGACTCCTGTTTTATATGGAGGCAGTGTGAAGCCTGAAAATGCTCAAGATTTTGCAGCCTCAGAGCAAATTAATGGGGTGTTGGTTGGGGGCGCTGCCTTAAAAGCGGGCAGTTTCCTTGACATTGCCAAAGCATTTTCTAAATAATTACGCTGCGGAGCAATAGCGACTCTTTGTCTCTGATTTAAATTGTCTTCGATTTAAATTAAAGCAGAGAGGTTAAGGGTTACTATTGGCACCAAGATATTGCTCCAGTTATCAAAAATTTAATGATTGAAGCTTTAACTGTTCAAACCTTAATGATTAAAGCTTCTTTATTAAAAGCTTTGTTATTAAAAGCTTTGTTATTAAAAGTTTCGTTATTAAAAATACAGTAAAATACAGTCACATAGAAATTTTCTCGTCTTTTAACTCTTAAGATTAAGTAAGGCAAAGCATGTTTAACATTATTCTAGCCATTCATATTATTGTTGCTATTGCCATGATTGGGTTGATTTTAATTCAACACGGTAAAGGGGCGGATGCCGGAGCTTCTTTTGGAGCGGGTGCCTCAGGTACGGTTTTTGGGGCTGCAGGTAGCGCCAACTTTTTAACCCGAGCCACTGCAGTATTGGCGGTTATCTTCTTTAGCACCAGTTTGACGTTGGCGGTTCATGCCCGCAAGCAAGCGGAAGGTCAGTATCAACTAGATGTACCAGCGGCCTCTCAAGTACCGGTAACAAATTCGCAGCCAGCACCTGCACCAGCAGAGTAAGGCAAAGCGCGGTATCTGTACTGATACTGGGGTCTCTACTTTTTAAATGGGTTGCACCCTAAGTTAAAGACGAGTAGAATGTGCCACCTAATTTAGAATAATTAGTGACCACTGAAGGCAAAGATTTAAGTTAATCTTCTTTTTCCTCAATAAAGATTTGATTAACGTTAATAAATGATCTGGCCTTGTGGGATATGACAAGTTACAAAATGCGATTGTGGTGGAATTGGTAGACACGCCATCTTGAGGGGGTGGTGGCGCAAGCTGTGAGGGTTCAAGTCCCTCCAATCGCACCAATATGATTGTGTTGACTCTGCTATCAGATATGTATAGTATGGTCATTCAGTTTGGCACTTAGGCAGCAGTTATTAGCTAGCCAAGGGGCAAAGTAGTAAAGGTAAGACTATAAGTTCAGTGATTTATAGGGTGATCGTAAGTTTTTAAATTTAAATTAGTTTATTGCTTGACAACCCTTTTAACTTTACATATAATAGTCAGCCTAGATTGATGCGGGGTGGAGCAGTCTGGTAGCTCGTCGGGCTCATAACCCGAAGGTCGTTGGTTCAAATCCAGCCCCCGCTACCATTTTTATTTCAATCTTACTTTTTATTTAACCCACCATATTGTTTGTGGGTTTTTTTGTATCTGTTATTTTTAATATTGCCTAATAGTCATAATATGCATTTATAATAGATACTTCTATTTATGGACTAAAAAACGAGTCATGAAGTTATCTAATAAAGTCACTCAGTTAACCGACATTATTGCCCCAGCTGTGGCTGCTTGTGATGTAGCGCTGTGGGGAGTGGAATTCTTACCGCAAGGTGGGCGTTCACTATTACGCATATATATTGAGTCATTGCCAGAAGACAAAGCCGCTGATAAACAAGTTACTATTGAAGACTGTGCAGCGGTCACTCACCAAGTTAGTGGTGTGCTTGAAGTGCATGATCCTATTGCAGGCGAATATGTCCTTGAAGTTTCCTCTCCAGGTCTTGATAGACCTTTCTTTGCCCCTGAGCAGATGTCGGATTATTTGGGTCAAACGCTTAATTTGCGTCTGATTCAAGCAGTTGGCGTGGGAAGCTCGAAACGCCGTAAAGTGACAGGTAAGCTTGAGCAATTAGGCGATAAACAATTATCTGTAGTCACACCCGAAGGCGAACAGTTCGATATTGCCCTTGATAACATTGATAAAGCAAATTTAATCTATCAAGATTTGTAATCTTGGCATATAAGTGAATCTAAAGCTTACTATTTATTTGATTTGATTCGGACATTTACTGTTAACTTTTTAACCTACCTTATATATTAATTTAGGTTGGCATAAGAGATAATAGTAATTAGCGTTTTGAATGAACTTAAACCTCACAGCTTTTAGGCCCGAGATAAAAAATAAATTTAATAATTTTTTGCTACTTTAAATGATAAGTAGGCGAGGATAGGTGTGTAATGAGTCGAGAAATTTTAACGGTAGTAGAGACCGTCAGTAACGAGAAAGGCCTAAATCCAGAAGACATCTTCGAAGCAATCGAAGAGGCTTTGGTGGTTTCTACTAAAAAAAGAGTCTATACCGAGCAGCCTGAAGTTGCTGTGCGTGTTGAAATTGACCGTGATACCGGTGACTATGATACGTATCGCTATTGGACCGTTGTCGCTGATGAAGACCACGAGATGCCTGCTTGTCAGTTAGCCATCAGTGATCTTGATGAAAACGAATGGTCAATTGGTGATATTAAAGAAGAACAAATCGAGTCTATCGAGTTTGGTCGCATTGCCGCCACACAAGCCAAGCAAGTTATTATCCAAAAGATACGTGAAGCTGAACGTGCTTTAACTGCGGATGCCTTCGAGCCAAGAATTGGTGAGATGATGTATGGCGAAGTTAAAAAGCAAACTCGTGATGGCTATATCATTGATCTAGGCGATAATGCTGAAGGCTATTTATCACGCGATCAAATGTTGCCTCGTGAACAATTACGCGTAAAGTCTCGTATTAATGCTATCCTATATCATGTAAATCGCGATAACCGCGGTGCGCAATTATTATTATCACGTACCAGCCCAGATATGCTGATTGCGTTGATGAATAAAGAAGTACCAGAAATTAACGAACAAATCATAGAAATTCGTGATGTGGCCCGTCAGCCTGGTGTTCGTGCTAAAATATCAGTGAAGACCAATGATCATCGTATCGATCCTGTGGGTGCCTGTATTGGTATGCGTGGGACTCGTATCCAAGCCGTGCAATCAGAGCTTGATGGAGAGCGTATTGATGTTATCGTATGGTCTGATGATCCGGCACAGTACATTATCAGTGCTTTAGAGCCAGCAGACGTAAGCAGTATTATTCTAGATGAAGATGCCAAAACAGCAGACATCATCTTTACTGCTAATGATCAGTTAGCGCGCGCCATTGGTGCCCAAGGTCAAAACGTACGTTTGGCTTCAGAGTTAACCGGTTATAAACTAAATATGATGCTTGAGGCGGAATACCTAGAGCGTCAACAGAATGAAACAAAAGCTTATATTGAGCTGTTCTATAATCGTCTAGAAGTAGACGAAGACTTAGCTCAAGCGTTAGTAGACGTAGGCTTTACCAGTATTGAAGAAGTGGCTTATGTGCCTGCTGAGACTTTCTATGACATCGAAGGTCTTGACGACGACGCGATTGAAATGATTCAAGAGCGTGCAAAAGAAGTAGTCATTGCTGATGAACTGGTTAAACAGCAAAATATGAAAGAGCCAAGCGAAGAGTTGCTCACAATGGACGGCATGACGACCGACTGGGCGTATAAGCTGGCTCAACGTGACATCATCACGTTAGATGATTTAGCAGAGCAAGCAGTATTTGATCTTGAAGACATTGAAGGTCTTGATGAGAAAATTGCAGGTGAGCTGATCATGAAGGCACGTGAATCTTGGTTTAATGAAGAATAATAAATAGGTGACTATAAATGGCAGATAAGACCGTCAAAGAATTAGCAGACATGGTAAGCAAATCAGTCAGTGCAGTACAGAAGCAACTGACTGACGCTGGGCTGCCTGCTCGTGGCGAGGATGACCTGGTCACCGAGCTTGAGCAAGAACAGCTGGTAGCTTTCCTGAAGCAAACACACGGACAAAAAGAAAAACGTCGTATTAGCTTGAAATCTAAAACGACCAGTACCGCTCGCGTGACTGGCTCTTCAGGCAAGTCAAAAAGCGTTAATGTTGAAGTTCGTAAGAAAAAAGTATTTGAAAAGCCCGATCCCAACAAATTGGCTGAAGAAATTGCTGCGCGTGAAAAAGCGGCTTTAGAAGCGAGGCAACGCGCTGAAGAAGAAGCGAAGAAACGCGAACAAGCCAAAAAAGAAGCCGAAGAGCGTCAAGCAGCCACACTGGCGGCGATGCGTGCTAACTTGGGTGGCGGTAGCTCCTCTGATGACAAAAAAGACGAAGTCTCTACGGTTGTCGTGAAAAAAGGCAGTAAAGCTGCAGCAGAAGCAAAACAAGCTCCGAAAAAGAAAGCAGCACCGACTAAGCCAAAAGTGGAAACAGCAGCAGAACGCAAAGCGCGTGAAGCCCGTGAAGCTGAAGAAGAACGTCTACGCAAAATCGAAGCAGAAACTCGCCGTAAGCAAGCAGAAGAAGCTCAGAAGAAAACTCTTGAGCAAATGCGCAAAATGGCCGGTAAATACAGTGATAAAGAGCCTGTGGCTGAAGTTCGCAAAGATGAGCCATTGGCTGAAGGTTTAGTGGGCGAAGCATTAGAAGAGTCTTTTGAAAAAGAACGTCGTGAAATCAAACGCGGTTCTTCTAGCACAGCTACTCGTGGCCGTCGCCGTAAAGGTCAAGAAGAGCGTGAAATTCGCAACCGTAAACACGGCTTAAAATCTTCACAAGCCTCTCAGCATAAATTTGAGAAGCCCGTTGAGAAGATTGTTCATAATGTTGAAATTCCGGAACAAATCGTTGTTTCTGATTTGGCTCAGCGCATGGCAGTTAAAGCTCGTGAAGTCACTAAGTTACTTATGAAGATGGGCGAGATTGTTGCTGCGGATGAAGCTATTGATCAAGCCACAGCCAGCTTAATCGTTGAAGAAATGGGTCATAACCCAGTTCCAGTTAGTGATACTAAAGTTGAAGACGACTTACAAGAAGCGGTGGAAGAGCGCAGCAGTAACGTTCAAACTCGTCCGCCAGTAGTAACTATTATGGGTCACGTTGACCATGGTAAGACCTCTTTATTAGATAAGATCCGTGAAACGAAAGTAGCGCCAGGTGAAGCCGGCGGTATTACGCAACATATCGGTGCTTATCATGTTAAGACTGAGCGTGGTGTCATTACTTTCCTAGATACTCCAGGTCACGCGGCGTTTACCGCTATGCGTTCACGTGGTGCACAAGCGACGGATATCGTAATCCTAGTTGTGGCTGCTGATGATGGTATGATGCCACAAACTGAAGAAGCCATTGATCACGCTCGTGCTTCTGGTACGCCAATCATCGTTGCTATTAACAAGATGGATAAGAGCACCGCTGATCCTGATCGCGTACTAAACGAGTTAACCACCAAAGAAGTGGTAACAGAAGAGTGGGGCGGTGATGTTCCATTAGCGAAGATTTCTGCTAAAACGGGCGAAGGTATCGATGAGCTGTTAGAGCTGGTAAACCTACAAGCTGAGCTTATGGAACTTGAGGCACCTACTGAAGGTGCTGCACAGGGTGTGGTCATTGAATCACGTCTTGAAAAAGGCCGTGGTGCCGTTGCCAGTGTTCTAGTTAAGAAAGGGACCTTAAACCAAGGGGATCTAGTCTTAGCCGGTGAATTCTACGGTAAAGTTCGTGCGATGACTGATGAGACAGGCCAACGTGTTAAATCAGCCGGTCCGTCAATCCCAGTAGAGATTCTAGGTCTACCAGACACACCAGCAGCGGGTAGCGAATTCTTAGTTGTATCTGATGAGAAGAAAGCCCGTGAAGTGGCGGAATTCCGTGCCAACCGTGAGCGTGAGCAACTGCTTGAGCGTCAGAACAAGATGCGTCTTGAAAGTATGTTTGAGCAGATGGGTCAAGACGACTTGTCTTTCTTAAATATTATCTTGAAGACAGACGTACGCGGTACGCTAGAAGCCCTACTTGCAGCCTTAAACGAGTTATCTACTGACGAAGTTAAAGTGAAAGTGATTAGCTCAGGTGTGGGCCCAATCGCAGAGTCTGATGTAACGCTTGCTGAATCAAGTGAAGCGGTATTATTAGGCTTTAACGTTCGTGCTGACAATGCTGCTAAGCGTAAAGCGGATGAAGCGGGTATTGATATTCGTTACTACAGCGTAATCTATGGTCTAATTGATGATGTGAAGGCGGCGATGAGTGGTATGCTGTCTCCTGAACATCGCGAGAAAATCTTGGGTATCGCTGAAGTACGTGACGTATTCCGTTCAAGTAAGTTTGGTGCAGCCGCTGGTTGTATGGTGGTTGAAGGCACTATCTATCGCAACAAGTCTATCCGCGTATTACGTGATGACAAAGTGGTCTTTACTGGCCAACTTCAGTCTCTACGTCGCTACAAAGATGACGTGAACGAAGTGCGCTCTGGTATGGAGTGTGGTCTTGCGGTTCGCGGCTATGACGTTGAAGTGGGTGATAAGATTGAAGTGTTTGAAATCCAAGAGATTCAGCGTACTATCTAAGTATTAAAAGTAGTTATCAAAGACCTATCAGGTCATCCTGTTAGGTCTTTTTTTGTTTTTTATAGCCATTATATTATGAGTTATTATCAGTCATAACCACTCAAAGTCACACCAAGTAGTGCTGATAATGAGGGTCAGGCTGTTACTAATAACTGCATTAAAAGGAAGAACCATGAGCCAACGTTTACAACGTGTGGGTGATCAAATTCAGCGTGAACTTGCTGTTCTTATTCGTGATGAGATTAATGATCCCCGTTTAACAGGTTTTGTTACTATCTCAAGCGTCAAAGTAAGCTCAGATTTGGGTTATGCAGACGTTTATGTGACGGTAATGGAACCCGAGCTAAATGATGCGATGAGTAAGCACAGTCACGAGGCCAGCATAGAAGTGCTTAATAAAGCGGCAGGCTTCTTGCGTACTGAATTAAGTCATAGCCTTAAAACACGCACTACACCTCGCTTAAGATTCCATTACGATGAAGTGACTGCTCGCGGTAACTACATGATGGAGCTGATCAATAAAGCCGTGACCAAGACTGAGCAAACCGAAGCCAATAGCGATGAAGATGGCGACGACAATAACTCAGCACTCTAATAGCTAGCCTACTTTGGGTTTTGAGTTTAATTTGCCTTTGAGTTTCACTGAATTGAGTAGATATCAATGACGACAAATAATACAGCCAGCTCCGCTCAATCCTCAAATAAAGCCCAAAAGAGTAAAGTGTCAGGCGTTATTTTGATTGATAAACCGAAGGGAATGACCTCGCAGCAGGTGGTCTCTAAGGTGAAGTATTTGCTTAAATCTCCTGTCCATGACAGTAAAAAGGCCGGTCATACCGGCACCCTTGATCCTATGGCCACGGGGTTATTGCCTGTATGTTTGGGTGAAGCAACTAAGTTTAGCCATTATCAACTTGACGCGGATAAATCTTATCAGGCCGTTATCAAATTAGGGGTTCAAACCGATACCGGTGACGCAGAGGGGCAAACCATTGCCGAAAAAGACATCCCTGAAATTTCTGCAGTAGACTTAGCGCAGGTAACCGCTCAGTTTTCTGGTGATATCAAACAAATTCCGCCCATGTATTCTGCCTTAAAAAAAGAGGGCAAAAAGCTGTATGAGTATGCCCGTGCAGGTATCGAGATTGAACGGGAAGCTCGTCCTATCAGCATTAAACAGCTGGTTTTAGAGCAGGGTGAAGCAAAAGACGAGTTATTATTAACAGTGACTTGCTCTAAAGGCACCTATGTGCGAGTGTTGGGAGAGGATATCGCTCAAGCTTTGGGCACTTTGGGGCATCTTACGGCTTTGCGTCGGACACAAGTGGGTCATTTCGATATTGAGCAAGCCATCAGCCTTGACGAGCTAGAAGAGCAAACACATGAACAGCGTTTGGCTCAATTGCAAAGTATAGATGCTTGTATCAGCGGGCTAAGCTCGCTTGTGGTGACCGATGAGCAGTGTCAACGTTTGTTAATGGGTCAACGTCTCAATGTTAAGTCGCAGCTTGATGAAGCGTTAACCGCTTATTTAATCAAGGAGCTGGGTGATAATCAGGACTCAGATAAGGAAACCGCCCAGGCTGAAAGAAGTTGTGATATTAAGTTATTTAATGAGGAAGGCGACTTTTTGGGGTTAGGTGAGTTACAACTAAATGGCCGTTTACAGCCGAAGAAAATGATTCAGAGATGAGCATTGCAGTTATCTGGTTAGCTTATCAGTCAGTAAAACAGTTAGTAAAATAAATTGGAAAAAGCCCATATCTTATTGAATGATATGGGCTTTTTTTATGGGTTTATGGAAAGTGGTTTTTCTAGATTACGTTTAGTTATACAAGTTACTTAGCAGCCACACATTTCACAAATACATACATTTCCTTGCAACTGGTATCTTTTATGGGCGCTATTAAGCTTGTAGTGTAGATAGTGAGCCTAAGGAAAGGATTACATTAAAAAGAAAAAGTTAAACTGCAAATCTAAAGAAAAAAATAAATAAGAATAAAATAAAAAATTAAATAATAAAAATAAGTAAGCCAATAATTAAAAAGCATAACGCATAAAAAGAACAATAAGAGACAAGAATAATAAGTGAAGAAAGGGTTGAGTAAAGTTTAGCCTCAAAATAATAATGAATAGGCCCATACTCTTAAACCTTACTAGAACAATAAATAATAATAACCATCGATCCAACTAGAACAGAAGTCTAGATACAGCAGTATTTAAAGTCTCAATAATAACGGAGTGTTTAATAATGAGTACTAAAATCGCATTTTTATTAAGTTCATATTTTGAACAATCAGAATATGAAGAAGTGGACCGCTTGTTACGAGACAAAGGCCATGAAACGGTATTAATTACCACTAATGATAAAAAAGAAGTACAAGGTATGAAAGGAGATGTGGATAAAGCAGACACCTTTACTGCCGATCTCTTTCTCAGCGAAGCCAATGCTGAAGATTATGCTGCCCTTGTATTACCAGGCGGTACAGTAAATGCTGATACTATCCGCGTAGACAAAGTCGCTCAACATTTTGTCAAAAGTTTTTATGACAAAAATAAAACAGTAGCCGCTATTTGCCATGCCCCTTGGCTGCTTATTAACTCAGGATTAGCAAAAGGTAAGACTTTAACCGCTTATCACACCCTACAAACAGACATTGAAAATGCGGGCGGTACTTTTGTAGACAAACGAGTACAACAAGAGGGAAATCTAATTACATCACGTAATCCTGATGATATTGAAGCCTTTGCTGAGGCTATTGATAAATCTCTCAGTCAGTCGTAATCCCTGTTAGAAACATAAAATACAGCATTGAATAAAAGCAATTTACAACTTTATCCATCAATAATTTTTATAACAGTTAAGGAAAATATTATGTCTAATGATAATAAATTTGCACAACAACAATCAGAAGCCGAACTTGCGGGTTTAAAAAACCAAGTTGAAGGTAATTTAGGTAACAATAAAGACAAGGATCAAGACGAAGCGGCAGAAGGCATCGCTGAAAATCTTGAAAAGACACAATCTAAGTAGTTCCCTAAACCGGAGATTATCATGAGTGACAAGAAACTAAACCAGGATGCAGATAGCTTAGAAGAAGCTTTAGACGATAAGCAGGAGCCTGATACTTTAGCAGAAGCGACTACTGCTCCTTTAGAGGATGAAACATTAGGTCGTAACGCAACTGAAGCAGACAGACCTAAAAATAAATAAGACAAATCCTGATTCAAAGAAGAGTTGAGATTTAAGGCTCTGCTGAATCTATTTAAAAAAACTACTCACCTAAGAGTAGTTTTTTGTTATAATGATAGGCTTACTTAGTCATTTTTTTAGGTCATCTCTAGTAATGCAGGGATGTCCTCAATAAAACTGACTTTATATTATCAATGCATTGCAGGAGAAAGTTATGCTAACTAAAACCGATCGCGAACAAATTATTGCTCAATATCAGCGCGCCCCTGGCGATACTGGTTCACCTGAAGTACAAATCGCACTACTAAGTGCCCGTATCAATGATCTACAAGATCACTTCAAAGAGCATAAAGGCGATCACCATAGCCGTCGTGGTTTAATCCGTATGGTTAACCAACGCCGTAAGCTACTAGATTACTTAAAAGGTAAAGATTTAGCTCGCTACGCAGCACTAATCAGCGAACTAGGTCTGCGTCGTTAATTTTAACGGTGGCTTTAAGTTCATTCTCCCTAATTGGAGCTATGAGTTTATGTCAAAAGTTAAATTAAAGCGCTCATGCCTTAGATAAAAAAAGACGGTGTGAATATTTCACGCCGTTTTTTATATCTCATTCTTTATCCTCACTTTCTTCAAAGCTGGTCATTGTCTAGTGAGATAATCCAGTCAGGGTGTCAAGTGACTTTTATTGGTCAACTATGGCAAATCCCTGTAAAATAAGAGGCCATCTATTTGATGATAATGGGCTTCTAACGTTTGCCGTGTTTGGTTGAAACCGTCTGCGTCTGTATTACAGGCAGGGGTTTGATTCTTTAAAAAGCAGTCAAACGTTAGAGGCTAAAGTAAGTCTCAATAGATGTGTTACCCCTTTATATTTGCTAATTTATAAAAATAGGAAAAATTAATGTCAATGTTCAATACCATTTCTCGAGAGTTCCAATATGGCAACCAGCAAGTAATCATTGAAACCGGTCGTATCGCTAGACAAGCGAACTCAGTGCTTGTGCATATGGGCGGAGTATCCGTATTGGTGGCAGCTGTGGTTAAAAGTGATGCCAAAGAAGGTCAAAACTTCTTCCCACTAACGGTTAACTATCAAGAGAAAATGTACGCAGCAGGTAAAATCCCTGGTGCTTACGGCAAGCGTGAAGGCCGTCCAACTGAATTTGAAACGCTAACTTCTCGTCTAATTGACCGTCCAATTCGTCCTTTATTCCCAGAAGGCTATGTCAACGAAATTCAAATCACAGCCACTGTGGTATCAAGTGATAAAAAACACTATGCTGATATCGCTGCTATGATTGGTGCTTCTGCGGCACTGGCTATCTCAGATGCGCCTTTCAACGGCCCTGTTGGTGGTGCTCGTGTTGGTTTTATCAATGGTGAATACGTTCTTAACCCTTCTATTGAAGAGTTAGAGACCAGTGATCTTGATCTGGTGGTTGCGGGTACTAAATCTGCGGTATTAATGGTTGAATCAGAAGCCGCTGAGCTGTCTGAAGATCAAATGTTAGGCGCGGTATTATATGGTCATGAGCAGCAACAGATTGTTATCGATAACATCGTTGAGCTGGCCAAAGCAGTTGGTACTGAAAAACAACAGTTTGTTGCTCCAGAGCTAAACGCTGAGTTAAAAGAAAAATTAACCACTCAGTTTGGTAGCCAAGTAGCTGATGCTTATTCAATCAGCGATAAGCAAGACCGTTATACCAAGCTTGATGAAATCAAAGCTGCTGCTATCGAAGCTCTTGCAGGGGATCCTGAAAGCGAAGAATTTGGCGAGAAAGAAGCGCAAATCAAAGAAATCTATGAAGATCTTAAGTACCGCACCGTTCGTGACGCCATTCTTTCTGGTAAGCCACGTATTGATGGTCGTGACTTAGACACAGTTCGTGCTTTAGATATCCAAGTAGGCGTATTACCTTATACTCATGGTTCTGCTCTATTTACCCGTGGTGAGACTCAGGCCTTAGTTACTACCACTTTAGGTAACTCACGTGATGTTAACCTAATTGATTCACTAGCCGGTACTATCCAAGATCACTTCATGCTGCATTATAACTTCCCACACTTCTCAGTAGGTGAGACAGGTCGTGAAGGGGTGCCAAAGCGTCGTGAAATCGGTCATGGTCGTCTAGCTCGTCGTGGTGTTCAAGCCATGCTTCCAGACAGTGACCGCTTCCCATACGTAATCCGTGTGGTGTCTGAAATTACTGAATCTAACGGTTCTTCTTCTATGGCTTCAGTTTGTGGCGCTAGCCTTGCCTTAATGGATGCTGGTGTGCCAATGAAAGCTCCTGTGGCCGGCATTGCCATGGGTTTAGTTAAAGAAGGCGATCGTTTTGCGGTGTTATCAGACATCTTAGGTGACGAAGATCACTTAGGCGATATGGATTTTAAAGTGGCCGGTACAAAAGACGGTATCACTGCATTGCAGATGGATATTAAGATTGAAGGTATCACTCCTGATATTATGGAAAAAGCACTTGAGCAAGCTCACGCCGGTCGTATCCATATCCTAAATGCAATGAATGAAGTATTGCCAGCCAGCCGTACTGAAATTAATGCCCATGCGCCTAACTATGCGGTTATGGAAATTAACTCAGACAAGATCCGTGATGTAATCGGTAAAGGCGGTGCAACTATCCGTCAGTTAACTGAAGACACAGGTGCGGTTATCGATATCGACGACAATGGTACCATTCGTATCTTTGGTGAAAACAAGGCAGCTACTAAAGAAGCGATTCGTCAGATTGAAGCGCTAACTGCAGAAGTTGAAGTGGGTAAGGTCTATAAAGGTACTGTAGCTCGTGTTGTGGATTTTGGTGCATTCGTAACTGTACTACCAGGTACTGATGGCTTAGTCCATATCTCACAGATCTCAGATGAGCGTGTAGAAAACGTTTCTGACTATCTAAGTGAAGGCCAAGAAATCAATGTATTGGTTCAAGACGTTGATAACCGTGGCCGTATTAAGCTAACCATGAAAGGCGTTGAGCAAGAGCAAGCTTAATTTGCTTATGACCTAACTTGGTCTAATACAAAAAAAGCCGCTTCTTTAAGAAGCGGCTTTTTTAATACAAAATGTCCC
>NZ_DGDC01000009.1:1389-20799 GCF_002385225.1 Psychrobacter sp. UBA3962 | reverse complement strand
GATGGTCGGATGCTTACAAATTAGTAAGTCTAAGAAAGTATGTAAGATGTAAGGCAATGGTTTAAGAGTGTTTTGATACCTATCGGCTCGTTTGAGTTGATAGGTATTTTTTTTGGTAATAAAAAACCGCCACTGGGGCGGTCTTATTATATATTTTTAGATTCAGTGTATTTTAAGTTCACAAAATAACTTCTAATGTGGTAGGGTTCGCCAGATCTTGGGTGCTCTAGTATAGTGAAGTCAAAATAGCCATATTTGTATTCCTGACACTCGACATCAATCTCAGAGTTTTCCAAAAAATTTCGCCACTCTTGAGCACACTTTTTAGAACTTTTATCTTTAAGTTTGTTGTAGACAATGATACCGCCATGGCAAGCATTTTTCCTTCCCGTAGAGTAGTTTTGGGTTAATTGCTTAAAGCCATGATTCGTCCAATCTATACCTTTTTGGATTTTAGCCTCTGCTAGCCACTTGAATTTTCCACCTTGTATTGTAATATCTACATGACCATTTGAATTAGTTTCTGAGCTACAGTTAATCCTAGCTCCTTTTAATTGAGAAATAATAACAAATGATAATTTGTCTTCATTATCTCCCTGAAGCCTATTAGAGTTCTCTTCCATAAACTCAATTGCTCTATCAATTTCGCCATGCACCATATTTAAAAAGGATGGATAATTATCATTATTGTTAGCAACTTGAGTGCTCAGCAGTCTACTTCGATAAGCGTTTTCTAAATTGAAATGAGGCATTAAACACCCCTCATTTTTAACTTAATAATTTGTTTTTTAAAATCATCTGTGGTACCAAATACGGTGCAAAGCTCATCGTAAAAGACATTCTTAGAGATATCATTGCCAGTTAAAGGATTGTAATAACATCCACTTTCTTTTATCTCTAACAATTCTTCTCCAGTTAAATACTCTCTGTTTGGCTCAAAAAAAGCGTTACTTTCAAAATAGTGAACCCATTTAATAGCATCATAGGGCTTTAATGAAAGAACATACAACATAAAGTCGACATCTTTTGATTCAGACTCAGTTGTATCTGTAATTTCGAATACCTTACGATATTCTATTTCATCAAGTGTGATTGAGTATTCGATAGAGTAATTAATGATATACGACAAAAATTTATCGCTAATTTCATAGATAAAGTTCTTAATACCATCATCAAACTCATTCGTCTGATCGCGAACGAACTCTAAATAATAAGATTTTATATCATTTGCATTCATTTTAATCTCGATAAGGCTTCTGAAAAATCTTCAGCATTTAATGCGTTAATAATAGCAGAGTATAATACAGGGTCTTTCTGAGTAGTCATACTAGCAATAGATTTTAGGTCAATAGCATAGGTGGTTTTTTTTGACGTTTTATAACCCATGTGTATTCTAAAATAAGCCAATGTATGATTAACACCTTTAGCGCCATCCTTATGATATTTATTTGATCTAGCATCAGGATGTTGATTATTTGAATGAATATGATGAATCATACCATCGTTAATAGTTTTAAATGACATATTAAAAGCTGTTCCTGTACTAAAGTTATCATGGAATTCTTTAATTTTAGGAAATAGATTGACTGGAGTACTATTAAACCTAACACCTTTTAAGCTACTCTTAATACTAACTTTAAACTCCGATAGTTTAGCATCTACTTTATTAATATGTACAATCCTTGCTAAGTCCATACAGGCAATGATTGTCTTGTCGACTGTGTCAAAAACCACTAACATCATTGCGGGAATTTTTATATCTTTAATGCCATAAATCACAGAGTACTCCCTCTGGATGTCTTGGTTTACCTCTTCCTCTAAGTGCTCTTTAATCTTATCTTCAATAATAGTCTTTAGGCCATAGGCTTGGTATCTATCATCTATTTTAAACTTTACACTTAAGCCATCTTCAGTGCTAACTAAATCAGATAACTCAATCTCACTAACATCACTTTTAATATTTGAGTCAAAATGTTTTAAAAGTCGATCAAATGTATCATCAATAGGCTTCAAAATTTGTACCATTTTATTGTCGTATAATAAACTGGAAACAATAGCGTCTTTTAGTTTAGTTTTAATATCATTAAACAAGTCTATATTGATATTAGTGTTTTCAGAGTTCTGAAATCTATTATCTATACTTTTCCATCGTCTTGGTAGCTTTTCAATGTCTTTTAATAACTCACAAACACTGCTTACCGACCAGCCTCTAGCTTTCAAAAATTCAATTGCATCGAGTATATCTTGGCCTAATGCTCTAAACTCACTATCTTTCATATTGATTCCATTTCAATGTTTATTTGTATAAATTGCATAAATATGCAGTCATTTGCATAGGTATCTACTATCTCAACTTCTTCTTATTCTCAATAGCCACGCCAAAAATCGTAAAAGGCAAATACCGACTATCAAGAATAGGGCAGTCCTAATTTAGCGACTTCCCCTCCCAATACCCGGCAGACAAGCTCACCTTCTACTCTTCATCCGCATCCTGACCTTTATTGAGTTTTTTAATGGGGAAGTTATCCATACTATAAACAGGGATAGCAACTAGATCCCCGTAATGCTTCGCCAACAACTTGACCTGCTCAATTGTTAAATTCATAGGCTCGTTATTATCTGCTGCTGTATTAATTTCAGCCATCAGCTTGTTAATAGGTAATTCGCTATTATCCATAATTTTTATCCCGCTCTATACTCTTGTCGGCCTACTATAATTAAACTTTGATGGTTCTCAGCTGTTACGATTTTGTCTGGATAAGCAGGGTTGAAACTGCGTAGCCTGAGGGCTTCGCCAGCTTCCCTGAAAATCTGTTTAAACATACGATCCCCATCTAGCAAGATGGCATAAATCTGACCGTCCCTAATTTCCCTATCGTTGATAACAATACCTACCTCATCGCCATGATTAATATAAGGCGACATACTGTCATTCACCGCACAAACCATTTTGAAATTCTCTGGCTTAATATTGCGCTTAGTAAAAAAGTCTTCAGGCAATGAGTGATAGTCTTTAACTTCTTCAAATTCAAAGTGAGCATCATTGCCATCACCACAGCAAAAATAAATTTCGTACACAGGTACGCGAATACTTCCATCATTACTATGCGAGATTGAAACTGAACCTTTTTGTAAGACATTATTCAGTCCTTCGTCTATAGCTGCTTCCAAGTGAGGGTTTCCTGCGCCAGTAAGAAGCCAGTCCATACTAAGTCCAAATCTCTTAGAGATGTCCATTGCCCCTTTTTTTGATAATCCTCGTTTGGACCAATTGGTAACATTTTGAGGAGATGCATTAATGGCCGCCGCAAGCTCAGAAGGCGCCATTTTAGTCTGCTCCAATACTCTTTTCATTGAATCGTGCATATTTTTATCACTCATGTTAAACGCCTTGTTTAAGTTTATATATTAAATCAAATAACAACAGCTATTTGTTAAACACAAAATTGACTTTAATAAACAAATTGTTTACTATTATTTAAACAAAATGATTGAGAGGTAGTTATGACTGATAAAGAGTTAATCAACGCATTAGGTGGAGTGTTAGTTCTCTCTAACTATCTGAATATGGATTACCAGAGAGTCTTTAACTGGACTCATCGTGGCATTCCTTCTCAGATAAAGATTGATTACCCCGAGCTGTTTCTAACTAAGAATCCGCCAAACCTTAAACAACAAACCGAGGAGACTTAACCATGACCCAATTATCACAAGAACAAGTTGCATGGTCACGCAATATGCAAACGCAAGTTTTGAATGCGCTTGCAGGCACTTGCCAGCAAGATATAGCAGAGACAATGGGTATCGATAGTGGGACTATCACGCGTTTAAAAGACGTGCATCTAATCAAGCTATGCAACCTATTGGCAGCGCTTGGGCTAAAGATCGTTCCTATGGAGCTTAAATGCTATAACCCCGAAATGGTCAAGATGATTTACGCCCTTGCTCGCGATAACTTGATGAAGTCAGAAGAAGTGGATGATTTTTTTCATGATGATGCACGCATTCAAATAGCTGAAGGAACCTATAAACCACGGGCAAGTGTGAGGGATGTACATATTGGTAGTAGCAAGGATGAGTAAGCGCTTAAAAAAGACAATAAAAAACCCCAGCGTTGGAGGACACCGGGGTTTAGCTTTCCTGGATATTAACTTATGAGTATGTTTAAAAACTGTATTCAGTAACCTAAAAGGTTGCATCAACAGTACTAAGCAGTTAATGAGGAGGATAATAACATGTTTTTAGAAAATATTTCAAGTAGTAATAAAACTACTATGAGCAGCCGAGAAATTGCTCAGCTGTGTGAAAAACAGCATGGCCACGTTTGCAGAGACATCGAAAAACTTAATGAAACCTATGACTCATTAGGCCTATCCAAAGTTGGAGAGGGGTATTACACCCACCCAAACACGGGTAATCAAAAGCATAGAGAGTTTTTATTAACTCAAGAGCAATGCCTGGATCTCATAACTGGTTATCGTGCTGATCTACGCATTCGAGTAAATAGACGCTGGCAAGAACTTGAAAAGCAAATATCTAAGCCAGCCGTTCCTCAATCTCTACCAGAAGCGCTACGCCTAGCAGCTGACCTGGCAGAAAAATTAGAAGAGCAGCAAGCGCAATTAGCTATAGCGACTCCTAAAGCGGCAGCGCTTGATCTGATTGGCGCAGCAGAGGGCAGTCTTGGTGTGCGTGAGACTGCAAAAACATTAGATATTGCCCAGAATAAATTTATCTCTTGGTGCATAAATAACGGCTGGATGTATAGAGACTCTAAAGACAAATTACAGCCGTATAGCGGTCGCATTCAACAAGGGTATATGGAACAACGCCCGGTTACATTTAATGGCCGTGATGGCACTGCCAGGGCGACAACACAGCCGATGTTTACCCCAAAAGGGCTGGCAAGATTGGCACAGATATTCGCAATAGTACATGAGGTGGCGTAATGAGATACACATTGAGCATAAATGCAGTCAAATGCCATGAATGGGGCCTTAACTTAAACCAAGGTGCCTTATTTGATTTACTTAACCAAGCAAGCTCATGGGCTAAACCACATGTAATTAATGGCGAGTTTTATTATTGGGTATCTCGCAACATGGTGATTGATGAAATCCCACTGGCATACAGTAAGCCAGATACTGTTTATCGAGCCCTAAAGCTGTTTGAGGAAAAAGGCTTGGTTGATTACATCAAGGAAGGAAAAAAAGACCTAATTAAGTTAACTGAAAAGGGCAAGGAATGGAACTCTAAAACCACTTTTATATCTGACTCTAACTCGGAAATAAATCCGAAAAACACCCAAAATTCGGATTCAAATCCGAGTAAATTCGGAAATGAATCCGAAAAAACCCCTAAAAACTCGGATTTAAATCCGACAAATAAGAATACTAATTATAAGAATACTAATAATCATATTAATAAAAAAAATACCAAAAAAACAAAATCGAAAACTCAGTCAGCGGTGGAGACTTACAAACCACAAAAACCAGATGAAGTTTCAGATCAGGTTTGGAGTGATTTAATCAGTCACAGGAAAATCAAAAAAACGTCGAATACCCAAACTGCTTGGAATGTGATTTTCAGTCAACTGGAAAAAGCGAAGCAAGCAACCGGTCATTCACTGGATCAGATAATCACTGAGTGGATAACACGGGATTGGAAAGGTTTTAAATCAGACTGGTACATCAACATTCAGAACAAGACTCAGAGCACGGGGAACAATCATGCAATCAATCAACCAGCTAACAACCAAACTTCAGGCAAAAACCAAGCCATCAGCCACTTTGACCAACTCCGTGCTGAAATCAGAGCCAAGTATGGCTCAAGCCAGCAGTCAAGCGATATCAGAACCGTCAGTACGCTTACTTGAGTTGATCACTGACATGTTTGAAGACTGGAAGCGAGTATTTGGAGCCAAGCTACAAGAACGCCAGGTGTTGGACGTAAGAACTACTGAACTATGGGCAATTGCATTACAGGGATTAAGAATTACCCCAGCGGAATTCAACACAGCTTTAGCCAAGTCCTTAACCCTAAAATGGCCACCAACAGCCCCAGCTGATTTTTTAGACTTAGCGAGGGCTGGCAAGCAAAGCGAGTACTTAGACACACAAGCCGCATTTGAAACAGCCTGTAGATGCTCAGGAATGCGCGGAGACGTCGAAAGAGACTGGAGACACCCAACTGTACTAGAAACTGCAAATCGCATCGGGTGGGGCAAATTAGCGAGTGCTGGTAACGGATTTATTAAATACTTTGCCACGGTCTATGAGCAGGTGATTATTGAACACAAGAATGGGGCTAATTTTGAGATACCCAAAACCCATCGTATTGAAGCACCTAAACCTGCCCGCCTAAATGATGATAGTCCAATAGCTCAAGACTGGGAGAAAATGAAGGCTAGATTCGGTGTAGGCAGACCCAGGCAAGAAACAGTTGAAGTTTAGAACAAAGGGAATCCATGGCTAAGAATAAATCCAATAAAGATCAGCGCCGTGCTAAGGCGTTAAAGGCAAAAAAAGCCAGCAAGATACAACAAGCGAAGTCTAAGCCACGCCAGTATCAAGGCTATATGAAAATGTTTTTGGACGGTGACAAGGTGCAGGACCTAATCAAGCGAGTGGTACGTACTGAAGATTTCTTAACCCGGCCACATGATATTTTCAGTCACGACCGGACTTACACTTTCACCATGAATGCAGTTAGCAAAGATGGTCAACGTGCACACGCTAAGGCTGAAATTGAAGGCGAACATAACCAAGCCGGGCTAGTTGCTGCTATTGGTCAAGCGTTTAGGGACTTTTGCGATGAGCTCATGGAGCACGCGCCAGAGGTTGAGTTTGATTATCGTGAATGTCATGTGGTCATACGGGCGCTTAAAACAAAGATTAAAGTACCAGGCGGTTATCGGTGGGTGTAAGAGCAGGTAAGCTTAAAACAAGTAAGGGCTATACGCTCACACGCTTAAGCAGAGCATATGACCCGGCCGGCAATCATTGGAATCAGTATAGCGCTAGGGTAAGAGCAGTTGAGGGTAATCCTTTTTTTGATCAAATCGTTCGATGGGATTTAAACGGCAATGCGATTAATCATGAGTTAGGCGATATTGCTTGGGGTGCAGATGGTGCTGGGGGTTATCAACTAAGACAAGGTGAGAATATTTTTAGATTTTAGTAAGGGCTTTTTATGTTAAGCAAGTTATTTTTGATGATGTTGTGGTGCTATCTTTTTCTTTCCCTATTTAGCACGTATTTAATTGCTCGTGTTGTTTTTGGTGATGGCAGGCGGGTGTATAGGTTTCAGGTCCAGTGGTACCACAAGTGCGTTTTAGGGTATCTGATAGCCGTTCCAGTTATTTTTTTTACAGTGGCGTTTATCAGTTTGTTATGGGGCAAGTAGGAGTTAAAAGGGTATGAAAGGTAAACGAATAGGATTATCAGAAGATGAAGTACAGACGGTAGTGATGAATTGGTCTAAGCGCCAGAAGTTCAAAGGCCGGCCATTGTTTGATTACATTCATCATTCGCCAAACGGCGGTAAGAGAGCGGCCAAGATAGGGTCTAGCGGTAAGCGCTATTCACCAGAGGCGGCTAAATTCAAGCGTATGGGGGTGAAAGCGGGCTACCCCGATTTGATTATTGATATTGCCAGAGGCGCTTATCACGGCCTACGTATTGAGATTAAAAAGGACCAAAAAAGCTATGCCACGCCAGCCCAAAAAGAACGAATCGAGATGTTGGCCAAAGAGGGGTATTGCGCGGTTGTCGCTAAAGGGATTGATAACGTTATATCAGTTATTCAGCAGTACATTAAATTAGGTGACTTTGATGGCGTAAGCCAGTTAACAGCTGACAAATAATCAGGCAAAAAAAAGCGCTCATGCGGTTACATGAGCGCCAAAGGATGACAATTCCAGCCCTTATTCCATTAGGCAGCATGATTATATCAATGACAGAAAAAACTGCAATGAGGGCGCGCGTGTGGCAAAAAAACGGCTTGGGTTTACGGATAAACAGTTAAAACAAATCAGAGTAACAGTAGGTCGCAATTTGGCGGCTGCAAGAAAAAATGCCGGCATGACGCAAGCTGAGGTCATGCGTATTGTGTGGAACGTGGATAACAATAGAAACCGTATCAGTGAAATTGAGAACGGCAATAAGGATTTGACGCTTACAGACTTGCTGATATTTCAAAATCTTTATAACCAGTCGCTTGATTATATTTGCGGCCTATCGGTTGAGCCAGAGCTGGATATGCTGGCGAGCACTGTTAACCATGTAGTGAACCAATCAAGATCAATGGTTGAGTATCTTACAGAGCAGTTTGCAGAAACCATTACCGAACACATGAAGTCGATATGTCGTAACGATCACGAGGCGTTGATGCATGCCTCCAAAGACTTATGTAGCAAATTGCGAGAAGTTGGAGGTTACGATAAGGAGGTGGCCAACTGTATGAACAAGCTAATGCTAGTTATTAGGGGTATTGAGGCTAAGCAAGCCAGGCAAGTTATGGCCGTTGAGACGCAAATGATGCAGATTAAGCAGCGACTAGACAAAGAAGATAAGCATATCATGCTATCTGATCTTGATTGTGACTATCAGTACAGCCTACCTTTGCCGGAGCCTGTATATAGCGATGAAGAAATGGTTAAAGGAGTTAGCTGATGGCAGTACCAAAGGAAGTGTGGGCGGCAGCTAAGGCCCTATGGGAAAGCACCCCCAATATCACTTATCAAGAAGTTGTGGACCACTTGCAGGAAGTCTACGGGGATAAAGCACCGGCTTCTAAATCAACCATATACAACCGTGCCAAAAAATATGACTGGCAAAAGTTATCCATGCTTGAGCTCAAAGAACGATCCGAAAACGCAGAAAAAAAACAGAACAAAAGTGAACAGAACGGGGGTGGGAAAAAATTAGAGAACAAAGAAAACAATAAAGTCAAAAATGAGCATGAAACCCAAATTTACAGAACAATAATTGATAGCACAGACAGAACAAAACAGAAAATTGTTCTGTCAACTGAACAGCGTGCCAGCGTCATTATTAAACACAGAAATAGGCTGCATAACTTGGGCGCATTAGAAGATGCGATCACCATGCTATCACTTGACGTCGCAGAAAACGTACTAAATCCAACACCTATTGAGGTGGACCAAGTTAGTACTGGTGACAATGATGATTATAGGTTCTATGATGATGAAGAGGACCCTATTGCTAAAAAGTTAGGAGTGATAAAAAGTCTAAGTTTTGTACTGGGTAATTTAACTCAGGCACAAAAGGTGATTGCGGAACAAGAAATACCCATGTGCGGTATTAGTGCCGAGGACTTTAAGCAATCAGAACAAGAACGCCGTTTAGGCGCGCTTGAAGCGCTGGCAGGTATTGATGAAGAAGAGCGTGTAGCTCGTGAAAAGCTACATAGGGAATTGCAAGAGCGGATGCAGTCGCTTACCCAGCTTGAGCATGATCCTGATTTTTTTGGTAATGGTGATGCTGAAGATGTTGAATTTGATGATTTGGAGGAGTGATATTTTAACCGGCTGTGCTGTTGAGACTGATTGTTGACGTAAACGAGGTTAAACCTTATCTGGTGTCTTGAGTAAAAGCATGTTACGGATGGACAAACTAAAGATATAGACCTAAACTAGTTTGATTTAATCAATTGTTTTTTATTTTTTAAGCTAAAGCCTGTATTTCTATTAACTTATATTACAAACAATAAGATACTTATGAGCGCATTTAATTCTGACACCAGACAATCCCAAACCTCTAATAATCTAGCAGCTTTTATTTGGTCAGTGGCTGACTTATTACGCGGTGACTTCAAACAATCCCAGTACGGACGTATCATTCTGCCATTTACGCTACTACGCCGCCTAGAGTGTGTTCTTGAAGAATCCAAAGATGCCGTGGTGGAAGAAGCTCAAAAAATTAGCGCTATGGGCCTTAATGAAGAGGCAGAAGCCAAGTTCTTATTACGTAAGACTAATGGTCTGGCGTTTTATAACACTTCCCCAATGACGCTGGCTAAGATGGGCCAAAGCGATATCGAAGCCAACCTGAGCCACTATATTCAGTCATTCTCTAAAGATGCTCGTGAAATATTTGCCCACTTTAAATTTGAAGAGTTTGTCGGCCAGTTAAATGACGCTAACTTGCTATATAAAGTAGTACAAAAATTCCAAAACGTAGATTTGAGTCCTGAGGCCGTTTCCAACTATGAGATGGGTCTGGTGTTTGAAGAGTTAATCCGCCGCTTTGCAGAAAGCTCGAACGAGACGGCAGGGGAGCACTTTACCCCGCGTGATATAGTACGATTAACCACATCATTAGTATTTATGGAAGATGATGAGGCACTGAGTAAAGACGGCATCATTCGTACCATCTATGATCCAACTGCAGGTACAGGCGGATTTTTATCGTCAGGTATGGAGTATGTGCTAGAGCTAAACCCCAATGCGGTTATGCGTGCCTTTGGACAGGAGTTGAACCCTGAGTCTTATGCTATCTGTAAAGCGGATATGCTCATCAAAGGTCAGGAAGTGAGCCGTATTAAGCTAGGCAACACGTTATCAGATGACCAACTACCTGCTGATAAATTTGACTATATGCTGTCAAACCCACCGTTTGGTGTGGACTGGAAGAAGATTGCTGGCGAGATTAAAGACGAGCATGAGCAAAAAGGCTTTGATGGTCGCTTTGGCCCAGGCACGCCCCGCGTATCAGATGGATCATTGTTATTCCTACTGCATTTAATCAGTAAGATGCGCCCAGTACAGTCGCACTCTAACGCCTCGTCAGAAGCGCCAAGTAACGATACTGCCATTACAGGTAGCCGTATCGGTATTATCTTAAACGGCTCACCCTTATTCACCGGTGGTGCAGGTAGTGGTGAGAGTGAAATTCGCCGTTATATCTTAGAGTCGGATTTACTTGAGGCCATCGTTGCGCTACCGACCGATATGTTCTACAACACCGGTATTGCCACTTATGTGTGGATATTGACCAATCACAAAGCGCCTGAGCGTAAGGGCAAGGTACAGCTGATTGACGGTACCAATCTATACAGCAAGATGCGTAAGTCGCTTGGCTCTAAGCGTAACGAGATGAGCGAAGAGGACATCAAGATTATCACTCGTACCTTTGGTAACTTCGAGGTGGTCGATGCGCGCGCGTTAGACAAGCCAGCGGATGTTAAATCAAACCGTGGCCGTCAGTCAGCGACACCTAAAGCGGAAGCCGCTAAGACTTTCGCCAGTAAAATCTTTGACACCCACGAGTTTGGCTATCGCCGTGTAACCATTGAGCGTCCACTACGCTTATCAGCACAAATGAGTGATGAGGCGATTGAGTCACTGCGCTATGCCGAGCGTACTTATGATTTGGTCATGCCAGCCTTATATGAGAAGTTTGGTGAGCAGTGGACTGAGGAAACTTATGGCGAGTTTGGCGATCTGACCAGTGACATTCAGGTTGAAGCACGTGCCATGATTAAGGCGGACTTTAGTGAGCTAAAAGAGAAACAAATTAAAGAAGTGCTAGACAGCAAGCTGTGGCGTGAGCAGTTAGCAATTATGAATGCTGCCAAAACCTTGCAACAAGAAATTGGTACCCAGCAGTTTGATGACTATAACCAGTTTGATGTGATATTTAAGCAAGCGATTAAAGACACTGGGCTGGATTTAACTGCCAAAGACAAAAAGCAAATCCTAAATGCGGTAACGTGGAAAAACCCTGACGCTGAGCGTGTGGTTAAGAAGTCAGCCAAAGAAGCCAATCCGTTATACGGTGCGTTTGAGGTTGTTGACAAAAGTAAGGGCGACAGTAAAGGTAAAACCAAAATCGTTGAGTTTGAGACCGATAGCGACTTACGCGATTATGAGAACATTCCGCTCGACCCATCTGTGACGACCAATGAGCTAATTGAAAGCTACTTTAAGCGTGAGGTACAGCCTCATGTAGCAGACGCATGGATTGATGCTGGCAAGCGTGATGCCATCGATGAAGAGATTGGTATTGTCGGCTATGAGATACCGTTTAACCGTCACTTCTATGTGTACGAGCCGCCGCGTCCACTTAGCGAGATTGACGCTGACCTTGATAAGGTGAGTGCGGAGATTATGCAGTTGCTTAGCGAGGTGCATTCGTAATGGTAGACAGTTCAGTTATGCAGTCAGGTCGTTATAAAGCCTATCCTGAGTATAAAGGCTCTGGGATTGAGTGGATCGGTGAAATTCCGAGTGATTGGGATATTTTATCTCTAAAAAGGTGTGTTGATGGGGTTACTAATGGAATTTGGGGCTCTGAACCAAATGGTCATAATGATTTAGTAGTATTAAGAGTTGCAGATTTTGATAGAAACAGGCTGGTAGTTAGTGATGAGAAGTTAACATATAGAAGTATTACGGCGAAAGAAGCTGAAAATAGGTTGTTAACTAAAGGTGATTTACTTATTGAGAAGTCAGGGGGTGGTGACACAACTCTTGTAGGCTGTGTTGTTCTATTCGATAAAAACTACCCTGCAGTAACATCCAATTTTGTCGCAAAAATGACACCCAACCATGGGTACTCTAGTCGATTTTTATTATATGCTTTTTCCTTACTCTATGATGGCAGAGTGAATTTCTCATCAATCAAGCAAACAACGGGTATCCAAAACTTAGACTCAGATGCATATTTGATGGAAAAGTTCTGCTTCCCAACCGAAGAAAGCCAAGAAAAAATCGCCAATTTTCTAGATTACGAAACCGCCAAAATCGACACCCTTATCGAAAAACAGCAACGTCTTATCGAGCTGTTAACTGAAAAGCGTCAAGCGGTGATTAGCCATGCAGTGACAAAAGGCTTAAATCCTGATGTGCCGATGAAAGATTCGGGGGTTGAGTGGTTGGGTGAGGTTCCTGAGCATTGGGAGGTTAAAAGATTTAAAACAATTTTCAAAATAAGAAAAAGAATTGCTGGCGAGCTAGGGCACGATGTTTTATCAATTACTCAAAAAGGTATAAAAATAAAGGATACAGAGAGTGGTGAGGGTCAACTCTCAATGGATTATTCAAAGTACCAACTAGTATATAAAGGTGATTATGCAATGAATCATATGGATTTATTGACAGGGTTTGTTGATATATCTAAGTATGATGGTGTAACAAGTCCAGATTATAGAGTATTTACTTTAGAAGAAAAGAACTCATTGCCTGAGTATTTTCTAGCATTTTTGCAAATGGGATATATCAATAAGCTATTCTTTCCTTTTGGACAGGGGGCGGCTCATATGGGGCGATGGAGGTTACCAACCGAGGCCTTTAGAGAGTTTCTGGCTCCTGTACCTCCAAAAAATGAGCAAAAAGCAATAGCAGATTTTATCTTTAATAGTTTAGAACAGATGGATATATTAGAAAAAAAATCTAGAAAAGCTATCAAGCTGATGCAAGAACGCCGAACCGCTCTTATTTCTGCAGCGGTAACAGGTAAGATTGATGTTCGGGATTGGGTGAAGCCTGAGTAGGGTGGAACCAAGTTAAGTGATGCAGTTTATAAAGCCGATATAGAATTAATAATAATGGATCAACCATGACAGACATAACTCGTGAATTAACCTTTCAAAATGACATTATCAAAGAGATGGTGGCTAATGGCTGGGTACTAGGCATCAACTCAGGTTATCAACGTGAGACCGCCTTGTATGAGCGTGATGCCCTCGATTATGTGCAGCGTACCCAGTCTAATGAATGGGAGAAGTTTTGCAGTCTGTTTCCGCAAGACCCTGAGGTTCAGTTTATTAAGCAACTGGTGAAGCAGTTAGGTAAAGCCAGTGAGCATGCGACAGATAGAGCCTCACGGACTTATGGCACATTGGGTGTGCTGCGTCATGGTTTAAAGATTCGTAATACTCGATTTAGTTTATGCCAGTTTAAGCCAGAACATAGCTTAAACCCTGAGGTGCTGGCACGTTATGAAGGCAATATCTGCCGTGTTGTACCTGAAGTGGTCTACAGCGCTCACCTAAGTCACAAAGAGGTTGATGAAGCGACGGGTAATACCAAGTCAGCTAAGCGTCACCGCATTGATCTGGTGCTGTTTGTGAACGGTCTACCTGTGGTCACAATGGAGCTTAAGTCTGAATTTAAGCAGGCCGTTGAAAATGCCAAACTACAATACAAGCGTGATAGGTTGCCTGTTGATCCTGCCAGCAAGAAGCCTGAGCCACTACTAAGCTTTAAGCGTGGTGCTTTGGTTCATTTTGCTGTCAGTCAGTATGATGTGTTTATGACCACCAAGCTGGCAGGTGACGATACGTTCTTCCTGCCGTTCAACAAAGGTACTCGTGATGGCGGTGCAGGTAACGACATTCCACTAGATCATAACCGTTACGCAACCGACTATCTTTGGAATGACGTACTAAGTACCGATAACCTGCTTAATATCTTAGGTCGTTTTATGCACCTACAGATAGAAGACAAGGAAGATGCGCTTGGTCGTAAATACAAAAAAGAGACCATGATTTTCCCACGTTATCACCAGTGGGACGTAGTGACTAACTTGATTGAAGATGCGGTTAAGCAAGATAAAGTCAGACAAGCCAAACAAGACAATCCGAACTTAAACAAGAAGGTTCAAAACCGCTACCTGATTCAACATAGTGCTGGCTCGGGTAAATCTAACTCTATTGCTTGGACAGCGCACCAACTATCCACACTGTATAACGACGCAGGCACTAAGCTGTTTGACTCGGTTATCGTTGTGACTGATAGAACGGTGCTAGATGACCAGCTGCAAGACACCATCTATCAGTTTGAACATGCTGATGGGGTCGTCGGTCGTATTAACCGCAAAGAAGGTGAGGGGTCTAAATCTGAGAAGCTGGCCGAAGCTTTGATGAGTTCTCAGCCGATTATCATTGTTACTATTCAAACCTTCCCTTATGTGCTTAAAGCTATTGAAGACTCTAGCGTACTAAAAGAGCGACGCTATGCCATTATCGCGGATGAGGCGCACTCATCGCAGTCGGGTACTACCGCACGTAAGTTAAAAGAAGTTCTTATTGCCAGCCCAACAGCCAGTGATGAGCTCAGAGACAACTTTGAAGAGCATGTTGATAGAGGATTGTCTGCTGAAGATATGCTAGATGCGACCATTACTGCCCGACGTGGTAGTGACAACCTAAGTTACTATGCGTTTACCGCTACGCCTAAGTCTAAGACACTAGAGTTGTTTGGCCGTCTGCCCAATCCAGACCTGCCAGCCTCAAAAGACAACAAGCCTGAAGCGTATCATGTGTATTCTATGCGCCAAGCCATTGAAGAAGGCTTTATCTTAGATGTTTTAAAAAACTACACCAGCTATAAAGTAGTATATCAACTCAATCAGACCCTTAAAAAAGACCAAGAAGTCGATGCTAAGCGTGCCAAGATTAAACTCAATCAATGGGTGCGCCTGCATGATTACAATATCTCGCAAAAGGTTAAAATCATTATTGAGCACTTTAATGAGAATATTAAAGGCTTGCTAGGTGGGCAAGCTAAAGCCATGGTAGTTACAGGTTCTCGTAAAGAGGCGGTTCGTTATAAACTGGCGTTTGATAAATACGTATCAGAACATGGATATACGGACATTAACGCCATGGTGGCCTTTTCAGGTGAAGTGGAGTTTAAGGAGTCTGATCCTGACAGCAGTGGCTTATTAGGTGAGAGCTTCACTGAATCTAATATGAATCCAGGGTTGAAAGGCCGTGATATGCGTAAAGCATTTGATAGTGATGACTATCAAGTGATGTTGGTGGCCAACAAGTTTCAGACTGGCTTTGACCAACCTAAACTATGTGCTATGTACGTTGATAAGAAGTTGGCAGGTGTTGACTGTGTACAGACATTATCCCGACTTAACCGTATCTATCCTGGTAAAAAAGAGACGGGGACTTTTGTGCTCGATTTCTTTAATGACCCTGAAGATATCTTAGCCGCTTTCCAGCCTTACTATGAGACAGCAGAGCTTGCTGATGTGACAGACCCTGACAAGGTCTTTGATCTGTTTGAGAAGATAAGAGCCAGTGATATTATCAAATGGCACGAAGTCGATAACCTAGCAGACGCTTTTTATAGCAAGAATAAAAGTAATGCTGCTATCAGCAATATCTGTAAGCCAGCCGTTGAGCGTTGGCGACATCAGTATCAGCGAGCCAGTGAGGACGTACAGCGTGCTAGAGGATTGTTTGAGCGTGCTAAAAAGTCTGAAGATGCGGTGCTCATCGGTAACGCTGAGAATGACCTTAAAGAGGCTAAGAAGGCCAAAGATGCGCTGATATTGTTTAAGAAGGACCTAGGTAGCTTTACACGTTTTTATGAGTTTATGTCGCAGATCGTCGACTATGATGATCGTGATTTAGAGAAGTTAAGCCTATATGCTCGTCACTTGCTGCCACTATTACGAGAGGATTTTAATCCTGAGGATGAGATTGACCTTAGTAATATTGAAATGACGCATTACCGTGTGTCTAAGCTCAAACAGCAAGATTTAAAGCTGAAAGAACACGATAAAGGCAATCAGCTAAAACCTGCCAGCGGACTTGGTACAGCCACACCGAAGGATAAGAAAGATGACTATCTATCTGAAATTATCCGTCAGCTGAATGATGTGTTTGCAGGGGAAGGGTTCACTGAAGATGACTTGGTAAATTATGCACAAACCATTAGAGACAAAATGGCAGAAAGTGAGATTGTCATGAGTCAAGTACGTAACAACACAAAGGACCAAGCCATGTTAGGCGACTTCCCGGTAGCAATTGATGACGCTATGATTGATAGCAGAGAAGCACATGAGAAGATGATGATGCATATATTATCTGACAAAGATGCACATAATAAGTTCTCAAGTATTATTTATGACATGCTAGCGCAATCAATTGACTTGTGACCTAATTTCCTACCGAATAAGTTTATGTATTCATAAAGTTCATATACATATAACAGGGCAATCGCACTATAGAAAATACTCGTTTTAAATTAGATTTGCTAAATTAAATCCAGTAAAAAGTTAGGGAATATAACTAAAATCCTTTTATATATCTCAGGGCAAACGCACACTTTTAAGAATTGTATTTAAAATCAGATAGTTATGAATTTAGGGTTTTATTTTCTAAATTTATAAGTTCCTGAAAATATTAATGTTTTTTAAAAGTATGCGTTTGCCCTGTTATATATCTTATATTTTTATTATTGGCAGTTAACAACATCTGCAAAAGGTCAATAATTAATTAAAATGTGGCTAAAATTGATTTGTAGTGCGATTGCCCTGATACATATAAATAGTTAATGAAACTACATAATATTATGTGTTATAATTATATAGATAGTATATTAAATGTATATACTGGTGTGAAAGAAGTATTAGGTGGTGGTAGGCTTCTCTCTATTATTTACTATTTGTATGAAGGTATAAGGCTACGAGACTGATAGGATGGCTTTTTTATAAAGGCTATATGCTAACAGATTTGAGCCTTATTTTTTTGGAATAAGCTTCATGTTTAATAAGACTTTTGTGTTAATTGGCACGCTATTTCTAACCGCTGGCTTAATCGGCTGTCAGAGTTTACAAAGTAGCTCTGAGCTACAAAACCCCGAGCAACAACTTGCTAAACAAAAAGTCAGTTGGGACAAAAAAGGACGGCTATTTGAGAGCCTTGATGAGACAGTTTTAGGGTCTAATCTTAGCCGAGTGGTATTTTTTAGAGACTCAGCAGATAGCAAGCAAGGTGGGCCAATATATTTACAGATTGGTCCGGACAATATGTTTCAAGCAAGCTTAAAAGGCAATTATTATTCTGATGTTGTGGTGTGTAGTGGACAACAGAATATTAAAGTTACAAGTCTTATGCTTGATAATGAGAAGGTGAGTTCATCATCTAATATTTATAACCTTCCCGCCCAACAGACTACCTACTTTAAGGTCAGTCTTTCAGCACTAAATCAGCCTGTTATTGAGCAAGTAACGCCTCAAAATGCTATTGCTCAACTATCTACCATGCCACGTCAATCTTATCAGATTAGCCGGGTTTCTATGGTATGTGATACTGAACCTACCGTTATTGAAAAACCTGTTATCAAAATGGTTACTGAGCAGTCTGAGAAGCCTATCGCGTACTCAGTAAACTTTAATTTTAATGCAGACACTATCGCTGATAATAATTATTCAAAGTTTGAAGGGCTTGCTAATTTTATTAATTCTTATCCTAAAGCAGATGTGATAATAGAGGGCCATACCGATAGCGTTGGATCGGACGCCTACAATCAAAAATTATCAAAAATTCGTGCTGAAAAGGTAAAGACTATTTTAGTGAAAAGTTATGCTATTGATTCCGAAAGGTTAAGTACGGTTGGTTATGGTGAAACTAAGCCAATTGATACAAATGAGACGGAGGCTGGAAGGCTAAATAACAGAAGAGTGGTTGCTATTATTACTCAGTAAGATTGTTTGAAAGATATTTAAAATATTACCGTTTATAAAGACTATTTATTAGGATGATTGCCATGAGTGCTATTACCATTAAAGTACACAATCAAGCTCAAAATGTTGCCAATGTAGCTATTACTACTAAAGATGGACAGCCTACTGTCATTAAAGCTATGAAACAGGTTAATTATGAACCTGTAGACAAATCAACTGGGCGTGCACCTCATCATTTAATTACCAAACGTGTAAATAAAGATTTACAGGTGTCATTTGATGAAGATATTGAGACTCCAGATCTTATTATTGAAGGGTTTTATGAAGACTCTGAAAGCCAGTTAATCGGGCTAGCTGAAAATGGAAGTTATTATTACTATACGCCAGATTCAGGTGAGTACGCTGACTACCTGACAATAATGCCAGAGGGTGCAGTAGAAGGGCATGCTTTAGGAGGCGCTGCAAGATCTACGCCTTGGTGGGTTGGAGCAGGAGAAGATTCAAGCTATGGCATCATGCCTTGGTTGGTTGGCGCTGGGGCTATTGGATTAGCGGCAGCAGCCAGCGGAAGTTCTGGCGATAAAGGTGAAAAAGGCGATAAGGGTGACAAGGGTGATGCTGGTTTGTCTGCATTTGAAGTATGGCAGTCTATCGAAGGCAACGAAGATAAGACCTTAGAAGACTTCCTACAATCAATCACTGGTAAAGACGGTGCTGATGGTAAAGATGGTGCTGATGGCCAGTCTGCATTTGATGCTTGGAAATCTATCGAAGGCAACGAAGATAAGACTGTTGAAGACTTTATCGAATCTATTACAGGTAAAGACGGTAAAGATGGTCTAAAAGGCGAAGACGGTAAGTCTGCCCTAGAGATCTGGCAATCAATTGAGGGTAACGAGAATAAAACCCTAGAAGACTTCATCGCTTCACTGAAAGGTGAGAAAGGCGATAAGGGTGACAA
>NZ_DGDC01000009.1:0-1253 GCF_002385225.1 Psychrobacter sp. UBA3962 | reverse complement strand
GGTGATGCTGGTTTGTCTGCTTATGAACAAGCTTTAAAAGAAGGTTTGTTTGAAGGTACTTTTGAAGAGTTCCTAGAGTCTTTAAAAGGTCAAGACGGTGCTGATGGTACAAACAAGCCAGTTGTAAATATCCTTGAAGGCGATGACGGCTCTGTTGACAACATAGATATTAACGATGCGGGCAATATGCTTGTGTCTGTAATTCTTCCACCTAAAACAACTGTTGGCGATACTCTAGTCGTGAATGGTGTTGAATACCCTGTCACGCAAGAAATGGTTGATGTAGGTATTATTGTAGAAGTTCCTGCACCTAAAGAAGGTGTTTTAACTGCTGTTAAGGCTCATGTTGAGTATCAAGACGGTACAAAATCAATTGAGGGTAGGGATATCGCTAAGGGTGGAGATTTTACTGCTCCCGACTCACTTTCAATCGAGATAGCAGAAAATGGATATACTATCAGTGGTACAACCGAACCCTACGCGTTTATTGATATTGATATTAATAATAATGGAACAATAGATTACACACTTAAAGCAGACAAGAATGGGAACTTCTCAAAAAATATTTATAAACCACTATTAAATGGTGAAGAGATCTTAGCGACTGCTCGGGATAAGTACGGGAATTCTACAGATCCTGTTATTATTAAAAAAGCGCCTGGTAAGCCGACTGGTATTACTGTAGGTAATGGCGATGACTTTATTACCAAAGATGAAATTGACGAGCAAGGTAATGTTGATGTCACTGTTGGCCTGCCAGATGATGCCAAAGCTGGCTATACCGTTGTAGTTAATGGTAAAGAACAAGAGCTTACAGAGGAAGACAAAACCAAAGGTGAAGTCACCGTTAAAGTGCCAGCGCCTGAAGAAGGTAAGACGCTAACGGTTGATGCCAACATCAAAGACCCAGCAGGTAATGAATCAGAGATACTAACAGAGGATGTAGGTCAGGTTGATACCACAGCGCCTGAAGCACCTGTGATCGAAGACATCACCAACAACTTTGATGATACCGGTAATGTAGAAAGCACTACCATTACGGGAACTGCCGAGCCAGGCAGCACGGTTGAAGTGAAAAACCCAACCACAGGCGACGTAGTTGGTAGTGGCACCGTTGGTGAAGATGGCAAGTTTGAAATTGTCGTGGAAGGTGGTTTAGAAGACGGTCAAGACTATGACGTCACTGCTAAAGATTCAGCGGGTAACACATCTGAGCCAACCAAAGTGACAGGGGATACCACAGCGCCTGAAGC
>NZ_DGDC01000017.1 GCF_002385225.1 Psychrobacter sp. UBA3962 | reverse complement strand
TTGTGGAATTGGTATTATCTAATTAAGATTTGGTTATTAAAAGGTCTATAGGATACTTTAAAGCTTTTTGACCTTAATCTATTAACCATAAAGAACTATCACAAATTAAAGACTACTAATAATTAGAGACTATTAAATATAAAAAAGCCAGCTTCAAGCTGGCTTTTTATTAACTTCAATTAGATAAAATTATAAATAGTGTATATTAACCACTATAATTTAGCAGCTTATTCATCGTTTTTAGCAGCAGCAATATCCTGAGCTTCAGTAACAGCCAATGCAGTCATGTTAACAATACGACGAGCAGTAGCTGAAGGAGTTAGGATATGAACAGGTTTGCTTGCACCCAATAAGATTGGGCCAATAGAAGCACTGCCAGTGGCTGTCTTCAATAAGTTAAACGCGATGTTAGCTGCATCCATAGTTGGCATAATTAATAGGTTAGCAGGACCTTTCAACACACTGTGTGGGAAATCTTGAGTACGGATACGGTCATCTAGTGCCGCATCGCCATGCATCTCGCCATCAAACTCAAAATCCACATCCATTTCAGTCAACAGCTCATATACTTTACGCATTTTAACGGCGCTGGCACGATTAGAGGTACCGAAGTTTGAGTGTGATAATAGGGCAACGCGAGGCGTTATACCGAAGCGGCGCATTTGAGCTACTGCCAATACCGTCATTTCAGCCAATTGCTCTGCAGTTGGATCTTCATGGATATAAGTATCAGCAATAAATAGATTGCGGTTTTGCATTAATACTGCGTTCATCGAGTAGAAGTGCTTAACACCCTCTAGCTTTTCAATCACTCTTTCAACGTAGTTTAAGTGCAAGTTGTAGTAACTGAAGGTACCACAAATCATGCCGTCAGCATCACCTTTTTCAACCAATAGTGAGCCGATTAAAGTGGTCTTACGACGTACATCACGACGGGCAAGCTCAATACTTACGCCTTTACGCTTATTCTTCTCATAGTAAGATTGCCAGTAATCTTTATAGCGCGGGTCATTATCTTGGTTAACGATTTCAATATTGTCACCAGACTTAAGACGCAGGCTTAGAGCATTGATTTGTGATTCAATAATGCTTGGACGACCCACTAAGATAGGCTTAGCTAGACCTTCATCTACTACCACTTGTACCGCACGTAGTACGTCTGGATCTTCCCCTTCGCAGAATACAATACGCTTAGGATCTTCTTTGGCGCGTGCAAACAGAGGCTTCATAACGAAGGCTGAGTTATATACGAAGGCCGAAAGTTTTTGACGATAAGCTGCGAAGTCTTCGATAGGTAGGGTAGCAACACCTGAATCCATAGCAGCTTTGGCCACTGCTGAAGCGATTTCAACAATTAAGTTTGGCTCTAATGGACCAGGGATTAAGTATTCTCTACCAAAGCTCTTGCTGGTATCAACATACTTCTGTCCTTGTAGTGGCGTGGCTTCAACGTGAGCCATAGCCGCGATAGCATGGACACAAGCGATTTTCATCTCTTCGTTTACCATGGTTGCGCCCACATCTAGAGCACCACGGAAAATATAAGGGAAGCAAAGCGCATTGTTTACTTGGTTTGGATAGTCTGATCGACCGGTTGCCATGATAACGTCATCACGAACGGCATGAGCAAGCTCTGGCATAATTTCTGGAGTAGGGTTAGCCAGTGCAAAGATGATTGGGTCACGGGCCATGCGTGTGATCATATCTGGAGTTAGAGTACCCGGCATTGATAGGCCTAGGAACATATCCACACCATCCATCACTTCAGTGATACTGGTGGCTTCTATATCACGAGCATAACGCTGTTTGCTTTCATCTAAGTTTTCACGTTTGGTAGAAATAATACCGCGTGAGTCTGATACGATGATATTAGATTTTTTTACACCCAAGGCGCAAATCAAATCTAAACAAGAGATAGCTGCTGCACCGGCACCAGAACAAACTACCTTGATGTCTTCAATTTTTTTATCAATGAGTTGTAGAGCGTTAATTAAAGCCGCACCCACAATGATTGAGGTACCATGTTGGTCATCATGGAACACAGGAATGTTCATACGTTCACGCAATTCGCGCTCAATTTTGAAACATTCTGGAGCTTTAATATCTTCTAAGTTAATACCACCAAAGGTTGGCTCAAGAGAAGCAACCGCTTCAATAAACTTATCAGGATCGTTCTGAGCAATTTCAATATCAAATACATCAATACCGGCGAATCTTTTAAATAGAACGCCTTTACCTTCCATTACTGGCTTTGATGCCAATGGACCAATGTCACCTAAGCCTAATACTGCAGTACCGTTGGTAATAACGCCCACTAGGTTGCTACGCGCAGTATATTTGGCAGCTAGTTTTGGGTCTTTTTGAATTTCCAAACATGGAACGGCCACACCTGGAGAGTAAGCCAGTGCTAAATCGTGTTGGTTAGCAATTTGCTTAGTAGGGGTAACAGATATTTTACCTGGGATAGGATACTCATGATAATGCAGCGCGGACTGCTCGAATTGCTCTTTATTCATCGCATTGATGTCATTGATTTCAGTGGAGATTGGATTAGAAGTATTATCGCTCATGTTTAAGACCAATTATCTTTAGAAAAAGGAAATCCGCAAACGGGAGACTCAAATTTGTGGCATTTTACCCTGATATATTAGCACTTTATGCTACTAGTTTGAGGGCTTTAGTCACTTAATATTATTAACATTATTAATGACGTGTGCAATGTCTAGATTTGTCTATCGCGTCAGTAATATGCTGATTATACAGATTCAGAGCGCATATAGCTTGTATAAGAGGCTCTGAACCTAGTTTTTTGTATGAAAAATATTTAGTAGTGCCAAAAATAATTATGATGAACAGCTTATAATTAAAGGTTTGGCGCTTCGATCTGGAGGAGTTATGTCTTGTTGGGTCGCTAACTCATGCTGCTGATAAGGGGTAGTTAACAGTTGGAATAAAAGATCTACTTCGGAGAAGTCTCCAGCTTCAGCTTTAGTAATGGCACGCTGCGCCATACTATTACGTAACACATAAACTGGGTTGGTAGCTTTGAGACACTCAATAACCTTTGCTCTGTCTGCCTCTATAGTATCAATATGAGTCAAGTAACGCTGTTGCCAATCAGACCAAGCCGCTCGTTGTTCGTTGTCTAATTCAGCGTCTATTGCTTGTAATAGCTCAGCCTCATAAGGATTGCTATTGTTATCAATTACTGCCACTAAGGCTCTGAAACTATTGGTGTAGTCCAGCTTATTGGCCTCAATGAACTCCAAAAACTCAAACGCTAGCTTTAACGTATCGTTAATCACCTCGGTTACAGTTTCAGCTGTCGCATCACTATTGTCTAAACTCTCCCAAGGCAGGCCTAGTTTTTTACAGATGCCTTGCTGATAGTGAGCCATAAAGCTTGATTCATATTTAGCCAGACATTGCGCCAGAACTTCGCGGTTGATAGTTTCTTTATTATCGTTAAATAAGGTTTTGCCAGATAATTGCATGAAGTGCATCATCCACACATTTAGATTCCAATGACCGATGGCAGGCTGGTTTTGATAAGCATAACGACCTGAATAATCTGAATGGTTATTGATCCAAGCGGGATCAAATCTTTCTAAAAATCCAAATGGACCATAATCTAAAGTGGTTCCGGTAATAGATAGGTTATCGGTATTCATCACCCCATGAGCAAAGCCAATCAATTGCCAATCGGCAATCATGGTAGCAGTGCCAGTCACTACCGCAGTAATAAAGTCAGCCACAGGAGTCTGTGACGTAGTAAGTTCAGGATAGTAAGTTTCTATCATATATTGGGTAAAGCTTGGCAATAAATCCGGAGCGAAGCTGGCTATCCACTCGACATGGCCTAAGCGAATGTGAGTATCGGCCACCCGCATAAGTGCTGCCCCTTGCTCTACAGTTTCGCGTCTTACGAGGGTATCAGAGGTGACAAAGCCTAAAGAGGTGGAAGAGCGAATACCTAAGCAGGTCATCGCATGACCACACAAATACTCTCGAATGGTGCTGCGTAATACTGCTCTACCATCGCCCATCCTAGAGTAAGGGGTTAGGCCAGCGCCTTTTAAATGCAGGTCTGTTAATTTGCCATTATTATCAATAACTTGTGCCATTAATAGCCCGCGACCATCGCCCAGTTGCCCGGCCCATTGTCCAAACTGATGACCAGCATAAGCCATGGCTAAAGGCTCAAATCCTTCAGGCACATAGTTACCCGATAATATCTCAACCCAGTTTTGCATTAAGTCTGGATCTTGATCCCAGCCTAGGCGCTTAGCAACAAAAGGATTGAAGTGTCCTGCCCTTGGGTTACTCAGAGCCGTAGGGGGCTGCTGATTATAAAGGCGAGGGTCTAAGGTGGCGTAACTATTTTGATAATTCATGTTTTTGGCTTTTTTATTTTAACAGATGCTATGGGATGTGTTCAGCTTCAGCATAGCTTTAATGAAGTATTGATTGTATCAAATAGTAGGATAAACGATTGTGGCTTCAATGTTGTTACAAAGGTTGTAACTGAGGTTGTTATTAAAAATATTACACAGAAAATGTTACTAAGAATATTACCCAGATAGTTCAAATGGGAAATAAAAAAATCCCCCTGACCTAAGGTAGGGGGTGGAGAAAGCTGAATCTTATTATTGTTATTGGTTATTATTAGTTTTTTAGTTTTGCTTCATTACTTATTAGCCTGCGGTTTTAAAGCTTATCTCTTTAAACGCCTGCTTAAGGTTGTGGTTGTGTTCTAGAATGCGCTTTTCGATCATCTGGTACTGATCTTTAAGCGCCTCATCGGCTTCGTGCAAACGCTCCGCAAACTGCTCTTTCTTCAGCTGAATGGTTTTTGCTTTAAGAGCTTGCCACTCTTTAACTGTGTCGTTAAATAGCTGATATTCAAAATGCACACGGTCACTAAAGTTTTGCAGACTACGCGATAAGTTGCTGTCAGTAATTAACCCTTCATCATTACTGATTTTGGCAATTTTATTTTGGGCGCGTTTAAACATCATATTTACTTCAGCATGTTTGATGGTTGTGTCATCTACTGTACGCAGATCGGACGCTAAACCCACTTTTGCTAAAGCCGCAATTAACCATTTGGTTGGGTCATATTGCCACCATTTAACCCCATTACGGTAATCGTATTGGAAGAAATGATGATAGTTGTGATAGCCCTCACCCCATGTCGGAATGGCCAATAGGAAGTTGTCTCTGGCAGTATTGGTATCAGTATAAGGACGCGTACCAACCATGTGGCATAACGAGTTGATAAAGAAGGTAAAGTGGTGATTAATCACTAAACGTACCAAACCGGCTAATAATAAAGTACCCCACACATCACCGATTAACCAACCGATAGCACCAATTAGGCCTACGTTAGCAACTACTACCCAAGCTCCATAATATTTGTGCTGAATTTGTAGCACTTTGTCTTTGGTAAGATCAGGAATGTTTTTATAATCGAAGTTACCGCTAGGATAGTTTCGTAGCATCCAACCTATATGACTAAACCAAAAGCCACGTTTGGCTGAATAAGGATCATCCATACGATCATCAACATGTCTATGATGGGTTCTATGCCCAGAGCACCAATCAAATGCTGAGCCTTGCACCGCAAGTGTTGCGCCTACTAAGAAGAAATTACGCACTGCAGGATGGGCTTTATAGGCCCGATGTGACATTAACCTATGATAGCCGGCAGTAATACTCAAGCCGGTCCAAACCCCAACAGCAGCGAACGTCAACCATACTGGAGCACTAACTTTATGGGTGGCTAAATACCAAGGGGTAATTAAGGCTGCAGCAATTGGTGTGGCAACAAGAAAAGCGGCGGGGACCCAGTTAATAGGGGCACGTTTAAAAGCCAGCTCCTTGGCCAGTTGTTCTTCTTCAGCAGTTAATGAGCCTTCAAATGTGACGTCAGCTGAATGAGTAGATAAATCCGTTGATTTTTGACGTTCATCTTTAACAGTTTTGATAGTAGCGGAAGGTACAGAGCTATCAGAATTTAACTGTTTATTAATTAGTTCAACTAATGGCAAACGAGTTAGGGCATCCGCCACTTTTTTGCCGGAGTGAAATGCTTTGTGGGCGCCATGTACAGATTTTCGTCCTACAGCACGCAAGGAAGACAAAAGACTTCCATTTCTTATTTGCATTACTAGGGTATCCTTACTTGAAATAAGATTAGTGATATTGATAAGAGTAGAATACCTTAAATAAATATTAAAGTGAACACTTATACACTAGATTATTGTCGAGAAACTCAGGTTTTCGGCTTTTTTTACTTTTATATAACAGTTAATTAATAGGGTGGCAACAAATTTTGCTGCCGCCCTATTTTTTCTAGATTGGTATTATTTGGATTGGCTTTTTAGGAAGCTATTTAGCTACATAAAAAAGTGTTGGGGTAGTCTGTAATAAGGTAGTTAACCCCAAGCTTGATAAGATGTTTGGCAGAGTCGATATTGTTAACAGTCCAAGCAGTAGTAGCAAGATCATATCTTTGACATTGAGCTATAAAGCTTGAATCAAATAGAGGATAAAATAGGCCAATAGAGGAGCAGCCTAATCGTAAAGCAATTAATACCGTATTGGCAAAAGGCTGTCCCGTGCTCATTACTGCATTTTTAATATCATTTATAAGTATAGGGTGCGTAGAAGGGGTGAGGGGCTCGGCATGCCTGAAAGCTGGCTGTGCCATAATTTTCAGGGTCAGCTGCGGGCAGGCAGGCTCTACCAATAGGCCTCGTTTACACTGGCTAAGGAAAGTATCCGCCTGTAGCTTCTCAAGCAAATGAACATCAAAGCTGGTTAAGGTTAAAGATAAGGTCTTAAACTCTGGAGTAATCAAACATTGCTTTAATGATTGAATCAGTTGCTGATAGTTGGTGCGATTGCTAGTCTTAATCTCTAGTTCAATGTGGCTGTAATTTTTAATAAACTCCGGCATCTGTCGCAGCAGTAAGATAGGACCACTTTGATCAGCGCTAGCAGAGCAACTGATGCGCTGTAGTTGGGCAGCGGTTAATTGTTCAATTCTAGATTGATGAGAAAATAGCCTAAGCAATGTATCATCATGGAATACCACTAATTGACCGTCTAAAGTTAACTGCACATCAAACTCAATACCTACCAGTTTCTTTTTTTGCCAATTGTTCGATGAGATTTGACTTAGCTGCTGAGTATGGATAAAGCCGGCTTTACTGTTTTCTAGTTGCTCGCCACGAGCACCTCTATGACCGAGTAAATAGCAATTATGGGTGTCGAGTAAAGAGGTTAACGAAGTCATAGAGTCTCTTCTGAGTAAGCCAAAGCCTTTAAAATTTCGATAGGCTAAAAGTACGTTTATTAGAGAGCTGATTAGATAAAATAGCTCAGTTTTATAATGAAATACTGGCAGAAAATAGGCAGTATTAATAGAGGCTAATTAGCCTACTTTACAAACTATAGATATAAATTGTGATAACACTTCATTAAAATGCAATAACTTTAATATGAATTAACAAATATTTATGCTTTGGCGTATAATACGTAACAATAATGACTAGTACGGTTTAAGACGTATTTTTACAAAAGAGCTATCGGCTTTTTTGTAAAAATATAGATTGCCGTGCGATAGTCAAGGCTGGTTTTAAAAGAGGTTATGATGAAGTTAAGTTTTGATCGTGTTTCACGTCCTACAAGTTTGGTAGGGGTGATGTTGCTATGCGGATTAACCGCTGTGGGTTGTAGCAAAAAAGAAGAGTCTACTGATAAATCAGATGAGGCTAAAGTTGAAGTAGTCACAACTGCTCCTGTGGTTCAATGTGATGATCAAGTGGCCTTAACTCAGTTGACACAAACTGTGCAGTCTACTTTAGGATCTCAGTCACAGCGTTTATTCAATGCTTATGCTGAGAGTAACGGAGAAAGCCTAAGTTTGACCAACGTCAATAATGCGGTAGGTTCAGTATTGGTTGATGTTGCCAACCCAAGAGTAATGCAGCAAGCAAATGATCAAGGTATGATCACCTGTAGTGCCAGCTTAAGCTTAACTTTGCCAAACCAAGATGTAAGCCGTGCTAATCGAGTTTACACTCAAGTTGAAGACCGTACTTTGGCTGAGTTATTACGCTCTGAAGGCATCGTATTAAATAACAACATGTTGGTTAGTGATAACTTCAGCTATGTGGTGGGTATGCAAGGCGGACAGTCTATTGCTCGCGTAGTGGGTCAGCCCTCTATCTTAATGGCTGCGTCAGACATTATTGCCAAGTCGCAGTATCAGGCTGTTATTGATGCGCGTCGTACTGCTCCAGATACCAATAAGCCAAGACCTGCTCCAGCTCTACCAGCTGAGCCAAGACAACCTACGCAGCCTCGCGTTCGTCCAGAGCCTGAGCAGAAGCAAAGAGCGCCTGTACGTCAGACTCAGCCTGCTCGTAGTGCTGAAGCACAGACTGAAGCTCAGCAAAAGCCTGCTGCTAAACCAGTAGAACCCGCTAAGCCTCAAGCAGCTGAAACCCCAAAGCCTAGCAAGCCTGTAACTGAGGAAGCCAATAACACGGCCACTAAACCCGTTGAAGTTCCTAAGAAGCTAAGTGCTCCTAAAGATGACAGTATTGAAATGGTCATCATTGAAGAAGACGGCACTTACTAAGGGTAATAGACTAAAAGTAACTAAAACTTTTGGGCTTTTAAGCCCTTAGTTAGCTTAAGTTAGCTCATTAAAAAAGGTCCAACAAACTGTGTTGGACCTTTTTTTATTGTGAGATACTTTATAAAACTATTTAAATAACAGGCTGGCTATATGGTTGGCTAACTGCTGAATTTATCCAATATGGTTTTATCCCATAACACCTCTTTTGAGCCCTCAACTTTGGCGCAATATCTTGATAAAACAAAAAGCCAGTCTGATAGACGATTTAATAGTTTAAGCGCATTTGCGCTTATGGCTTGACCGCTGATTTGCTGTAGGTTAACCGCTTGACGTTCAGCACGGCGGCAGACAGTTCGAGCGATATGGACTTGACTGACTAAACGAGAGCCTGCTGGTAAGATAAAATCCTTTAGGGCAGGTAGATCTTGGTTAAAGGTATCAATTTCAGATTCTAGCCAGCTAATATGACTTTCAGTAATACCTTTATATTCCGGCATAGCCAGTTCACCACCGATATTAAATAATAAATGTTGAACGGTGCTTAAGCTGTCAGATATCGCAGTAAATCTTTGTGCTTTATCTGCCTCTAAGGCTGCTATCTGTGCCAAGATCATGCCGATATGGGCATTTAATTCGTCAACGTCACCCATTACCACAAAGATAGCATCTGCTTTACTGACACGGCTACCATCTGCCATGCCTGTCGTGCCATCATCTCCAGTGCGGGTGTAAATTTTGGTTAATCGATTGCCCATAACGGGAACTCCAGTAAAGCTAAGGGGGTTTTATTAAAAAACTTAAGTTAGCATCATATCCTATGCCGATGAAATATAGCAATTTTAGCCAAGCTTAGGTAATATGAGCCTCGCTAAGAATAATACTTGATGTCATCATTCATCAGTTTTCATTATAAGGTTTTAATATGTCTTTATCTGCCAATATCACGCAAACTCCTGAATTCCTATCAAAACAGTTGGTCGAAAGTCAGGCCACGTTGAAGATTTATGATTCTATGACTACCGATAAACGAAAGTTTAAGCCGCTACAAGCCGGTAAGGTAGGCATGTATGTGTGTGGTATGACGGTTTATGATTATTGCCATATTGGTCATGCTCGGGTAATGGTTGCCTTTGATGTGGTATCACGCTGGTTACGTCACTTAGGTTTTGAGGTGAATTATGTGCGTAACATCACCGATATTGATGACAAAATTATTGCTCGTGCTAATGAAAATGGCGAAGAGATTGGCGGCTTAACCGAACGCTTCATTAAGGCTATGCATGAAGATGCTGTGGCTTTAGGCTGTGCAGATCCTAACTCAGAGCCACGCGCCACACAGCATATCGATGAAATGCTGCAAATGATTGATACCCTAGAGCAAAAAGACCATGCGTACGCTGCGGCAAATGGTGATGTCTATTATGCCGTTGAAACCTTTGAGGGTTATGGCAAATTATCAAAGCGGAAATTAGAGGATTTGCAAGCGGGCTCACGGGTCGATGTCGATACCGATAAGAAGAACCCATTTGACTTTGTACTCTGGAAAGCGGCAAAACCAGGTGAGCCACAGTGGGATTCTAACTGGGGCGGTGGTCGTCCAGGCTGGCATATTGAGTGTTCTGCTATGTCAACTAAGTGTCTAGGGGACAGCTTTGACATTCACGGTGGGGGTCATGACTTACAGTTCCCACACCATGAAAACGAGATCGCCCAATCAGAGGCGGCGACCGGCTGTACTTATGCCAATAACTGGATGCATGTTGGTTTTATTAACGTTGATGGCGAAAAGATGTCTAAATCTTTAGGGAACTTCTTTACCATTCGTGAAGTGATGGAGAAGTTCCACCCTGAAACTATTCGCTTCTTTATTCTATCGAGCCATTATCGCAGTCAGGTTAACTTTTCAGATACAGCACTAAAAGAGGCGCATTCAGGATTAACTCGAGTTTACCAAGCGTTGAAAGCGGCCGAAGCAGTTTTAGAATCAGCAGGCAAGCTGGATGAGTCAGTAGAAGCGTCAACTGAAGTGGTTAATGAGATCAGTGGTTATAGTGCTAATTTCATCAAGGCTATGAATGATGATTTTAATACGCCACAAGCCATCAGCGTCTTATTTAGCTTAGCAAAAGAGGTTAATAAGCTGGCACGTGAAACAGAAAATGACCAAGGTATTGCTAAGCTACAAACGGCTGCAATGACTCTAAAAGCGCTGGCTGCTACTTTAAATATTGGTCAAGTGAATCCGACAGAGTTCCTGCAGGCTCAAATTGGTGCGGTAAGTGAAGGTCAGATGAGTGATGAGCAAATCGATGCGCTTATTCAAGAGCGTATCGAGGCTAAAGCCAATAAGAACTTTGCTCGTGCTGATGAAATTCGTGATTTGTTACAGCAAAACAATATTGAGCTTGAAGACGGTAAGCAAGGTACGACTTGGAGACGTATCTAGTTTTGCTTAATTGATTGATATCGGTACAGTAAATAAAGCTAACTCGACAAGCACGGTCTAGATAGGTAGCGTCTGTGTTTTAAGTATAATGCCCTAGGCTCTGGCAACCAAAACGACTTGGAGTGTGCATGAATAACTTAGCATACAAAAACGAAGTAGCTTGTACTACAAGCTTGTCGAGCTCTGATGTGATGTCATCTGTTCGAAAAAACAGCGTTATTAATCAGCCGACCCTAGCTAAGTGGGATAAGCCTCTGCTTAAGGCGCTCCATTTAGCTGTGGTCGTGTTGTTTATGTTTTTGGCACCAGCTTTATCCCATGCTAAAGACGCAAAGACAACGCAGCAAGCACAAAATGCTGACCAGCCTGACAACATTATTGACTATGCCATTCAGAAGGTTCAAAAAGACCAACCAGAGGAGGATGAGGAGGAAGTTACTCGTCCGCTCTTGGCTGAAAATGAGCTTACAGGGGAGTTCAATGAAGCCTACTATGTGCTAAATAAGCTTAACTCTGGTTTGCCTGAATTATCTACTCCCCCTAATCTTGAAACACCTCTGGCCACATTAGAATTCTTTAATAGCGCCAACTTGCAAAAAAACTTTGCCCTAGCAGCCTATGCGTTAAACCTAAATTTATTACCTGAAGCGGCCCAAAAGAACGAAGCCACAGATCTGGCAAAGAAGCTGGATTATTTAATGACCGAAAAAGGTCTGTATATTTTCGATGATCTGCCGGATCGTTCAGACGGTTTAGTTGAGCCTGTACTAGGGACTGATAGTCCCATTCATGGGGTGCCAAGACGCTCTATAAAACTGGGTGATATTAACTACAAGAACAGAAGCGTACCCCTATACTTAGAACGTGTACGGGTAGGCAATCAGTCGCCAGTTTGGGTGTTCTCCTCGCAAACTGTGGCCAATATTAATGCGCTATATGATATTCATAAGCCAGCAGAGTTCGAGCGCTTTTTACCAGAGCCAATGACGGCTAAAGTTTGGGGTATTAGTGTTTGGGAAGTGCTGGTTCTAATTCTATTTATGTTTGCCACTATGGGCATAAGCTTTGCGCTCAGTAAAGGGGTGTCAAAGTTTGTCAGTCTATACTCCAATGCCATCACTCACCGTACCCAAAAGGACGAGCTGTCGTTGGGTAATAAAGGCCTGACTGACTTTTTCTCAAAAATAACAGTGCCTCTTACTGTCACCTTAAGCTTCTCTATGATGCTGGCTTTGGTCTCTGGTAGCTTGCCTAGAGTAGATGCCATCGCCACCTCCACCCGGCCTATTATTTGGTTGTGTCTGGTTATCAGCGGTCTATGGCTTGGGGTTAGGGCGATTAACTTTTTTGCCAACCGATACCAAGATTACCAAATTGATTCATTAGATGAAGAGCAATTTAATACCCAGCGTATTAGGATGACTTACGTCTCAGTATTTAGACGTATTTTCATTTTTGTCATGGTACTGGGTGGCGTTTGGATTGGTTTGGCAGAGTTTGCTGACTTAGAGGGACTGGGCACCACGTTGTTAACCTCTGCGGGGATTGCTGGGGCTATTATCGGTATTGCGGCTCAGCCAACTTTAGGCAATATTATTGCGGGCTTCCAGGTAGCAATCACTCAGCCAGTACGAATTGGCGATACCATATTTGTTAATGATATCTGGAGTGAGGTGGAAGACTTACGCTATACCTACGCGGTATTAAAAACATGGGACGATAGAAGGCTTATTGTGCCGATGAAGTACTTTGTCACTGAGGTGCTAGAAAACTGGTCACATACCTCATCGCATCAGTCCAGTGCCGTTCATTTATATGTCGATTATGGCGCGGACATCGATGCCATACAGCAGAAGTTTTATGAGTTGGCTATAGCGCATGAGCTATGGGACAAAGACATGAAGCCTGAGATGAGAGTCATCGAGGTGACCCAAGAAAGCATTACACTGCGAGGTAAAGTCAGCTCTGATGGGCCGATGAATGCTTGGAATTTAGAATGTGATATTCGTAAGCAAATGCTAGATTATTTAAATGAGAATCACAGAGGCCATTTACCCACTGACCGCATCACTTTTGCCCCAAGAAACTAAAAATCAACTCAAGAAAAGTCACTATTATTAATAATTACTTAAGCGGTATTTAAAGCAGGAAGCTCTTTAAATTCAAGTGCTCACAAAGCTGATAATTTTGTTATAATAGGTTGCTTATTTTCCCTAGCCAAGAGGTCTGTATGTTGCGAATCGTAGATGATGCCCTAACTTTTGATGATGTTTTACTCCTGCCTGCATATTCAAATGTGCTTCCTAAATCAGCTTCATTGACGACGCGATTAACTGAAGATATCTCTTTAAATCTTCCTCTAATATCGGCCGCAATGGATACAGTAACAGAATCAGAAATGGCGATCACCATGGCTCAGCTTGGTGGTATGGGTATTGTGCATAAGAATATGGACATTGACCGTCAAGCGATGCAAGTGCGTCGTGTAAAAAAATTCGAAGCCGGTACAGTGGTAGATCCTATCACAGTGACCCCAGATATTACTGTGGGTGAGCTGCTTCGCATTACCAATGAAAATAACATCTCTGGGGTACCTGTTGTAGAGTCAGGTAGTGGTCAAGTTGTGGGTATCGTTACTCACCGTGATGTGCGTTTTGAAACCAATCACAACCAACCTGTAAGTAACGTAATGACACCACAAGATAAGTTGGTAACCGTAAAAGAAGGCGAGTCTAACGAAAATATTAAAAAGCTGCTTCATGAGCACCGCATTGAAAAAGTTTTGGTGGTAGATGATAACTTTGGTCTAAAAGGTATGATTACCGTCAATGACTTTAACAAAGCTGAAAACAACCCTAATGCTTGTAAAGACTCACAAGGTCGCTTACGTGTGGGCGCTGCTGTGGGTACGGGTGCAGACACTCAAGCCCGTGTCGAGGCTTTGGTTGAAGCAGAAGTGGACGTAATTGTTGTTGATACTGCACACGGTCACTCACAAGGCGTTATTGATAAAGTAAGCTGGGTTAAGAAGAATTTCCCACACATTCAAGTTATTGGCGGTAACATTGCTACTGGCGATGCAGCCTTAGCTTTACGCGATGCAGGTGCTAACGCAGTGAAAGTAGGTATCGGTCCAGGCTCTATCTGTACCACTCGTATTATTGCCGGTATTGGTGTGCCTCAGATTTCAGCCATTGATAATGTGGCTTCTGCGTTAAAAGACAGCATTCCTTTAATCGCTGATGGTGGTATTCGTTACTCAGGTGATATGGCCAAAGCCATTGCTGCTGGTGCTTCGTGCATCATGGTGGGCTCATTATTGGCAGGTACTGAAGAGGCGCCAGGTGATGTTGAGCTATTCCAAGGTCGCTACTACAAAGCGTACCGTGGTATGGGCAGCTTAGGGGCTATGTCTGGCTCAAACGGCTCCTCTGACCGTTATTTTCAAGATGCCAAAGATGGCGTTGAGAAATTAGTACCAGAAGGCATTGAAGGTCGTGTTCCTTATAAAGGCCCAGTTAACGGTATCGTAAACCAATTAGTGGGCGGTCTACGTTCATCAATGGGTTATACGGGCTGTGCCACTATTGAAGAGATGCGCACCAAACCTGAATTTATCAGAGTAACTTCTGCAGGTATGAAAGAGTCGCATGTTCATGATGTTCAGATTACCAAAGAAGCTCCTAACTATCGTATTAGCTAATGAGAAATCATTGACTAGATAAAGGTTGTTTTGTTGGTTAACCTGTTATTGGACAGCCAAAAAGACCAAAAGACAATATCTTTTGGTCTTTTTTTTGTAGTATATTAGGACATAATAAATTTATTAGTTATTGATTTAATGGTTACTTATTTGATTACTATTTTTAATGCTATTTAATTGCTATTTAGTTGAGGGATTTATGAGCTATTTCGGTACAGACGGTATACGTGGACTTTTTGGCAAGTTTCCAATTACCCCAGATTTTGTTTTAAAACTAGGCTATGTGACAGGCCAAGTTTTGGTAGAGCATCACGTTTCTTCAAAGAAGAAGCCGAGTGTGGTGATTGGTAAAGACACGCGTTTATCCGGCTATGTTATCGAAGCAGCCTTACAAGCAGGGTTTAACTCAGCGGGTGTTGATGTGCATATGGTGGGTCCTTTACCAACCCCTGCTATTGCTCACTTAACGCGTAGCTTCCATGCCGATGCTGGCGTGGTGATTTCTGCTTCTCACAACCCTTATTATGATAACGGCATTAAGTTTTTTGCTGCAGATGGCCGCAAGCTTAGTGATGAGATGCAAGAAGCGATTAATAAAAAGCTAGACGGCATTGTAGAGGGTCATGCGGACTACACTCAAGAAGACCCTGCTCAACTGGGTAAGCATTTTCGAATCAATGACGCCAAAGGCCGTTATATCGAATTTTGTAAAGGTAGCTTTCCTTACCAATATGATTTATCCAATCTAAAGATCGTTATTGACTGTGCTAATGGTTCAGGCTATAGCGTAGGGCCTCGTGTGTTACGTGAGCTTGGGGCTGAAGTTATTGCTATCCACAATAAACCTGATGGCATCAACATTAATGATAAATGTGGCTCTACTTATCCAGAAGCGATTCAGCAGGCCGTGGTTGAGCACAAAGCGGACTTAGGTATCGCTTTAGATGGTGATGGGGACCGCATCATCATGGTAGATGAAAACGGTGATTTGGTTGATGGAGACGGCATATTATACATTCTAGCCACTAAGTCGGAAACCAAAGCCGCAGGTGTTGTTGGTACTCAAATGAGTAATATGGGTTTACAGCTAGCACTTGAAGCTGAGGGCATTACTTTAGAGCGAGCAAAAGTAGGCGATAGATATGTAATGCAAGGCTTAGAGGCCAATGATTGGATCTTAGGCGGTGAGCCTTCAGGCCATATCTTATGCTTGGATAAGAGTCGTACCGGGGATGCTATTATTGCTGGACTGCAGGTGTTGGCAGTGATGGCACAGACCAAACAAACCCTAAGCCAATTGACCAAGGGCTTTAAGCTATTGCCACAGACCCTAGTTAATGTGCGCTTAGAGCAAATGGCAGACCCGTATGATTTCCCAGAGTTAGCGCAAGCGTTTGATGAGGCATCAAAAGGCATTGAAGGTCGCGGTAGACTACTGATTCGTAAGTCAGGCACTGAACCTCTTATCCGAGTTATGGTTGAATTAGACAATGCCGAAGAATGCGATAAGTTAGCTAATGAGCTGGCGGCTAAAGTTAAAGCAGTGATGGGCTAAACTGTTGCTGTTAGATTTAGAGTATTTACGGTTTTATTAAAGGCATCAGTCTTTCTTATAGCACAGTTTTTTTACCGCAATGCGGTTAAGCAAATGGCTACTAAGAGAGACAATGGGGGCAATATGGATTTTAGTGATAAAAGAGTCTCATACGAAAAAGGCGAGCTGCATGAAGAGGTGCTGATGGACAGTCCTTTTGAGCTATTAACGTTATGGTTAAATGAAGCCATTGAACAAAAAGCTCCTGAGCCTTATGCCATCAGCTTAGCTACCTGTGGTTCAGACAATATGCCAGCGGTAAGAACGGTGTTAGTACGAGAAGTTGATAATGAAGGGATAGTTTTTTATAGCAATTATCTCAGTCATAAAGGCCAAGATATTGACCAAAATCCTCATGCTGAGGCTCTGTTCTTTTGGCATGATATGCAGCGCCAGGTAAGGATCCGAGGCAATATCACTAAAGTAGACCGTGCCACCACAGAGGCTTATTTCCAAAAGCGTCCCTATGAAAGTCAAATAGGCGCTTGGGTAAGTCAACCGCAAAGTGGACCAGTGTCAAGTCGCCAAGCTATGGATGATAAGTTTGCTGAGCTAAAACAGCAATATCCTGAAGGCGAGGTACCAACGCCTGACTTTTGGGGTGGCTATCAAATCACTGCTACTGAGATAGAGTTTTGGCAAGGCAGACCCAACAGACTTCATGACAGAATTGTCTATACCAAAGTTACTGATACCGACCAGTGGGATATTAAGCGCTTACTACCATAAAGGTTAGCTTGGTTTATAAATAAAATATAGTGTGCAATTAGCAAACAGTGTTATAAGCAAATAGCAAAATTAGAAAATAGTAAAGTTACTAAATAGTATAAAAACGATTAGCAATTCACTTTTTACCTTGGGATATTTAGGTTTATGATCCGTTTTGTCAGTTTTAATATTAATGGAATTAGAGCGCGTCAACATCAATTAGAAGCGGTAAAAGACATCATTGATCCAGATGTCATGGGCATTCAAGAAACCAAAGTACATGATGAGCAGTTCCCTGTACAAGATGTGGAGTCACTAGGCTATCATGTAGAATACTTCGGTCAAAAGGCACACTATGGGGTAGCTCTAGTATCAAAGCAGAAGCCTATTTTTGTCCAAAAAGGTTTTCCAGGCGAAGCAGAAGATGCTCAAAAGCGTTTTATTCATGCCCGCTATGTATTTGATGGAAAAGAGGTTGATGTGTTAAATGGCTATTTCCCACAAGGGGAGAGCCGAAACCATGAAACCAAGTTTCCAATGAAAAGAGAGTATTACGCCTCGTTAAATGTCTATATTGATGCTTTAAAAGAAGAAGGGCGTACGCTGATTATTATGGGCGATATGAATATTGCGCCAGAAAACAATGACATCGGTATCGGTGAAAAAAATGCGCAGCGCTGGCTTAAAACTGGCAAAACCTCTTTCTTACCAGAAGAGCGCGAGTGGTATACAGCTTTAATGAGCCGAAATTTATTTGATACTTACCGTATCCATAACCCAGATTGTAATGAGAAGTTTAGCTGGTTCGATTATCGTAGTCGCGGCTTTAATGATAATCCAAAACGTGGACTTAGAATTGACCACATCTTATGTACAGAGGATATTAAAGACAACTGTATTGATGCCGGAATCAGTTATGAATTAAGAGCGATGGAGAAACCATCAGACCATGCGCCAATTTGGGCTTCTTTCCGATTTTAAAAAAAACAGCCTAAAAAATAGCCTAAGCAAATAAAATCAACTTAAATAAAGACTGCACCGACAGCTTTTAACCGATAAGTAAGGGATATTTATGCCAGTAGGAAATATAGCACCACCAGACATTATTCATGCCATTGAAGGCGTTGAAATTGGCATAACTGCTGCTGGCGTTCGCTACAAAGATCGTGATGATTTGGTTGTGTTTCGTTTAAGTGAAACCGCTTCGGTGGCTTGTGTCACTACCACCAATAAGTGCTGTGCAGCCCCTGTGTTGCTGGTGCGTGAGCATTTACAACAGCTTGCCGGCAGTGATAAATCAGCACGATATCTGCTAATTAATACCGGTAATGCAAACGCTGCAACAGGCGAGGAGGGCTATCGCCGTGCGCTGCAAACTTGTAAAGCTTTAGCTGACAAAGTAGAGGTAGAAGTTAATCAGGTGATGCCTTTTTCTACCGGTGTTATCGGCGAAGTAATTAATAGTGAAGCCATTATTAACGGATTGGATAACTGTTTGGCCAATCTATCGCAGGACAATTGGTTATCTGCTGCCAACGCTATTAGAACCACAGATACTATCCCTAAAGTGGCCAGTACCAATGTGGTTGTGGATGAAGCCACAAGCTACAAAGTAACCGGTATCTCAAAAGGCGCGGGCATGATTCGCCCTAATATGGCTACTATGCTAGGATATGTGGCCACAGATGCGCCTATTGCTCAGCCATTACTACAGCAGATGTTAGTAGAGTTGACCAATCAATCATTCAACCGCATTACCATTGATGGGGATACCTCAACCAATGATTGCTGTGTGTTGATTGCTACCGGTGATGACCAGGCGAATTTAATCGATTCAACTCAGCACCCACACTACCAAGCACTGTACCAAGCATTAAAAGAAGTCTTTTTGCGTTTGGCTACCTTGATTGTCAGAGATGGGGAAGGGGCAACCAAATTCATTACAGTTAAAGTGACTGGTGGTAAGACGGTTGAAGATTGTTGCGATGTGGCCTATGCCGTTGCTCACTCTCCTTTAGTGAAGACAGCCTTTTTTGCCAGTGATCCAAACTGGGGTCGTATTGTGGCTGCAGTGGGCTACTCAGGGGCTGAAAACCTTGATGCCGATCAAGTTAGTGTGACCCTTGATGATGTGGCCATTTGTACGCGTGGTCAGTTAGATCCAAGCTATACTGAGGAGCAAGGCCAAGAAGTCATGAGCCGCCCTGAGATTACCATTAATATTGATCTGGGTATGGGCGAGGCTACTGATACCGTTTACACTTGTGATTTATCTCATGAATATGTCAGCATCAATGCCGATTATCGCAGCTAGCTAGCTCTGACATAACTTGTAGCTAAATACAGCTTATAGTTAGATTAATATTTTTTGAGGCAGCCCTTGTTATCGATGGCTGCCTTTTTTAACGGAAATGCTCAGCAAATAAATCCGCCAAATAACGAGCTAGGGTATCTGGTATATCGTGACCCAGACCAGGTATCAGCTTAAAATCAGCGTGCGGAATGGTTCTTGATAGGCTATGACCATGAGCAGGAGGCAATAACCTGTCTTTTGACCCATGCACAATTAAGGTCGGCTGTTTGATTTTTTTATCTATATTTACTAAGGAGCCTGTCGCTAATAGGGCTAATAATTGACGGCTTACTCCTATGGGATAAAAGCGGCGATTATAGAGCAGTTTAGTACGCTTTAAAGCCCGCTTTTCATCAAAAAAGTCAGGAGAGGCGATAACCCGTTGTAAATTCAGGTTGTTTTCGATAATTTTAGTGGCATCTTTGGTCTGCGGGATAGGTTTGGTCAGAGCTCTGAGGGCATCAATCCTAGGCGGGGGTAAAAAAGGTTTGTTATTGCTAGTGGCTAGCAAACCAAGCTTATCCACTCTATCGGGATGTTCGGCGGCTAAAATTTGAGCAATCATACCGCCCATGGACATCCCAATCACATGACACTTCTCAATTTCTAAGGCATTTAACAACTGATGCACATCCTCAGTCATATCAAAAAGGGTATAAGGGATGCTGTCTTCTTCGATGTGTAGAGGCAAACCTAGCTTAAATCGCGATAATAAAGCTAGCTTTTTTGAGACTGACTTATACTCTTTGGTAAGTTTGTTTTTGTGCTTAAGCTTGCTTGATTTGCCTATGTCTCGATTATCAAATCGAATCACTTGATATCCTGAGTTGATTAGCTCTTGGCAAAATAGGTTGGACCAAACCAAAGATTGAGCACCGAGTCCCATAATTAATAGAATAATCGGATCACCCTCATTGCCGCCACGCTCTAAGTAGAACTTATATTTTGGCGTTCTTATTTTATAAGCTTGCATGAAATGTGCATACTTTGAGGGCTTGGTCTTAATTCTGTACTGATTATCTGATGTTTTATAGGGCATAAAAGAACCTAGTCTTCTTAATTGATTACTCAATGAGAGTCTATCATTATAGAAGACTAGAGTATTTGAATGTCAATTTTATGACAGTTAGCTAACTTGCAGCATGTGCTTTTTTAGCTCAGCGACAATGAAGGGTTGAAAGTATTCAGGTAAGTCGTGCGACATGCCTTTAATAAGTTTAAAGGTAGCATTGGGGATATCTTTGGCGACTGCTTTGCCGTGCGACGGAGGTAATAGTCCATCGTTGCTGCCATGCATCACCAAAGTGGGGGCTTTAATCTCTTTGGTATAAGGCTGCACCGAGCCGGTCATTAAAATAGCCTTTAGTTGCTGCAGGCTACCCACCGGATAAAAGCAGCGTTGATATCTTAATTTAGCAACCTCAGCCACAGCTTCTTCATCGATATGACCTTGTGAGCCCACGGTTTTAATAAACCATTTGCCATGCTCAACGATATCTTCTTCTTTATAACTGTTGGGACGTTTGATTAACGTGTACAGTTGTTTTGGTCGAGGCGGCGCTAATAAAGGTTTGTTATGCGTAGAGAATACTAAGGCCAAACGGTCCACTAAATGAGGATGCTTAGCGGCTAAAATCTGGGCAATGATACCGCCCATAGAGGCACCTAACACATGCACTTGACGAAAGCCTAAAGCCTTAATCAAGTCTGCGGTATCCTCTGCCATATCATCTAATCGATAGGGAAAGGGTGTTTTTGAGTTATCCAGTCCTAACTGCAGTTTCATCATGGCAGCCAAGGTATTGGTTTTGGGCAGATCTGAGCGAGAAATTTTAGTAGATAAGCCAATATCACGGTTGTCAAAACGAATGACAAAGAATCCGGCATCTATAAGGCGCTTTACAAAGTTTTCAGGCCAAAATATAAGCTGTGAGCCTAACCCCATAATCAGCAGTAAGGGAGGGTTTTTAGGATCGCCACCCACTTCGACACAAAGCTCAATATCCTTAGAGACTGGAATTATGGCTTGTTGCATCATTGCTGAAACAGGCGAGGGATACCAATCATACTGGTTGAGAATGGAGTTTGGCATGGTACATAAAATCCTTTTAATGGCCTTGGGTCGTATCTATTAAGATAAACTATACCTCTAGCATTTCAAAGTCTAATTTACCGACCCCGCATTCAGGACAGGTCCAGTCATCAGGGATATCTTCCCATTTGGTGCCTGGTGCAATCCCTTCTTCCGGGCAGCCTAACTCTTCATCATATATCCAGCCACAAATTATGCATTCCCATTTTTTCATTATACAGCTCTCTATATAGCATAAGGTTAACGTTTAAATTTGGGCATTGATTATAGCAAACAAGCTCAGTAACAGGTATTCGAATTTCAGTGACCTATCTGTAAGACTCAAGGGAGATGATATGGTAAAATAGACGTTTTGTTAAACAATAGCCCTCTCTATATGTTTATCTTACCTCTTCGACCCTAATTTTGATGGAAAACTTATGAGTGACAACCCTCAAAGCCTCTCAAGCGTGCAAGAGACAGGCGCTGTGCCACCGAGCAATGAAGATTTACAAAGCCGTAGACAGCATGACTTGTGGAAAGCCATTCGCACTGTTCCTGACTTTCCTAAGCCTGGTATTGATTTTTATGACATCACTCCGTTACTGCTTGATCATGTGAATGAAGTTATTGATGCCATGCTAGCAGCTTTACCGGATGGCTTATTAGAGCAGATTGATTGTTTTGTGGCTGTTGAAGCCCGTGGTTTTGTTTTTGCAAGTTTGTTATCAGGACGCTTGGGCAAAGGTATGGTGTTACTGCGTAAGCCTGGTAAACTACCGCCTCCTGTGGCCAATAAGTCCTATGCCTTAGAGTATGGTAGTGATACTTTAGAAATCCAAGGCGGTATGGCTCCACGTAAAGTATTATTGGTTGATGATATTTTAGCTACTGGGGGCACTTTAAATACCGCTTATCATTTGTGTAAAGAAGCTGGCCATGAAGTGGCAGGTGTATTAGTGCTACTGGATTTAGTAGATTTACATAAGCCTTTCCCAGTGCCAGTATATACCGTACTAGAAGGCTAAGCCCTTAGCAATAATAGATCTTAAAAATAATAGATATAGCCGATAATAAAAAACTCTACGCTAGCGTAGAGTTTTTTTGGTTTAAAGACAGTTAATGCTTTTAAAAGTTATTTATTCAACAGTTGTGCATTTAACTTATTATTTGTTTAATTGCTTTAAAGCCTTGGCTAGCTCATCACGCGCATTGATAAAGCCGTCAATACCTTTCGGTAATAAATGCTGAGTGATGCTGTCTTTTTCATATTCAGCACTGAACTGTTCTTCAGTTAGGCTCACCTTTGGCATGGTTTCGCTTGCCATATCTGCTGAAAGCACTTGCTCCACGTTAGTGTCTAAAGCAGCCAACTCATCCAAAAGCTCGGGTGAGATGGTAAGTAGGTCACATCCTGCTAAAGCTAGAATTTGATCCACACTTCTAAAGCTAGCACCCATAACTTGAGTCTTATAGCCGTGTTGTTTGTAATACTGATAGGTGCGCTTAACCGATTGCACGCCCATGTCTTCACTTACAGGAATGTCTTGACGGTTTTGCTCACGTTTTTGCCAGTCAAGGATACGGCCGACAAAAGGAGAGATTAGCGTCACGCCTGCTTCGGCACAAGCCACAGCTTGATGCTGACCGAAGATTAAAGTTAGGTTGCAGTGGATGCCTTCTTTTTCCAACTGTTCAGCAGCCTTAATACCTTGCCAAGTAGCAGCAATTTTAATCAAGATGCGGTCTTTGTCTACGCCGGCACGCTCATAGGCTTCCATAAACTCATGTGCTTTGGCAATGGTGGCTTCAGTGTCATAAGACAGTCTAGCGTCTACTTCAGTAGAAACACGGCCATCGATTAATTTTAGGATGTCACAGCCCACTTGAACCGTTAAGTCATCAATCACTTTATCAATCATGTCATCGCCATGATTGGAGTAACGGTTTAGGGTATCAGCCAACATGGCTTGCTTGTCTGGGTGGGTGAGTGCTTTGGTAATTAGACTGGGGTTGGTCGTAGCATCAACTGGCTTTAAGCGAGCAATGGCACTTAAGTCTCCAGTATCAGCAACAATAGTAGTCATGGTTTGTAATTGTGATAAGGCACTCATCATCTATTCCTAATTTATTTCTATGAGATTAAAAAATATCAAGGGTATCATCACAGTCGTATATGCTAAGTTATAGTAAATAAATACAGTAACTTAATATAAAAGTGCGGACCCTCTAGCGTTAATTTTTGCAGAGTATTAAACTAGGTTAATACCTTTAAAAATACACTTACTTATCCATAAGTTGGCTGAAAATGGAAAGTAAGTGTATTGACAACTTAAACGACGCTATCTAAACAGGGCGTAAGTTTGTTATAGTTACTTTATTATGACTTGTAACGTACCCAACTATCATAACATGACCCATAGGCTTTTTTATGACTTCGTCAACAAATAACGATAATAACGCTGATAACAATATCAAAAAAGGCGCTACTGAAAATTTTTCAGCTCCTGAGAATGTATTGGTTGAGCTACGCCAAAAAATTGACCAAGTGGATGGTGAAATTTTACAGCTCATTAGTAACCGTGCCAAACTTGCTCAAGAAGTGGCCATCTTCAAAAAAGAACATGCAGATGAAGTAGATACAAACCCCATCTTCTATCGTCCAGAGCGTGAAGCACAGGTATTAAAAAACATTATGAAGCGCAATCAAGCTTCAGACAGTCCTATTAGTGACGAAAAAATGGCACGCTTATTCCGAGAAATTATGTCGGTTTGCTTAGACTTAGAAGCCCCACAGAAAATTGCTTTTTTAGGGCCTGTCGGAACCTTTACTCATGCCGCGGCATTAAAGCATTTTGGTAAGGCGTCAACTACTGTCCCCTTAACCACCATTACTGATGTATTCCGTGAAGTTGAAGCAGGCTCTGCCATGTATGGCGTGGTGCCAGTGGAAAACTCGTCAGAAGGGGTAGTAAACCATACCCTTGATGGTTTCTTGACCTCATCACTAAAAATTATCGGTGAAGTGGAACTGCCAATCCATCATAACTTCTTAGTGGCAGAGCATACCAAGATTGATAGCTTAAGTCGTATCTACTCACATCAGCAGTCATTGGCTCAGTGTCGCCATTGGTTGGATGTGAACTATCCTAATGTAGAGCGGGTTCAAGTCTCAAGTAATGGGGAAGCAGCTCGCAGATTAAAAAATGAGTGGCATTCGGCAGCTATTGCTGGGGATGTGGCAGTAGCAGAGTATGATCTACATAAGCTACATGAAAATATTGAAGACAACCCAGGCAACACCACTCGATTCTTAATCATCGGTCATGAGGATATCGCGCCTTCAGGTCAGGATAAAACCTCCATCTTGGTCTCAGCCCATAACAAAGCAGGGGCGCTGATTGAAATTCTGAAGCCTCTGTCTAAGCATGGGGTCTCTATGACCAGTATTGAGACTCGTCCAGAGCGTCCAAATAAGTGGTCATACGTGTTCTTCATCGATATGGAAGGTCATATTGAAGATGAGAATGTTAGAGCCGCTATTGAGGAGATTCGTCCTTTAGTTCGTGATGTTAGAATTTTAGGTTCTTATCCACAAGCTGTTATTTAGAGCCTTAAGCTGTTGTTTTGAGCTAAAATGCTGTTAATCCGCCAGTATCCGTTACCCATTGGCTATTTGTCACAAAATTAGGTAAAACCATGACCGAAAAAACATTTTTAACCCCAGCCTACGATAGCATCTTAAAGTTAAAAGCTTATCAAACCGGTAAATCTGTTGAGGATTTAAAGCGGGAGTATGAGGTTAATGATGTCCTAAAACTAGCTAGCAACGAAAACCCCTTAGGATCGTCTCCTTATGTGACCTTAGCGATTACCAAGCAGTTGGATCAGCTGGCGCGCTATCCAGATAGCAATGGCACGGATTTAAAGCAAGCGGTGGCAGACTTTAATGATGTGCACAGTAGCCAAGTCACTTTGGGTAATGGCTCTAACGACTTATTAGATATTATCGCTCGCACGTTTGTTAGTCATAACGATGCCATAGTTTATAGTGAGTACGCTTTCATCGTTTACTCTATGTTGGCGAAAATGATCGGAGCTACTGGGATTGAAGTGCCCGCTAAGCGCTATGGTCATGACTTACAGGCGATGCTTGAAGCCATCCAGCAGAACAATAATGTACGTATGGTATTTATCGCCAACCCTAATAACCCGACCGGTACTTTATTAAGCAAACAAGAGATTCAAGAGTTTGTAGAGCAAGTGCCAGCACACGTTTTGGTTGTGTTGGATGAGGCTTATATTGAGTACTGCGAAGAGAGCAATAATCGCCAGCTAATCGATGAGTTTGATAACGTTATTTTGGTAAGAACCTTTTCTAAGGCTTATGGGCTAGCAGGTTTACGCGTGGGTTATGCCTTAAGTCATCCTAACATTGCAGATATGTTGAATCGTATCAGACAGCCCTTTAATGTCAGTTTACTCGCACAATCAGCGGCGGTAGCTGCCTTAGCTGATCAAGATTTTATAGCCAAAGTTCATAAAATAAACGATGGTCAGATGCGCTGGATCTGTAAGCAGTTTGATGCGCTAGGCCTAGGCTTTGTTAAATCGTACGCTAACTTCGTAATGGTCAATGTAGGCGACGCTGACAGCATCAATCAAGCCTTACTAGAGCAAGGAATCATCGTACTTCCCTTGGCAGGTTATGGATTGGATGAGTGGCTACGTATTACGGTAGGAACGCCAGAAGACAATACCCGTCTAATAGACACTCTTCGCGACACCTTGGAATCTATGTAGGCCTGTTAAGTTATAGACTTTTGGCTGATGTGACAAAGCACAAAGGCAAAGCAAAGCAAGACAATATAGATATCCTCATGACTAATATAATAAAAGTAGGTTAATGAAACATGCTGTTTGAACAGGTTTGTATAATAGGTTTGGGCTTAATTGGGGCAAGCTTGGCTCAAGCTATCAGAGACAGACAGCTGGTTGGAAGATTGGTGGCGGTAGACAGGCATGCTCCCAGTATTGAAGCTGCTTTAGCAGACGATGTGATAGACGCAGGTAGTGATTCATTATTTGATGTGGTAGCAGGCAGTGATTGTATCATTGTGGCGGTCCCAGTTAAGACCGTTGGCGCAGTCTTCAAAGGTATTGAACAAGCGATGAGACAAGGCTTGATTGAAGCAGACTGCATCATTAGTGACGTTAGTAGTACCAAACTAAATGTGGTTGAGGCTGCCAAGGAAGTCTTTAAAGAGCTGCCTTCAGGTTTCGTGCCGGCACACCCCATCGCGGGAGCCGAGCAGTCTGGTTATAATGCCCGCCGCAGCAACTTATTTGTCAATCATAGTTTAATCATTTGTGAACTAAAGACCACCGACCCTGAAGCCATTGATAAGGTGGCTAAGCTGTGGGAGGGTGCAGGCGCTACCATAATGAAAATGGGGGTCGAGCATCACGATGCAGTATTGGCTTATACCAGCCATCTCCCGCATTTACTGGCTTTTAACTTAGTAGAGCAATTGGCCAGTCATGATGATAATATGGATATTTTTCGCTATGCTGCTGGGGGGTTTCGTGATTTCACCCGCATCGCCGCCAGCGATCCAGTGATGTGGCATGATATCTTTATCGCCAATAAGCCAGCTTTAATCAATGCTTTGGATGAATACAGCAGGTATTTATCAGAACTACGCAGTTTAATTGTTAACGAGGATTCTACTCAATTATTAGGTTTACTGGGCCGGGCTCAATCCGCCAGAAAACATTTTGGTCATATGCTGACCAGCACCCCTTATACTAAAAAATTAACGGACCCTTCTAATACGGATAACTCTATGGCAACCTCAAATCAAGCCTCTAGCGCATACATTATTACCCCAAGTACCACTATTAATGGCAGCATGACTGTTCCAGGCGATAAATCTATCTCCCACCGCAGTATTATGTTTGGAAGTTTGGCTGAAGGGGTGACCAAAGTCACTGGATTTTTGGAAGGGGAAGATGCCTTAGCAACCCTACAAGCATTTAGGGATATGGGAGTTACCATTGAAGGTCCAGAAAATGGCGAAGTAACCATTCATGGTGTGGGTATTAATGGACTTAAGCCCAGTAAAACGCCTTTATATATGGGCAACTCTGGTACTACCATGCGTCTTTTATCGGGCATTCTAGCGGCTCAGCCATTTGACAGTGTATTAACCGGTGATGCCAGCCTATCGAAGCGTCCTATGGAGCGTGTGGCAAAACCATTGCGTGAGATGGGTGCGACCTTACAGACCACAGGTGAACGCGGCACCGCGCCTATTAGTATTACTGGTAGCGATAAACGAGGCAGTAAGCTACAAGGCATCACTTATGATATGCCAGTGGCTTCAGCACAAGTAAAATCATGCTTATTGCTAGCCGGCTTATGGGCAGAAGGCAAGACCACGGTTATCCAACCTGAAATTAGCCGTGACCATACTGAGCGTATGTTAAGCGCCTTTGGTTATGACGTCGAAGTTGAAGGCAATAAAATCAGTGTGGTTGGTGGTGGTCAACTGACAGCCTGTGACATTGCGGTACCTGCTGATATCTCCTCTGCGGCCTTCTTTATGGTAGCAGCTGCCATTGCTAAAGACAGTGAAATTACCATCACTAAGGTAGGCATGAACCCCACACGTACCGGAGTGATTGATATCTTAAAGCTGATGAATGCCGATATTACCATCAGTAATGAGACCTTTGTGGGTGGTGAGCCTGTCGCTGACATCACGATTAAATCTTCACAATTAAAAGGTATTCAAATCCCTGAAGAGCTTGTGCCACTAGCAATTGACGAGTTCCCAGTACTGTTTATCGCTGCTAGCTGTGCTGAAGGTCAAACGGTACTTACCGGTGCCAAAGAGCTGCGTGTCAAAGAGTCGGACCGTATCGCAGTGATGGCGGATGGCCTAACTCAGTTAGGCGTGGACTGCACTGTGACCGAAGATGGCATTATCATTGAAGGTAAAGGCGGTAATAATTCAGAAGCGGTATTTGGCGGAGCAGAGATTTATTCACATCATGACCACCGTATTGCCATGAGTTTCTCAGTAGCCAGTTTAAGAGCCTCAGATACCATTAAAATTGAAGGGGTTGAAACGGTTAATACAAGCTTCCCAGGATTTGCTGAGCTGTGTAACAGACTGGGTATGAATATTGAAGTTAAATCGGTATAACCTTAACCTCTAATTACAGATTTGACCTCAGAAATTCACAATAAAGTCTTTGATAATTTTTTGATAAAAGATATAGATTAAAACAACAAAAATAAAGCCATCCTAATCAGGGTGGCTTTGCTCTTTCTATGCTAATAAAGATAATACACAGTTGTCCGCTAGCAGGCTATATAATGGACAGCTAATAATTATAAAAATAAATAGACTCACTCACATATCGTAAGCCGTATTCTGGATTGTTTATATGTCTTCATCCACCTCAAACGACAGCCCGCTCAGTAAACCTAAAACCACAGTAGTCCATACCACCAGCAAAGGTATTCTGACGGCTTTGATTGCCTTTAGCATTTGGGGTAGCTTTCCGTTTTATTTCAAGCAGCTAGGCGAATACAATGCCGTCGAGATTATCGGGCACCGCATTGTTTGGACCTTTGCCTGTTTGGCATTGTTTTTGGTGGTAACCAAACGCTGGCAGTGGCTAGGTACCTTAAAATCTAATCCTCGTCTAATCTGGATTACCTTTCTATCGGGAATTATTATTGCTATTAACTGGCTCACTTATGTGTGGGCGGTCAATGCCAATCTGATATTAGAAGCCAGTTTGGGTTACTTTATCAGCCCTCTAATTGGTATTTTATTGTCTCTAGTGTTTTTACAAGAAAAACTACGCCCATTACAGTGGATTGCTGTGGGCTTTGCCTTAGCTTCTGTATTAATTCAAGTGGTGATGCTAGGTAGTATCCCTTGGGTATCTTTGGTGTTGGCCTGCTCCTTTAGTGTGTACGGGGTAATGCAAAGACGCACCCCACTTCAGGCAGTAGATGCCATGTTTATAGAGACAGCCTTATTGGTGCCTATTTGTATTTGGTGGTTTATGACCTCTGATGTGGCCAGCTCATCACTATCGTTTTGGCTAAGCAGTAAGATCTGGTTTTTAATGCTTGCTGGCCCTATTACTTTGATACCGCTGCTGCTATTTAATAAATCAACCAAAATGGTGGCTTTTAGTATTCTAAGTTTTATGAACTATCTGACCCCGACCATTATTTTCTTATTGGCTATCTTTTATTATCATGAGCCATTTGATACTCAGAGATTAATGATCTTTGGTTTGATTTGGTTTGGGTTGTTTTTATTTAGTATTGATTTGTGGCAAAACAGACCTTCTAAAATGCTAAAAAAAGAATCGCTTAGCAGCTAATCAGTCCAATAACTATCCTTAGCTGCCTTTACACCTACTAAAGAACGATTAAGTTAATAACACTAAACTAACCCTACTAAAAAATTATTTTTATAAGATGAGAATATTGTCATGAGTGAACCACTGAAAAACACCGATTTCGTCAAGGTTAAAGGGCTGAAGGTTAAGGCGGTAATAGGGGTGTTTGATTGGGAGCGTGAAATTGAGCAGCCCCTATTAATTGATGTGTCTATGGCCACAGATATCAGCAAAGCGGGTAAAAGCGATGATATCAAGGATGCTATTAATTACAAAGAAATATGTGACGATATTACTGAGCTATGCCAGCAAACCAAAGCCATGCTGATTGAGCGATTGGCTGAGTTGATTGCAGAGCATATCTTAACTAAATACAACACCACTCAAGTCGAAGTTAGTGTCGCCAAGCCCACCGCTATCAAAGAGGCTGATGCAGTTGCAGTACAAATTATTAGAACTTCTGTTGCAAGCTAAAATTGAGTGTAGATTTACAGCTATAGGATCTCAAAAAACCGTGAGGGGTTAACTATTGATGTGTAGTGATAAACCATCGGCACAATTTTCTACTAAAGGGGTTGATGTAAATAGCCTAAGCATTTCAAAACAAGATAATGCCCTAAATGACTCTGATAAATTAAAGCGTGTTCAAGACAATCTTAAGAAGCAAATCATTTCAGAGATTCAACCTTTATTGCAGATTTCTGATATTGCCCCTGCAGGCTATATTGTTGAGTTGGGTAGCAACCAAGAAGCAAGCTATCACTTGCAGCAAAGTAGGAAGGTGCTTGAAGATCAGGCGATTGAGGCGTATTGGTCGACTGAGTTTATAAACCCGGATTATACGGCGACGGCGGAAAACCCCAAGCCTGACTATACCAATCAGTGCGGTTATTTAAAGCTAAATCAAGCTGATCAGCCTTGCTTAACTTTAGGGGAGCTGGTGAAGGCCAGTAAAGTAATTGAAAAGCAGATCCAACAAGATTGTTATGAGGCCGAAAAGATTAATCGGCTTGAAGTTGATGAATTATTGCAATCTATTACCGAGCCTAAAAATAGAGTAGTTATTATAGATATTGATATCTTAGCGATTGTTACCGACTCGGGAGAGGTCATTGCTGTTGAAGAGCGCTACCCATTCAAGAATCATGAATGGGTAGGTTTAATTGAGCTTTATCAAAATCACTGGCTATCTTAAGGCCAGTGATTAAGTCATGGTTTTCTGATCCTTAAACAATTAATAGCTTTATTAATTATTCATCATATCAATCTCATCTACTGAGATTTTCTCACAGTCTTTGGGCTTAAAGGTTGGGTCTAGTTTGCACAATGCTTTTTGCAATTCATTAATGCGGGTTTCAGACTGCTGAATGTGGCTCAGTACTTTGCTAAAGGCTTCAGCGACTGGATCTTCTGAGTCTGGATTTAGACCGTAGGCGCTAAAGTCGACTCTTTCAGACAAGCGCTTACCATTAAGCTGCCCATAGTTTTTAGAGGTTTCTGGGCAGTCTGTCTCTTTAGCGGATTGACTGGGTTTTTGGCTATTGGCATTGACCGACTCTGACTCAGTTTCAGTGGGAGCATTAATCATTCTAGCGGCGCTACCGACCATGGTTGCTTCAGCAGGGACTTCTTTTACTACGACGGCATTGGAGCCAATTTTTGCGTTTTTGCCCACAGTGAATGGTCCCAATACTTTGGCACCAGCACCCACAATAACGCCATCTTCTAAAGTAGGGTGACGCTTGCCTTGTCCTAGAGAGACACCGCCTAAGGTAACGCCATGATATAAGGTGACATCATCGCCAATTTTAGCGGTTTCACCAATGACAACCCCCATACCGTGGTCAATAAAAAAACGTCTGCCAATTTGTGCTGCCGGATGAATCTCAATACCGGTAAGCATGCGAGAGCCATAAGAAATCGCTCGCGCTGAGAACTTATAGTCTTTATTCCACAAGTAGTGAGCACCGCGGTGTAGCATCAAAGCATGGATACCAGGGTAGGTTAATAAAACCTCTGTACTGTTTCTAGCAGCTGGGTCACGTTCGAATACCGCAGCGATATCCTCTTGTAATGAGGCCTTGGCTTTTTTAATGGCTTTAATTAGTCTCATAGGATTGTCTTATTTTATTATCAGTGTGGGTTAAAAATTTAAGTCAGTATAACGTTACAACTTTCGTTTAATCTTAGCAATTATAGAGCTTACAATTTCAAATTCTTTTTGATCCAACTGCAGTCTTGACAGCAAACGGGATAGCCGACTTGGCAGCTCTCTTAGTTTATCAGCTTCTGTGCTTTCTACTAACTCTAAACGCTGCATTAACTCAATAATTCGAGTTTGTAGTTGGTTTTTTTGATGTTGATCGATGGCTGGCATGTCCCAGCTTTGTCTCTGTCTTATCTCAATCTCGGTGGTATCAGTGGTATTATCAGTTGGCTTAGCCTGTAGGTCATGCTGCAGAAAACGACTATAAATAAAACTAGCAATAACTTGTATCGCTGAGGCCACATTAAGCACAGGATAGTCGGGATTAGCGTCAATCTGAATGTGATAATCAGCTAAAGCCAATTCTTGATTGGTTAGCCCTCGGTCCTCACGGCCAAATAAGATGGCGACTTTGGTCTCATCAGTCGGCCTACCTAAAATAATATCCGCGGCCTCGTTGGGTGTGACTACAGGACGGGGGATGTGTCGTTGCCGACTGCTAGCAGCAAATACCAGATGGCAATCAGCCAAGGCATCCTCTAAGTTCTCTACCACAGTGCAGTTAGCTAACACAGACTGAGCCCCTGCTGCATGCGCCACACTGTCTTCATCAATGGGTAGCTTAGGATCAACCACTACTAAATCTGTTAATCCCATAGTCAGCATGGCCCTTGCCGCTGAGCCAATATTGGCAGGCAGGGTAGTGTTTACCATAACTATTTTAATATTGCTTAGACGTTTATTCAGTAAAGCGCTAGGCCCTATTGTTTCAGTTTGGGGATTGCTGTGATTGGTAGAGGAGGAAACAGTCATTATTTTTCTTATTTAAAGAGTTAAGTTTAAAAGGGCATAACTCATAGTAAGGCATCTAAGGCATCAGTTAGCATAAAGATTAGTTTAAAGAAAAGTCACCTTAAAAGCTATTTGATTACACCAAACTTAGGCTTAAGTGAATTAACAAAATGCCTGCAGAAGCAGGCATCACAGGGGTCTGTATTAAACTAATTAAGAGTAATGGAAATAAAGATTATCCTCAGGCACCGCAATACCTAGCTGCATTAAATTTTCATCAGTGGGATAAATCCGCCAATCATCATTTAAACTAACACTAGCAATGGCAAAGTCAGTATAGACGTTAAGGGCAACAGGAATACAGCCATCGTTTTGATTGAGGGGCACTGGCGAGATACCCATAGCACCTTGCTCATCATTATAATAAGCTTCCATTGCGTCATTCTCATCGACCTCTTCTTCAAAGGAAGGGGCTGAAATGCTTGGAATAATATCGAGCTGAGCAGGCTTTAATATAGGCTTTAAGGAGTCTAAGAGTAGGGTGTCTTCACTATGAATCTTAATGCTAATTTTTTTCACCCAACGCTGACGACATTCAAGAAGAGTATAAGCGTTGTCTAAACGTGCAAATAGGCGACCATCACGATCTCTGATACCGCCTTTAATAACAATAACTTCATCGACCTTGAGCTTATCTTTAATTCGATTGTAACGCTCAGCATAACAGCTTACCTCGAGCCGCGCCGTGCCATCATCTAAGGTAATTACACAGCGGTTTCCAAAGTTGGCAATATCCATAATTAGGCCAGCAAACAGAGTGCTGCCGTTATAGCCCGTATCAGATAAGTTATCTAGACGTGCATTGCTGGTATAGACCGCTACCTCTTTACGGTACTGATCTATAGGGTGTCCGGTCAGGTACAGCCCTAAGGTATCTTTTTCAGCTTTAAGGCGGTGCTTATCTCCCCAAATCAGTTCAGGACCCGTAGGCAGCGGCGGGGCAGTGGTGGCGTTGTCGACTTCACTAAATAGATCCATCATGCCCATTTCGTTATTTTGACGCTCTTGCTCAGCTGCTTGTACGGCACTAGGCAACTGCTTCATTAGAGCGCCACGAATTTGATGATGCTGATCATCCTCTAAGTCAGGGCGTAAGGTAATGGCAAAATCATCAAAACAGCCCGACTTAATTAAGGCTTCTAAAGTGCGCTTATTAACTTTTTTAATATCTACGCGGCGGCAGAAGTCATATAGATCGCTAAAAGGACCGCCTAAACTTCTTGCCTGTACGATGGATTCAACCGCTCCTTCACCGACGCCTTTAATGGCGCCAAGTCCATAAATAATATTGGTGGGTTTATCAGCAACGAAGTGCCACTCACTGCGGTTAACAGAAGGATTATCGACTGTTAAATTAAAGTTCTCACGGCAGTCGTTGATAAAGAACACCACGTTATCGGTGTTGTTCATATCAGAGGTTAAGACGGCAGCCATAAACTCAGCTGGATAGTAGTACTTCAAATAAGCGGTCTGATAAGCTAAGACACCATAAGCGGCCGAGTGTGATTTGTTAAATCCGTAACCGGCGAATTTTTCCATCAGATCAAATACACCGCCTGATACTACAGGATCAATGCCTTGTTCTGTTGCCCCAGTGACGAAGATATCCCGCTGCTTGGCCATCTCTTCAGGTTTCTTTTTACCCATGGCTCGGCGCAACATATCGGCACCACCTAAGCTATAACCTGCCATCACCTGAGAGATTTGCATAACCTGCTCTTGGTAGACGATAACTCCGTTGGTGTTCTCTAAAATAGGCTCAAGGTTAGGGTGGTCATAGACTACTTCCTCACGGCCATGTTTGCGGTCAATGTACATCTCAACCATACCGGCATCTAGCGGGCCTGGGCGGTACAACGCACACATCGCGATAACGTCTTCGATATTGGTCGGCTGTAGCTTAGACAGGTACTTTTTCATACCCGAACTTTCTAGCTGGAATACCGCTGTGGTCTTAGCCTCTTGCAGCAGTTTATAAGCATTCTTGTCATCTAGCGGCAAATCTTCTAGCTCAAGTGCTGGCTTTTTTTCCCGAGCTCGGCGCTCATTAATGTTCTTAACCGCCGCATTAATAACGGTTAAGTTTCGCAGGCCTAAGAAGTCAAACTTAACTAGACCGACAGATTCTACATCGTCTTTATCAAACTGACTAACTCGGTGACCTTCTTCATCACAATAGATAGCACTAAAGTCTGTAATTTTATTTGGAGCAATCAATACACCCCCGGCATGCTTACCAACGTTACGGGTAATGCCCTCTAGCTTTAAGGCCATCTCCCAAATTTCATTGGCATCCTCATAATCCATATTATCTGGGTTTGAAAGCAATTCTTTTAATTGTGGCTCTTCAAGCACCGCATCTCGCAATGAGATACCTGGAGTTTTAGGAATCAGTTTTGAGATTTTATCGGCCAAACCATAAGATTTACTTTGAACACGCGCCACGTCACGCACCACAGCTTTCGCTGCCATGGTACCAAAAGTGATGATTTGTGACACTGCTTCACGGCCATACTGACTGGCCACATACTCAATCACTCGGTCGCGACCTTCAATACAAAAGTCGATATCGAAGTCGGGCATAGAAACACGTTCAGGGTTTAAGAAGCGCTCAAACAGCAAGTCGTAATGTAAGGGGTCAAGGTCAGTAATGTTAAGTGCATACGCTACTAACGAGCCGGCTCCCGAGCCACGGCCTGGACCTACCGGTACGCCATTGGCCTTAGCCCAGCGAATAAAGTCCATTACGATTAAGAAGTAGCCTGGGAATCCCATCTCCAGAATGATATTTAATTCGTGCTCTAGGCGCTCATCATAAGGCTTTCTAACCTCAAGCCATGTGTCATCTCGTTCTGAAACTGGATACAGCTTATCCAAGCGAGCCTCTAGTCCTCGCTTAGATTCAGAGCGGAAAAATGATTCAATGGTTTCACCTCTGGGGACAGGGAACTCAGGCAATACGTTAATACCAAGGGTTAAGGTAACGTTACAGCGTTGGGCTAGGATAACAGTGTTTTCCACTACTTGAGGGATGTCTGAAAACAGCTGAACCATCTCAGCTTGAGTTTTTAAGTATTGTTCACTTGAGTAGTCATGCGGGCGATTGGGGTCGGCCAGAACGTGAGAGGAAGCAATACATACTCGTGCCTCATGAGCATCAAAGTCATCTTCTACTAAGAATCGCACGTCATTATGAGCGACGATAGGGATGCCATGACGCTGACCTGCCAAAATGGCTTGTTCAATAAAGGTGTCCTCACCCACACGTCTGGTACGTTTTATAGCAAAGTATAAGCGGTCTTCAAAGACAGATTGATACTCCGCTAGGAGCTCATGGCCTCGCTCAGGATTTGAGCCCATTAAAGCTTGGCCGACATCCGACTTTTCAGTAAATAAGACAATAACCCCCTCACTATTGGCCATTAAATGCTCTTTATTGACGATAGGAACGCCTCTGTTTTCGGGATTCATACGGCCGTCTGTAAATCCTAGTGACACAATGCGAGTGATGCTTTGGTAGCCTTCATTATTCATCGCCAATAAGGTTAAGCGGGTATTTTCATCATCCAAGATAATTTCAGCCCCAATAATGGGCTTAATCCCTGCCTCTAGGCAGGCACGATAAAACTTCACAGTGGCATATAAGTTAGACAAGTCGGTTAAAGCCAAAGCCATTTGGCCATCAGCTGCCGCCGCCTTTACCAAAGGTTTGATACGAATGATTGAGTCGGTAATTGAAAACTCGCTGTGGATGCCTAAATGTACAAATGCCATAAACGACCTGATTTTAATAAACGGATGATAATAAGCAAGCAAAATTGTGGGCGAGACAACTGCTACTAAAATTACAAAATTTGTTTAAGTTAACTTTAGAGAAAGGCTATATTTTTTCAATAACTTAATGAAAGGTTTTCTGCTTTAAATACTGTGATTTTGATACGCAGACATAGGGTCTAATTAGGGGTTTACTATAGCATTTTAAAGCCCGTTTATGTGTGCAAGTTGCAAAATTAAGATTGTAATGGATTGTGATTATTTTTTATTATTAAGTAACTAATGTTGCTTAAATATGTTTTACTGAGGAGGGCTTAAGAGAAATTACACGGTAATTCAACCAAGGACAAAGGATGCAGGACAACCAAGAAACCAAAGTTAATACTTCTCAAACCAAAGAAATTCAAACTTCTCATACTAAAAACATTGAGACGGTTCACGTGTCAATTACTAATGCTGTAAATAATGTCTATGCAGCACAGGACTTAAAACTCTGTATTGGTTTAACCAATAATAATGATGAACCAGTTGCGGCGCATAAAGAGGTGGCAGTTAATATAATTTGTACCGGCACAGCAGCCAATGGAGATGAGTATATTGGAAGTAGGGTCGTTATAATTGCTTCGGGATCAAGCAGTACGGAGTATGCGCCTTTTTTAGAAAGCTATCTTAAAGCAGAACAGATAGATCAGCTAAGTGTCGCCCTAATCGATATTAAAGGTAATGAATTTGCAGACTTAGCCATTGATGCGAGCCATAATTTTATAGAGCTAGCTATGATAGATTATCAGCAGGATGGGTTTAGTGTGGCAGAGATAACAGTAGATGGGGTAGCAGGTGTCGTAGAATTTACGGTTGTCTTATCCGGAGCCCCTTTAACCCGAGAGGCATCTGTAGATTATTTTTTAGGTAAAGTCGCTGTGGAGAATATCGATTGTTATCGATTAGATGCAGGAACCTTAACTTTTAACCCTGGTATTATTTCTCATACAGTGACCCAAGCCTTCTCAGATAGTGATTACGAATATTGTGATAGTAACTTTGAGGTAGTATTAACCAATGGTGTCAATGCTCAAATTAAAGAGTGTTCTGGGCAGGCTTGTGATAGGCACAACCAAAATACGCAGCCAGATTTAGCACTGGTCTCCATTGTAGAAAACACTGCTACAAGTATAGAGAAGTATGACTTAGCCTATGAGGGCCCGTTTCAAATAGGGGGTGGTTCATTTGCTATAGAACTTCGAGACAGTAAGGGCGCCCTAAATATCGCAAACACTGATGTAACAGTTGAAGTTCAGTACTCGGGAACAATGACAGATGAAACGGATTTTGTTGGGAAAGTAAGTTTAATAGTACCCGCCAATAGTGCAAGTTTTGATTTTGATATTGCTGCTTTAGATAAGCATATTGTTGAAACTTCTGAGGCTGTTGATATTGAGTTGAGTCATGCTTATGGCGGTGGTTTTAAAGCTGTTGTTATTGATCAAAATAAGTCAGCAGCAAATATGAGCATTAGGGATATGGGATAAATAAAAAAATGGCCTTAGTCATTGTATTGTATATAGCAAGAAATATTAAATAAGCCACACTTAGTAAGACATAGTTTATAAGCCACATTCTTAAGAGTGTGGCTTATTTTTTTGTCCTTAATAATCAGTTTAGAGGGTTCTTAGCTTAAATGACTTATTTTTTTAAATAGAGAGTTTAGTACGTTTATACCATTACTACTTTGGAGTGCGAAAAGTACTATCGTTATAGAGTCATGGAAGTATCGTAGGCGTCTGAAGGGTAGGAAGTTTATTTACTAGCACTTATTTTATGAAAATTTATGCTGAATAAGTTTGTAAAGGTTATAGAACAATAATCATGACTCTAATTAATTGATATAAGCCTATGAGTTAATAAAACCTATTAGTAAATACTAATGCCAGAAATTTAGTCGATGGGTAAGGAAAAGGATTTCCTTGACAGCTTTTAGTAAAAAGACAAATCAATAAAAAAGTTGTTCATTCCTTCGGTGTAATCACTTAGCTAGCGTACATTAAGGATATCTTCAATGAAAACAACAATTAAAACGCTTATTGGTACATTACTTATAGCAACCCTATCGCAGGGATGTGCTACTCAAAACGAAATGGTCAGAGTAAACAATGTTGCATGGCATCCCAGTGAAGTTGTCGATGTCGAGGCTATATTAAATACACCAACTCCAGAGGGTACAATCCGACTGGTCCTCTACCGGCCTATGGATGATGATGACTCAAGGACAGGAGTCAATATAGCAGTAAACGATGATTATCAGGTCAGTCTTCATCCTGGCAACTTTACTACAGTTTATTCCTGTATTGGGGATAACCGATTGAGTAGCAAATCCTCTGAGCTCAATACCAATGACTTATTGCTAGATCATAAAGTTTCAGACATCAAAAATAAGGAGACTTACTATTTCGAAATAAATGTCAATAAAAACCGCGTTGCAAAGTCAAAGCGTGTTTCTGAAAATCAAGCCCGTGCTGCCATGGCTGGCATGTCCTATCAATCTCATCAAATAAGTAAGGTCATTCCACACTGTGATCTTCGTCCACAACCTAAACCTCAGCCCCCTAGCGTTCCTGTTTTAGAAGAAAAAATAACCATAAATCTTCAAGTTCTTTTTGATAATGATAAATCAGTGGTTAAACCTCAGTATCTACGCGACCTGTCTACTGCTGCCGAATTCATGCAAAAGTATTCAGATACGACTGTAGTTATTGAGGGGCATACCGACAGTAATGCGAGTGATGCTTATAACATTGCTTTGTCAAAACGTCGTGCTCAGGCAGTCAAAGAGGTGTTTATTAATCAGTTCGGCATTAGCCCAGCTCGAATTCAAGCAGTTGGCTATGGAGAGTCACGGCCAATTGCCTCAAACACAACTGCAGAAGGAAGACAGATGAACCGTAGAGTAGTCGCTGTAATACAACAAAGATAATATCAAAAGGCCTAGTTGAACAAGATTTAGCGGGTCGACCCAAATAATTACCTAGTAAAAGTTCTAGATGTAATTAAAAAAATAAATCATTTTAAAATTCAACAAGGAAAGATAATGAAAAATATCATTGTAACAACAGTAGATTCAAGCGGAGTAGTTGCAAAAAATACTCTTTCTGACAATGGCCCAACGGTAATAAATGCCACAAAAAATGCTAACTATGAATTTTTTGATAACGTTAAAGGATATGGTCCCGACCATATTATCACTCGGCGTGTCGATGACGATTTAAAGGTTTCCTTTGATCGTAGCGGTACAGAAGAAGACCTTATTATTAGAGATTTTTATCAAGAGAACAATAATAGTGCGCTTGTAGGCGCATCAAAAGAGGGTGAGCCTTACTACTATATTCCTGATAGTGCAGAGCAAGCTGATTATGTTACACAGCTTCAAGATGGTGCCGTACAAGGTAATGCGTTGGGCGGCGAAGAGTTTGTACAACCGTGGTGGATGGGTGGACTGCCTGTTTTAGCCGCTTTAGGTATTGCTTCGATTGGCAGCTCTGATGATCCAAATCCTCCTAATGGTGAAGTTGTCATCAATCCTCCAACTGTGACAATCACTGAAGATAGTAAAAATGATGGCATAATTTCAGTAAGTGAGCTAGATGGGACTGTGGGTGTCTTAATCACCGTAGATCCAGCGACAAATGTCGGTGATACTTTAGTAATAACCAATCCTGATGGATCTATGGGTCAAGTGGCTATTACCCAAGCCATCATAGATAACGGCTTAGTCTTAGAATATCCAGCACCTGCTAACGGTGAGACTATCGAAGTAATAGCCTATGTTGCAGATCCGCAAGAAAATATTTCAGCACCTAGCAGTGATTCAGCTGTCGTAGAATCTCCAGCGATCGTCTCTTTGTCTGGTGATGGCATCATTAATGAGAATGCTGGCCCAGCTAGTTATACCATTACTCTCGATAAAGCTTCTGATACGGATACTGTGGTTACCTATGAAGTTCAAAATCAAACCACAGATAGTGACGACTTCACCGGTCCTACCACTGCCACAATCACCATACCCGCAGGAGAATTAAGTGCGGTTATCGAAGTAGGTATCAATGATGACGGCGTCTATGAAGGCGATGAAAATTACAATGTGGTTATTACTGCAGTAACAGGGGGTGCGCAGTTAGGTGATGATCATACGGTTAATACGGTCATTACAGATACGGATATGATGCCAAGTGTTAGTGTTGATGATGTCACTGTGAGTGAAAGTCTCATGGGGGAAGACGTTGTTGCCACATTTACAGTTACTTTGTCACATCCGAGTACGGAAACGGTAGAAGTTAGTTTTAATACCGATGCTGACTCAGCAGTAGATGGCGCAGATTATATTGGAGTAAGCGGGACAGTAACTTTCTTGCCAGGTGAGACGACTCAAACCATCGAAGTGCCTATTCTAGATGATGCTTATTATGAAGCAGATGAAACTTTTAATGTTGTCTTAAGTAGCCCTGTCAATGCCACGATAGATCATAACGGTATTGGCACGATTACCGATGAAGAGCAGTATCCTGACTTAGTCGAAGTATCTATCGTTGATAACTATGATGCAGTTAATGAAGGGGATACGGCAACCTTTCCAATTGAGCTACGTGATGAAGCGGGTAATTTAATCGTAGCTGCCACTGATGTAACTGTTACGGTTGAGTACACAGGTACGGCAACCAATGGCGATGATTACACCACGGTAAGTACCATTGTCACTATCCCAGCAGGCTCAAGCTCAGTCGATCTTGATATTGCAACGCTTACTGATTTATTAGACGAAGGCTTAGAAAATGTGGTCATTACCGTTACTGACGCGACAGGTGGCGGATTTGAAGCTATTGGTGTCGATGCTGATAATTGTGTTGCAGATGTTGATATTATCGACAGCTCATACACTACTATTGAGATTAACGACGTAACAGTTGACGAAGATGCTGGTAATGCAGTATTCACAGTAACTTTAACAGGCGATGCCCCAACAGCTGATGTAACTGTGAACTACACAACTGGTGATGTTACTGCTCTAGACGCTACGGACTATACAGGCGTAACCGGCACCTTAGTATTCCCAGTGGGTACACTCACGCAAACCATCACGGTGCCTATCTTAGATGACAATATTGCTGAAGCACCTGAAACTTATAGTGTGACGCTAAGTGATGCGGTCAACGCCACTATCCTAAACAGTGGTGTGGGCACAATTACTGATGAATGTAACACAGATTTAGACTCAGTCTATGTGTCAATTGTTGATAATGTTGATTCAGTTTATGAAGGTGAGGTTGCTACCTTTACAGTAGAGTTGAGAGATGCTGATGGTAACCTTAATGCCGCCATAACAGATGTCACTGTCGATATACATTACAGTGGTGTGGCCATAGATGGAACGGACTATACAGGGATGGCCAGTGTCACTATACCTGCTAACAGCTCGAGTGTGGATTTTGATATTACAACATTGGATGATTATATCGCTGAAGGCTCAGAGATTGTAAACATCGAATTAAGCAGTGTGACGGGGGGTGGTTTTGAAGCCATAGCAGTTGATCCCACTAAAGCCACAGCTGATATGAATATAGTCGACGATTGCTGTGATGCAGAATTAGTAGTCGTGTCAATTCTTGACCTCGCAACTGATGTTATTGAAGGTGGTAATGGGGTATTTCCAATCGAGCTGCATGATCAAGATGGCAATCCTATAAGTGCAATTACCGATACTGCAGTAGATATTCATTATAGTGGTGTAGGCATTGATGGTACCGACTTTACAGGTATATCAACCATTATTATTCCCGCAGGCAGTCAATCTAACTACCTTGTATTAGAAACAATTGATGATAATTTTGCTGAGGGCTCAGAGCTGGTAAATATTGAAATTGTCAACGTATCAGGAGGAGGCTTTGAAGCTATAGGCATTAATCCAGATCATAATACCGCTGATATGAATATTGTTGATGATTGTGATTCAGCTTTTGTGTGTATTCTTGACTTCACGACAGATGTCATAGAGGCCGGCAGTGGTTTGTTTCCGATAGTTCTTAAAGATGCAGATGGCAATGCTATTAATGCAGTCACGGATGTCACAGTAAACATTGAATATAGCGGTGTAGCTATTGATGGTACTGACTTTACAGGGGTCGCCAGTGTTGTAATTCCTGCAGGTGCTCAAAGTACCAATCTGATTCTACAAACTCTGGATGATAATATCGCTGAAGGCTCGGAGATTGTTAATATTGAGCTGACAAGTGTGTCTGGTGGTGGCTTTGAGGCTATAGCCCTTGACCCAGTGATGTATGTCGCTGATATGAACATTGTGGATGACTGTAATCCAGGTGATCCGGTAACCGTTTCTATTTCTGATGATGTGGATTCAATTTATGAGGGCGAGTCAACTTATTTCCCTATTTCTCTTACCAATGCTGATGGTGATCCACAAATCGCAATTACTGATGTAACGGTAACCATAGAGTATACAGGTTCGGCAACTAATGGTGATGATTATACCGGTAGCTTAACAGTTGTTATTCCTGCAGGATCAAGCTCAGTTAATTTAGACATTAACTCGTTAGAGGACCTGCTACCAGAAGGCAATGAAATCGTTGATATCACCATCACTAATCCTGTGGGTGGGGGTTTTGAAGACATCCTTGTCAATCCTGTGGCTAATACTGCTAACGTAACTATTATTGATAGTACTGTTGAGATTGTAGAGGTTAGCCCAGCCCAAGCTACTGAAGGAACGGATTTAGTTCATACGGTCACTCTTAGTGCTGCTAGTAGCACAGACAGTGTTTTTAGCTTTGATTTAACACCAGGTACAGCCACCGAAAATGTGGATTATGCTAATACTTTTACCTTTAGTGATGGCGTCACCTTAGACCCAGTAACAGGTGATATTACCGTACCAGCAGGTGTCACAAGCTTTACTGTGACCTACCCAACCATCGATGACAGCTATGCAGATGATGGTGAAACTACCACATTGGAAGTAGGCGGTGTGACAGGCGAGGGCACTATCAATGATGAACTCGAGCCTCCCTTAGATCCTGAAAATCCACTTGATCCGGTTACTGTATGTATTGTAGATGATGTCGACTCGATTAATGAATGGGCTGTTAATCCCGATAACGTCGGAATCTTCCCAATTGAGATACGCGATCAAAACGGTGATTTAATAATTGCGGCGACAGACGTTACGGTTGATGTGGCATACTCAGGCACAGCTGACAATGGCGATGATTTTACTGGCGTTATTCAAGTGACTATTCCAGCTGGCTCAAGCTCAGTTAACTTAAACCTAACCGTTATAGATGATCTGCTAGCAGAGGGTGATGAAGTTGTTAATATCACCATTAGTAATCCTGTTGGTGGCGGCTTTGAAGGTATTGGCGTTGATCCTAATGCTAACACAGCTGATATGACCATCATTAGTGATGATTATATTCAGATTAATGTCGAACCGACTGCAGCCTTTGAAGGTGATAATTTAGTACATGTGGTTACGCTGAGTAACCCTAGCATGACGGATGAAACCTTTAGTTTTAACTTAGCAGAAGGTACAGCCACTGAAGGTGTGGATTATTCTAATACTGTTAGCTTCAGTGATGGTGTCACCTTTGACCCAGTAACAGGCGAGATTACAGTACCAGCGGGTGTCACAAGCTTTACTGTAACCTACCCAACCATCGATGACAGCTATGCAGATGATGGGGAAACTACCACATTAACCATAGGGGGTAGCAGTGCGACAGGCACTATCAATGATGAAACTCCACCTGACTTAGTTGAAGTGTCTATTGTAGATAATTATCCAGAGGGTGATGCAGGTACTGTCAGTGAAGGTGAGACGGCAGCGTTCCCAATTGAGCTGCGCGATGAAGATGGCAATTTAATTGTTGCTGCCACTGATGTGACCGTCACCGTTGAATACACAGGCATGGCAGCCAATGGTGATGATTATACTACGGTCAGTACCACAGTTATTATTCCAGCAGGCTCAAGCTCAGTTGACCTTAATATTGAGACTTTAACTGATTTGCTTGATGAAGACTTAGAAGATGTGGTCATTACTATCACTGACGTAACGGGTGGTGGCTTTGAAGCCATAGCTATCGATGCGGATGGTAATGTAGCTGATGTAGGAATCACTGACGGTTATTATTATCAGGTAGCAGTTGATGATGTAATCGTTGATGAAGATGCTGGTTTTGCAGAATTTACGGTGACTTTAACCGGTGATGTACCTCCTACAGCTGACGTATCGGTAGATTATGCTACGGGTGATGTGACTGCTATAGATGGTCTGGATTACACTGGGGTAACCGGCACGATAACCTTTGTAGCGGGTACTAATGTATTTACCCAAACCATCCAAGTGCCCATTATAGACGATGTCTATGCTGAACTTCCTGAAACGTACAATATGACGTTAAGTAATGCAGTGAATGCCACTATTTTAAATAATGGCATAGGCACTATTACAGATGAGTATCAACGTGATGCAGTTTCAGTATCGATTGTAGATGATGTTGGTTCAATAGATGAAGATGCCGTCGATCCAGATAATGTTGGTAGCTTCCCTATTGAGATACGCGATCAAGATGGTAATCTAGTAACCGCTGAGACAGAGGTTACGGTTGATGTGACTTACTCAGGAACAGCTGACAATGGCGATGACTTTACCGGCGTTATTCAAGTAACTATTCCAGCCGGCGCAAGCTCAGTTGATTTAGACTTGACGGTGATAGATGATCTGCTAGCAGAGGGTGATGAAATCGTTGATATCACTATCAGCAATCCTGTAGGCGGCGGCTTTGAAGATATTGGTATTAATCCTGACGCTAACACCGCTGATATGACCATCATTAATGATGACGATATTCAGATTAATGTTGCACCGACTACAGCCTTTGAAGGTGAAGATTTGGTTCATGTGGTTACGCTGAGTAATCCTAGCGCTTCTGACCAAACCTACAGCTTTGACTTAGCAGATGGAGCAACAAACCCAGCTACTGAGGGTGAAGATTATAGTAACCTACCAGTGTTTAGTGATGGGGTTACCTTAGACCCAGTAACAGGTGATATTACAGTGCCGGCAGGGGTTACAAGCTTTACTGTAACCTACCCAACGATTGATGACAGCTATGCAGACGATGGGGAAACCACCACATTAACCATAGGCGGTAGTATTGCTACCGGAACTATCAATGATGAAACTCCACCTGATCTGGTTGAAGTGTCTATCGTAGACAATTATCCCTATAGTGATGCGGGTACTGTCAGTGAAGGTGAGACGGCAGTATTTCCAATTGAACTACGTGATGCAGACGGTAATTTAATTGTCGCCGCCACTGATGTGACCGTCACCGTTGAATATACAGGAACTGCAGCCAATGGGGATGATTATACTACGGTAAGCACCACAGTTATCATTCCAGCAGGTTCAAGTTCAGTTAACCTTGATATTGAGACCTTAACTGATTTACTAGATGAGGACTTAGAGGATGTGGTCATCACCATCACTGACGTAACTGGTGGCGGTTTTGAATCTATAGCTATCGATGCTGATAATAATATAGCTGATGTCGAAATCGTTGATGAGCCTTACTATCAGGTAGCAGTTGATAATGTAATCGTTGATGAAGATGCTGGTTTTGCAGAGTTTACGGTAACTTTGACCGGTGATGTGCCTCCAGCAGGTGATATAACGGTTGACTATGCTACCAGTGATATGACTGCTGTAGATGGTTTAGATTATACTGGTGTAACTGGCACAATAACCTTTGTAGCGGGCACCAATGTATACACTCAGACCATCCAAGTGCTTATTATCGATGATTTAGACTGGGAGCCTACTGAAACATATAACGTAACCCTAAGCAATCCAAGTACAAATGTAAGTATTTTAAATAGTGGTACGGGTACTATTTTAGATATTGACTTATTAGCAGTAGACGATAGTGCTGAAGCTATTGAAGCAGGTGGTATTGACAACGGATCAGGCTCACAAGATGCCACAGGTAATTTGTTAACCAATGATAACCCAGACCAAGCTGATGCTACAGTGACCGATATTAGAGTTGGTGCAGTTGAAGGCAGTGGAACCGCTGGCGTATTAGGAACAGCATTGGTAGGCATGTATGGCACTCTGACCGTCAACGCTGATGGTACCTATGTGTATGAAGTTAATGATGACGATGCCACAGTTCAAGCTTTAAATGATGGTGATTCGTTAACTGAAAGCTTTAATTACACTATGACCGATGGTACAGCTTCTGATATAGCAGTATTAGAGATTGTAATCGAAGGTAGCAATGACTGCGCCATTCCAACCGTTACTCCAGTGACAGTATCAGAAGAAGGTCTAGATGAGTTCGACCCAATCCCTGATAGCACAGGTAATAATGATACAACGGACAATACAGAAGCCACTGGTTCAATCAGTTTTACAGATGTTGATAATTTTGATATTAGTGACTTCTCTATTGATTTAGCGGGCCCAACTGATATCACTGTGAAAGGTGAAACGGTCAGTTGGACATGGGATGACTTAACGGGTCAGTTAACCGGTCAAGTAATCATTGAGGGAGAATCGTTAGACGTCTTGACGGTTGATGTAGGACCCATTACTACTGACGGCTCAGGTGGGTTTGTAGCCGACTACAATACCACGTTGTTACATGCTATTGACCACCCTAGTAATGACGATGAGGACCAGCTAGACGTTCAGTTTGAAGCGAGTGTCAGTGATGGTGCGCAATCAGCGACTACTAACTTTGCGGTTACCGTCGAGGATGATAGACCTGCGCAATCAGAAAGTAACATTGATATTGCTGCTGCAACTTCAGACTCAAATATCACTATTATTCTAGATACTTCAGGCAGTATGAGTACGCAGATTTCTGGAGGGGAAACCCGTCTCGATTTAGCAAAAGCGGCTATTGTGAAGTTACTAGACGGTTATGATGTGGCCGGTGATGTTAAAGTTCAACTAATAACCTTCGCTAAAGAGGCGCAGTCTCAACCACAATGGATGACTATCGATGAGTTGAAAGCCAACCTGCCTGGTATAGTCGCTGATGGTGGGACTAATTATGATGCTGCTTTAGATGTGACTATGAATAGTTATGATGATGCAGGAGCTATATTTGGTGCTAACAACTATTCATATTTCCTAACTGATGGTGAGCCAACATATGGTCAAGGCACACTAGAAGACTTTGGTCCTGGTTTAAATGGTACAGGCTATAATAACAGTACTGATCCAGATCAGGGTATCCAAACTGAAGAAGAGTCACTTTGGACAACCTTCTTAAATGCCAATGACATTAAATCTTATGCCTTTGCATTTGGTCCTAGCGTCACTGATACCAATGAGTTAGAACCCATTGCTTATGATGGACAGATTGGTGAACAAGGTGCCGATGATCTTACTAGGCTAATCACTGACCTAAATCAACTAGATGATATTTTGGTCGATACCTTGCCTGATGTCATAGACTATGGTCTGGTTAATGGCAACTTGTTTGGTGCGGATGAAGGTCACGTCCTAACCTTTACCCTAGATGGTATTACTTATGACTATGATGGCAGTGACGGCTCTATGACAGCCTCTAGCCCACCATCGGATATATATAGCTATGACCAATTAACCACAACGGTTACCATTAATACCTTAGCACAAGGTATTATGACGCTAGATTTCGAGACAGGTAAATACACTTATGAAACGCAATCCTTAGTGGTTGATTATCAAGAAGACATTACCTTTACCCTCATAGATGATGATGGCGATAGTGTTCAATCTGAGCAAACCATCTTTGTCTACAGTTTATCTGCGAAAGACGATAGCGTTATCACTAATGACTTTACGGGTACGTTGGAGTTAGATCAGGCAGTATTGGTTGGCAATGACAATACCTCACCTAACTCTGAAGTAACAACAACCTTTGATGTTAATGGGGGCCAAACCTCAGGTATTGACCCAGTCATCTATACTACGACTGACTTTGATGATGTGAACTCATTCGATTACACCATTTCTGAAAATGACGTTTCTAGCTCAGCGTTAGTAAGCATCGAGTACCAACAAGGTGATACCGGAACGGTTCAAGGGACCAATGCTTCAGAAACCTTAGTAGGCCGTGAAGGATTAGATGACATCTTACTAGGTATGGAGGGCAATGATATTCTGCAAGGTAAATCTGGAGATGACGTACTAACAGGCGGATTAGGGGAAGATACCTTTATCTGGACGGCCAATGACATCGATGGGCTACTAACCCCTAATTTTGATATTATCACTGATTTTGAAGCGGGTGATAAGCTAAATCTAAGGTAAGCATCCGACCA
>NZ_DGDC01000041.1 GCF_002385225.1 Psychrobacter sp. UBA3962 | reverse complement strand
ATTTTGTGGAATTGGTATTAATTTCAATTAAATCAGCTTTAGCTTTGCAGCTCATACACCAAAGTTTGAATGTCTAAGGCCGCTTCGCGCAAGCGGGGAACCGACTGCATCATATCCTCAAGCGACACCCGTACCGTTGGGGCATGCATATATAAGGAGGCTAAGTAGCGGTCTTTTTTATCTAAAATAGGCACCGAGACGGCGACCATCTCTGATATAAACTCTTCGTTGTCGATACCCACTCCTGTTTCAGCAATGGCATCTAAGGCTTTATTAAGCTTATCAACATCCGTAATGGTATTTTTGGTGAACTTATCTAAGCTTAAGTTTTGTAGCATTTTACTGCGACGCTCAGGCGAAAGTTGGCTTAAATACAGCTTACCGGTCGCAGTACACCACATCGGTGATTTGGCGCCCACTGGCAAATAAATCTGTAACGGCAAATCGGTCTTAGCACGGTTGGTATAAATCATGTGCATATTGTGCGGTACACTAATGCCGCAAGTCTCTTTTACATCGCGCACCAGACGCTGCAAAATAACATGGCGCTCACTATAAAACTGGCGCTGTTGCCATAGCTCGACACTCATATTGCGTACTCGGCGTCCAGCGACAATGCCACCCGTAATATCCACCATGACAAACCCCTCTTCTATCAGCTGCTGTAACAGGCGATGAATCGTTGGTTTGGGGATATCAAGTTGTTGCGACAGCTCTAGCGGTGTGATTGGCTTGGCTGAGTAAGAGACTGCTTCAATAATTTGCAGTACTCGAGTAATAGAAGAAACTTTTGCCATAGTTAACCCACCTATAGATTAAGGATTATGTAATTTAACGGCGCTGTTCAACGACCAAAGAATCAATACCGTTATTTTGTAATCTTTGCTGGGCAGCAACCACATTTTGACGATTGCTCATGGTGGGTGAAACTACTTGATAAACCACCTGACCGTTAGCCATCTTGCTCTTTACTACATTAGCATCCACCCCTGCCATTAGCACTTGAGCCCGACGTTTATCTGCTTCTTCTGCACTGCTAAAGCTATTAATCTGTAGGATATAGCTAGGTTTTGCTGGCGCAGGCTTGGCAGCGGCTTGTGAGGCACTATTGATCTTGTTGCTTCGATTAGCCACCCCTTGATTGCTCTCGGCTGGATCATCATAGGTGCCTTCTTCCTCAACAATGACAATATCCTGCTCACCGCTAGGTGCCTGCTGATTTGGGGTCGGACTAATGGTTCTTTCTTCAGAGATATCAAAATTGTCAGGAGCGCGAACGCTACTGTCTCTAGGCTCTGTACTTGGCTGAGTTAGCACCACATCTGGCTGTAAATCACCGATACTGTCAGCAGGCTCGTCTTCTATAAATACTGCCTCATCTGGTAAGCTAATCATCTCTTGATCGGGTAGCAAATCATAGAACTCAAAGTCATTGGTTTCAGACATCGGCTGATTGATCGGCTCAACCGTACTCTTTTCGACCTTAGTTTCTGATCCAATATCAAATGGATTCCATAGATACAGTACCAATACGCACATGACGGTAAGCACTGCACCCACGAACATCCACAGTAAGCTTGCAGCCCCACCGCTTTGGCGTCTTTCTACGGTACCTTTACCTTTGGGTCTTTTTGCTAACATAAATTTTCTCCATTTATGATTCAGTCAGGCCATTTTTTTAAAATTGTTAATAAACCTATAAGTCAATCATAGCAAATAAAGCTGACAATTAACTTATAGGGGTTCAGCATAGAAAACCAATAGCCCGATCCAATCAACGGATTGCTACATACTGGTAGGAGCTGACAATCCTAATAAGCTTAAACCATTGGCCAATACTTGACGTACCGCCTTAGACAGACGTAAGCGGGCTTGCATTAAGTCTAGCTCTTCTTGGCTTGGGGTTTCATCGGCAATGATGCTGACAGGCAGAATACGATTGTCGTTATACCAAGCGTGGAATAAGGAGGCCAAGTCTTTTAGGTAGTTGGTCAATACGTGAGGGTCATAACCGGTAGCTGCTCGTTTTAAGGTTGCAGGATATGCCGCTAACAGCTTAATTAGCTCACTTTCTGCCTCTGCAGAAAGTAGACTTTGCATAGCTTTACCTTGTGCATCATCGACATCAAAGCCTTTGGCAATTATCTTTTCAAGCACACTGCATACTCGAGCATGAGCGTACTGAATATAATAAACGGCGTTGTCTTTACTTTGTGATTTGGCAAGCTCAAGATCGAAGTCAATGTGAACTTCTGGCTTACGAGCCACATAATAAAAACGAGCGGCATCGTTACCTACTTCTTCACGCAGCTCACGTAGGGTCACAAACTTACCTGAGCGAGAAGACATTTGGATTTTTTCTTCACCGCGCCATAGCGCCACGAACTGCACCAGAATAACTTCTAAACGTTTTTCATCGATACCCAAAGCAGTTAACGCTGCACGAACACGGGCAATATAACCGTGGTGGTCAGCGCCCCAAACGTTAATTACCGTATCAAATCCACGCTCAAATTTGTTTTTATGATAAGCAATATCGGAAGCGAAGTAAGTAGTTAAACCATTGGCACGACGTACCACACGGTCTTTTTCGTCGCCAAAATCTGTTGAACGGAACCAAGTATTGCCGTCTTTTTCGTATAGATGACCTTTGCTTTCAAGCTCTGCCAATACCGGCTCAATCTCATCAGCAATAGATCTTTCACTAAACCACTGTTCAAAACGAACCCCAAAGTCATTTAAATCATCTTTGATATCGTCAAGAATTTCATTAAGAGCAGCGTTTAAGAATACCTCGTATCCTTCACCAAGCGCTTTTTTACTATTGGCAATGAGCACATCAATGTGTGCGTTTTTATCACCAGAGACCACTTGTTGTTCCCCGGCCTCATTCACCTCAGACACTTCATCTTCTGGGGCATTGTCACTGATTACATCATACGGATGTAGGTATTTATCGCCACTTTCCGCTTTAATTTTTTTGGCAATATCGGTGACATAATCCCCTTGGTAGCCGCCGACAGGAAACTTGATTTCTTCACCGCACACCTGCAAATAACGCAGATAAGTACTGGTCGCTAAAATATCCATCTGACGACCGGCATCGTTAACATAGTATTCACGGGTCACTTGATAGCCGACAGCTTCTAACAGGTTAGCCACACTCATACCAAAGGCAGCACCGCGGCCATGACCGACATGTAGACTTGAAGTAGGGTTAGCTGAAACGAACTCAACTTGAATCTTTTTATCTGAGAACTCATCGGTCAAGCCGTAACGCTCATTGTTATCAAAAATAGCGTCTAATACCGCAAATTTGGCATCACTATTTAAAAAGATATTAATAAAGCCAGGGCCCGCCACCTCTAACTTACCGATGCTGTCATTGTCAGGCAAAGCGGCGATCAGTTGCTCTGCCAAAGCACGGGGATTGGACTTAGCGGCTTTGGCTGCTGTTAAAGCGATATTACTGGCATAATCGCCATGCTCAGGGTTTTTACTGCGCGTGATCTGACTGTTATTTTGCCAGTCATTCGGCAATATACCTTGATCAATCAGTACTTTGGCTGCGCTATCTAATAACGCAAAGATTTCATCAATTTGAGCTTGCGACATAATTTATTAAACTCTGAAGTTAAGTGAATATTAGATGGATATGATTTTACAGCAATACAGACCGATAAGGTATCGCTAATATATTTGGAGCAACCCTTTAATATATCAAGGTTTGACAGTTTTTTCCATAAACTTTGATGTTTGTTGTTTTGTTAGAGTTATATGGCGTTCATAGCATTTTACAAGCCCACTCCTCTATAATGGGCACTGTATTTTAAACTTTTTTATAACTGGATAAATTTATGATTGCTACTGTATTTGCTATCGCTGCTGAAACCGTTACCAATTGGGGCTTATATGTTTTACTGCCCATCTTTATCGCTTTTTTGTTCTTTATTATGTGGGACATCTCCAAAAAGTCTGATGCCGGTCGTGCCGGTACGTTTTGGATTTTCCTAGCGTTAGGGGCAGGTTTTGTTGGATTCTTATTGAAACTTCTACTAGAAGTTGTGTTCGAGAAATGGGTTCTTTAGCCCTAACGATGTCTATTTAAGCGTCGATAGCTAATTGACATTCGACGCTTTATTGTCGATTACCTAATTACTATAAACGTCACTAACGTAGGTAGGTAATTGCCACGCACCACCAGCAAAGCCACGACACATGCCCGTGGTCGCCTCTTTTGAAACTACAAAAGATTTCCCATTCCAAACCCACTGTTTTTGTCCCCAGCAGTCGCCTAACCCGCGACCTTTATGAGTTGCCCAAATCTCACCCTCAGAATACTCTGAACCGGAAGTAGTGATAAGCTGAGGCTTACTGGGTTTGGCGTCATCTATCAACCAATACCCATATCCCATATTATAAGCACCACTCCAGCACAAATGACTGGCCAATGTATGAGCACTATCTACTCGAGTAAAGGTCCAGTCAAGAAGGTTTGAGTCATATTGTTTGAAGGATTGATATTGTTCCGACTTGGGGTTTGCCAGTTCACAATCCCCCATTTCATCTTGAGTACCCATTAGGCTTTTAGAGTCTACGTTTATCCACTTCTCAATATTGGACTTAAAATAGTTAAGCTTTGCGGGCGGCAGCGTTGTTTGTTTTTTATCAGAAAAAGCAAACGCTTTATGAATAATAGGTTTGGTTACCGCTGATTTAGGGACTTGTTTATTACGATGACTCTGACTGACCAGCGCCAACGAGTTACCTACTCGACCTTGTACGTCATCTAATTTGAGTAATACCGCACTCATGCCCTTATCGCTGACTTGCCAGCGTGTACTTCCCACCTTGGAAACGGCCACTATCTCAATTTTAGTATTTTGCTTCGCCTGTCTGAGCAACGCTTGGGTCTGTTTTTGGTTTAACTCATAAATATCGCCGTCTAAACTGACGCTTAACTGTCCATAAAATTTATCATTCAGCCACAGCTCAATGTCCTGCTTATCGGCGGACTTTAATGGGGGTAAAAATTGTACTTCCACCTTAGGTATCATCTGCTGAGGTATGGCAGTGATTAAAATTGTGGCTGGCCTGTCGAAGTTGTCCTCGCTTGAATAACCTGCTGCTCGGCAGGTTAATGTATTATCGCAGACCAATTGCCAATCGTCTTTGTTATATCCCCAATCTTCAAATGGTTTGCCATAGCCCTCTGACGCCAGAGCAGGTAAGGTCATCACTGTAGACAATCCAAATAAAGCTGTGCTTATTAAATGCAATTTATCCATAGCCACTCTCCTGCTGTGTCGTCTAGACAAGATATTTCGACTAGGGTTAATATAACTTATATTTTGACTGTATCACAGCACAGGAATTTTCAATAAGCAATTTAAATGAATGGCTAAATTAATGCTAAATGCTAATAGCTACTTAGTGGCTATCAACGTGGCTCGCATCGGCGCTGGGTAACCTTCGACAGTTTTGGTCGGATCATTAGGATCTAAGAAATCTTTGAGCGATTGATAGGTCATCCAGTCTGTCGCACGCTGCTCTTCCACTGAGGTGATATCAATATCCACACACTTCACCTCACTAAAGCCCACTTTCTCTAGCCAGCCGGTTAATGCCGCCACCGACGGTAGAAAGTAAACATTATTCATCTTAGCGTATCTATCATGAGGGACAAGCACCGTGTTTTTATCACCTTCGACCACCAAGGTTTCTAGTACCAATTGCCCGCCTTTAATCAGTTGATTTCTGAGCTGATGCAAATGCTCAAAGGGCGATTGACGATGGTACAGCACCCCCATACAAAATACAGTATCAAACAGCTGATTGCCCTGATCCGAGCTTGAGGGTAATTCTTCCAAACCTACCGGAATATAATGAGTGCGATAGCCCACTCCGGTCTTATCGTCATCGGTATCAGCATCGAAACCAGCCACAAAATGACGAATGGCCATAAACTGATGATAGAACAAACAAGAAGGATCGATAACTATAACTTGTTTCGCGCCCGCTCCTGCCATGCGCCAGCCGTGGTAGCCTGAACCACCGCCCACATCTAATACATAACGGCCTTCTAGCGTCCCCAAATGTGGGGCAACCCGATTCCACTTCCAATCGCTGTGCCATTCGGTATCAATAAATACTTTATTATCGCCAGTTCCAATCTGAAACGGGCCCTTACGCCATGGCATCAACTGCTTCATCAAAGCCGTTATCTGTTTGTTTTGACCGTCAGTTAACTCAGCATCAATGGTCAATATGTCACTATTTAGATCGACATTTTTTATGTCTAGCTGAGGCAGGTTCTCTACCGAGGATAAATAGGCCGGAGCATGGGCATTACGACGCTTGTCTTTAATGTCGCTTAGCCACTGCGGTAGCTTGGCCAACCACTCATTAGCAATCGGACGATATTGGGCGCGTTGAATTAGTGCAAGGTATAGCTCGCGTTCTGCGGTTTCGATGGTTTTATTGGTCATAGAGGGTTCGGTTCGTTTTGTATTTGAATGTAGGGTAGCTATTTTTAAGGTAATTATATTTTAGTGCTTATTATGAAGGGTGTGGTTATGTGCGTGAACTTGGAGAAGAAAGCAACAAACTTATTTCAAGGTAGAGGTGGCCAAATAATAAGACTGGTCACTTATTTGCTCAGCTAAGGATTGCGCCAAGCTACTTTTGCCTGAGCGCTCCCCGCCGGTTATGTAATGACTCACTTAAAAGCAATCATAGAAGCAAAGTTTAAGAACTGGAACCACGTCAGGCTACGACGAAAACCTACTTCTGATAAGCGCTGATGGTGCTGCTCTAAAGTATCAGTAATCAATACGTTCTCTAAAGCATTACGCTTGCCACTAATCTCAAGCTCGCTATAACCATTGGCACGTTTAAAGTCGTAATAGCGCTCGACTAACCAAGCGTCGTCTTGCTCGTCACCGGTGTGATTTTTTTCGGTAAGTATCAGAATACCGCCCTCATTTAGGGCGTTATATACTGCTTGTAAAACTTGCGTTCTATCTTCAGGCGGTAAAAACTGTAAGGTGAGGTTTAAGATCACCATATCGCAAGGTTCAAACTCAAGCTTACGAATGTCTGCAGTAATGACTTCAATGTCATGGTCTGGGTAGTTTTCTTTCAGTAGCACCTCTGCTTTCTCAGTCATGGCAGGAGAAATATCTACCGCTTTTATTTGTAACTCGTCAGGCGCAAACCCTCCTGTTTCATTAAGAAGGGCCATAGTTGCACCACCCAATGAAGTACCCAAATCATAGACACGGCTGATACGCTGACCGTCTTCATTTACCTGTCCAAACTGACAGTGACGTTTGGCAAATATCGGCAACATCGCCAGCATCTGCCCGTACCCCGGCACACTACGACGAATCATATCTGGAAAGCAGGCCACCACTTGCTCATCAAAGCTAAAGCGGGCCGCTTTATCTAAAGGCGTAGTGAATACGTTATCATAGACCACAGTTGCAGTTTGGGGATGATTCGAATCAGTATCAGCAGTATTTGACATTTAAAATCTCTTATTTAAGGGACGACGCGTTGTATTATATCATTACTGTTTGTTACTTATAGCACCTCCCTACCCTGATAAAATTTAAGGGTAGCAATAACTTCTGATAAATAAGTTTCGATAATAATATTCGATAATTCGATAAAAAATAAGGATAAAAATATGCAAACAATTATCTTAGGTGGTGGCTGTTTTTGGTGTACCGAATCTGTCTTCCAGTCAGTAAAAGGTGTTAAAAAAGTGACTTCTGGTTACATGGGTGGTGAGGCAGCCACAGCCAATTATGATGCTGTATGCAGTGGGACAACCGGACACATTGAAGTCATTAAAGTTGAGTTTGATGACACAGTAATACCGTTAGAAGTGGTTTTAGATATCTTCTTTACCACCCATGACCCCACTACCAAAGACCGTCAAGGTAATGATGTGGGCAGCCAATATCGCTCTGTGGTTTTCTATACTGACGAAGAAGCCCAAAAACCCACTATTGATCGTACTATTAATAAGTTACGTAATATGGGGATTGGCGTGGTTACTGAAGTGCATCCTGCCAGCGAGTTTTTTATTGCAGAAGAGTACCATCAAGACTTTTATAATAAAAACCCAAATCAAGGCTATTGCCAGTTTGCTATTCCGCCAAAATTGTCTAAACTGCGTAAAGAATTTAAGGAATATGTGGGTTAAACTAAGTTTCTTTGATCAAGAAGTACCCACGCCTAATAAGTTTTTCAACAAGGACGTAGAGAGAATTCATGGAACCTAACTTTTGGCAAAATAAATGGCAAAGTAATAAAGTGGGATTTAACCAGTCAAAGCCCAATACTTTGTTAATGAAGCATTTTTCTGTATTGCAGCTGCCTAAAAACAGCTGCATTTTCGTGCCGCTATGTGGCAAAAGTATTGATATGATTTGGCTGGCCGATCAAGGCTATGATGTGGTCGGGGTCGAATTAGTAGAGTTGGCTGTTGAGCAGTTTTTTGAGGAGAATCAAATACAGCCCATAGTGGTGGAGCATCCCACTACTGCTGGGCTTAAGTACTATCAGGGTCGCTTAAACTCACAAACCATCACGCTTTGGGTGGGGGATATTTTTAAATTAACTGCGCAAGACCTAGGCTCAGTTGACGCTATCTATGACCGAGCTGCTTTGGTTGCTTTGCCAGATGATGGTACGAATGAGTCGCTACGGGTGCGCTATGCTCAGCAGCTTATTAAGCTGGCCCCAAAAGCTCAGCAACTTTTATTAAGCTTTGGGTTAAGTGGTGTCGATGAAGCTGAGTATGCCAGCTATTCAGGACCTCCCTTTCTTATTCCGACCCAAAAAATTCACGACTATTATCAGCACGCTTACCAACTTGATTTACTTGAGGCCTATGAAACCCAAAAAGTGAATAGTGAAGGCAAGCCTTTTTTAAACCTAGCTTGGTACCTAGTACCTTTATAACCTGTAATACCTGATAGTTACTGACTTACTCCGACTGCCTTTATTTTAAATGATTACCTTAAGGAACTGACTTGTTACCCACTCTTGAACGCAGCAAAATTGATGAGCTGGATGCAATTACTATTACCTCCCCTGACTATCGTGCCACTGTTTTATTGCAAGGGGCGCAGCTGATACACTTCTCCACCCCAAATGATCCTGATAATTGGCTTTGGGTTAGTGAAAAAGCCGAATACAAAACGGGCGACTCGGTTCGAGGCGGAGTACCGATATGTTGGCCTGTGTTCGGTCAGCTTGATGCCAATCCTCAAGCCGTGAAAGACAGTTTCGCGGACTGCCGTTTTGATTTAAAGCAGCATGGATTCGCTCGTAATCAAATCTTCAATGTTGATCTATTTAATCCCCTCCATCTCAACCGACGTTTGGATCACTACTCAAGCTTAACGTTAAGCTTGCCTGAGTTAAAGGGTTTTCATCCTAAGCTTGGTCTGCAAGTTAAGTTCTTATTTGGGGCGGAGAGCTTTAGTATTGCGCTAACCACTATCAACCATAGTAAAGAGACGGTTCATTTTTCGCAAGCATTGCATACCTATTTGCCTACCGGTGATATTGAGAAAACTACCATTAGAGGCCTTGATCAGGTCACCTACTCCGATGCCTTAGACAACTGGATAACTAAAACCCAGCAAGGCGACGTGACCTTTAGCGAAGGGGTCGACCGCATCTATCATGCTGCTCCTACAATAATCGTAGATGAACCCCGAATAAGCCTCCCTCATCTGGCGAGTAAGGGCAGTAATAGTACCGTCGTTTGGAACCCTTGGCATACTAAAGCTCATGAAATTTCTCAATTTGCAGCAGACGATTATAAAAAAATGCTGTGTGTAGAAACTGCCAATGCTCACTTGGATACCGTTAGCTTAACGCCAGGTGAAAGCCATGAGCTTAGTGTAGAGATTATGCATCTTCCTTTCTAGCGGGCTAATTCATCCCTATTTTAGCGACTCACAATCCTAAGCTGCATTTATCAAAATAGGCCCCATCAAATAGAGCCTATTTTGGACTGATACTTAGATTTATAACCTTAATATTCCTATCCTTATCTCTCTCACCTTACCCCAAACCTTGCTACACGTTTTCTTATGGTAACCAAACCTGCTCACAGCTTTAATTTAATCTTCATTTTGGTTACCCTAAGGTAGCGCCAACTATAAGCGTCTTGTTTGACAACTTTGTAAAACGGTTATGTTGTTTTACTGCTTAAAGGGTTGTCACCCTCTTTCTTATTTCTCATATTATAAATAACTAACCTTACTAAGGATTAACCCTATGCTGCCTACCCGTATTGCTGCTGCTTTAACCACAGCCATTGGCCTCTCTTTGGCTGCGACCAGCGCTCAAGCCGCTGCAGAAGCGCCTTATTTGTCCAACTCTCAATTTCAACAGTGTTTGAATGGGCTAAAAAACTCAAGCACTTTCCGCGGTGTCAGTAGCTCTACTTTTGAAAACTACCGCCCAAGTGAGCCTGATCCAAGCGTTATTGCTTCGCTAAATTATCAGCCCGAATTTCAAAAAGATGTCTGGGATTATCTGTCTTCACTAGTAGACAAAGAGCGCGTTGAAGATGGTATTCGTGCTAAGCGTGAAATGGCCGATACCCTGCGCCGTATTGAAGCCCGTTATGGGGTAAAGCCTGAGCATGTCTTAGGGGTATGGGGTGTTGAGTCCAACTTCGGTCAGACCCTAGGTAAAAAAGACTTATTCCAATCATTGGCCACTTTATCTTGCTTTGACCGTCGCCAATCTTATTTCCGTGGTGAATATGCCAATGCGCTAAAAATCGTTCAAAATGGTGATATTGCCGCCAGCGATATGAAAGGCTCATGGGCGGGTGCCTTTGGTCAAACTCAGTTTATGCCAGGCACTTTCTTAGAATTAGCGGTTGATTTCGATGGCGATGGCCGTCGTGACTTGGTAAACAGTAAGCCTGACGCTCTGGCTTCAACAGCGAACTTTTTGGCAAAACGTGGCTATCGTAGTGGCGAGCCTTGGGGTTATGAGGTGAAAATCCCTTCAGGCTTCTGGGGCAGCAACAGCCGTAAAGACAAGAAGTCTATGAGCTACTGGCGTGACAAAGGCTTTACTCTAGCCGATGGTCGCCCGCTACCTTATGACTTAAGTAGCGCAGGTTTATTATTGCCTGCAGGCTTAAACGGTCCTGCCTTCTTAGTGGGTAAAAACTTTGATACCTTCTATTCTTATAATGCTTCAGAAAACTATGCCTTAGCCATTGCCCATCTTTCAGATTTAATCGAAAAAGGCGACAGCAGCAAGACTGACTTTATTACTGCTTGGCCAACCGATGATCCAGGTATCAGTCGTCAGCAAGCCAAAGACATTCAGCAAGGATTAATTAATGCCGGTTATGACATTGGCGAAGTGGACGGTATTATTGGTGATAATACGCGTAAAGCGATCCAGCAGTATCAGACCAGCAAGGGTGTATTCCCAGCAGATGGTCGTGCGGGACAGAAGTTTTATCGCTTAATTAGTGGCGATCAAGGCATCTCTTCGCAGCCTACTTATCAGCAAAACCAATCAAACTCTCAAGGTGGCAGTGACAGTATCAGCCGTCTTATTCAGCAACAAGATGGGGCTCGCCAAGTCACTTCAGGAGATGGCACTATTCGTATTATTCGTACCGATACCGGTAAATAACTTGATATCGAGTAAAGCATAAAAAAGCCACGCAATTTTGCGTGGCTTTTTTTATATTATAGTGTTCAACCTAAATAGTGTCCGACCTAAATTAAAGTGTTGGCTCAGCTTAGATAACTGGTGGTGGATTAGGTTTACCGTTCTCGCCATCCCATTCTTCTTGAGCTTTTTTGTCTAGGTCAGCGGGGGTCTTGTGCTCCCACTTACCATTTTCTTTCCAAGTTTCATCGCCCCAATCATCTTCTTTGTCTTTTTCATCATCCCATTTTTTATAGGCGCTACTTGGGTCGATGCCACGACGCTTCATATCCGCCACTTGCTCTTCTAGGGTATGAAACTGATCCGCATCATGCATGGTTTCTTCTAGATGATTGATTTCATCTTTTAGGTTACGCTCATTACTATTCGACATATTATTTTCCTTAGACCACTGGGGGTCACTAAATTCTTATTTATTAATTAAAGGTTATTTACTGGTTCTAATTATAGTGAATATACTCAAATTCTACTGCAAGCTTGAGTCTGGCACAAACCAAACTCGTATGCTTTATATTAATAAAACAAGCTTTGAGTAACTTATTGGCCCTAACTGTATTCCTAGTCCCTTAACCAGATATCATTGACCCAAAATTAGTCAAAGTTAACTGGCGACTCCAAAGTAATTTTTAGCGATAAATTAATCGGCTTACGAGCTTTGAAACCTCGGCTAAATCCGCTTTGGGATCAGAGACAAAGAAGGCCAACTTAGATTGGGCTAAGTCCAATTCTTCTCGCGCTTGATTACTATGACCAATGTATAGACTAGCCTCTGCGGTGTTTGTTTGTTTTACGACGGCCAAAGACTGTGACTGCTGTAATAAAGTTTTGACCCGCGCTGCTATGGCCGCTCCAGAGTCTACCACCTTAATACCTAAGTCCTCATCGGCAATCTGGGCCATGACAAACTCTCGAAAAAAAGGATAGTGCGTACAGCCCAATACTAAATGATCTACTTTTTGTTGCGCAAAACTCTTAAGCTGTGCTTTTAATCGCTCTGGCGTCTCGCTCAGGGTTGGCATGCCTGCCTCCACCCAAGGCACCAAGCTGGGATCAAACCACTTCACCACATTAACCTGAGCCGGTAGCGCATAATCACTAATAACTGTGTTTAACAGCTCACCATCTAAAGTCGCTTTGGTAGCCAACACCGCCACACTTTTGCTACTACTGTTTAATACCGCAGGCTTTAACGCAGGCACCAAGCCCACAATAGGAATGGTGGGATATTTATGTCTTACTATTTGCAGCGCATGGGCCGAGGCACTGTTGCAGGCGATAACGATTAGCTTACATCCTGCTGCTACCAGCCAGTCCACCGCAATTAAGGTCAGCTCTTTAATCTCTGTACTAGATCTTGGCCCATACGGCACATTTAGCGTATCGGCATAATAAAGATACTGCTCATCGGGAAGCTGCTGCTTTAAATGAAGATAAACCGATAAACCGCCTACCCCAGAGTCAAAAATGCCAATGGGAGCGCTGTCAGTGTTAATTAAAGAGGAAATAGGAAGGGTTATAGCTTGGGTTGCCATGGTTTAGATACCAATTTACAGCATCAAAGCCAGCGCATTGGGTATCTACGCTGGCCTGATTAACGATAAGAAACTAGCAATTAATTTTCGACAGTCACTGAGTAGGCTTTCCCACCACTTTGTAGAGTCAAACTGGTGTTGCCACCCTCTTCAGTCAGCTCTCCTAGCTTAATCAAATGCATCAGCACATTGCGGGAGATTAGCCCTTTCATACCAAAGCGCACTTCAATATAAGGTCTTTGCTCGCCTTGATACTCTCCCATCACTAGAGGGTGCTCGTCATCTAAAGGCACCACATCGCCTGTACTGGTGATAAATTCAATCACAGGAGAATTAGCTGCTTGCTTTTGCTCAATGAGGTTGACTTCAGTGATTAAAAAAGGCACATCTTCAACCTGAATACGTATTTTTTCGACCGGGGTTTTTAAGTAGTAGCTAGGATCCTGATCAGTGCCTTCTCGCCACAATACTGTTGCAAACAAATCCACTAAAGATTGACGGCTAATCTTGCCTCCTTCATGCCACCACTCGCCATTGGCCTTAATCACCATGTCCATCTCACCCTGACGCTCAGGATGCCACTTGTCAAGAGGTGGTATTGAGCGACCCCGACGGTCACTACTCTCTTGCTTTATAAACTCCGAAAGGGAATCTAAGCTGCTCGATACTGTGACTGCTTGTTGCTCTGAGTGCGACATTATTATTATATCCTTGTATTATTGCCAATGACATCACCTTTAATTTTGATAGTTAACTTCACTGTCAAATGGTGAGTGTTGTTACTTTACCACGGCTGAGTCACAAATCGTGTCGTCTTTATCTAACTTTTATTTTATAATAGGTAACTAACTGCAACCCTTTTTTTATATTTCCGCCAGCCTAAATCATGAAAACCTTTTTTTAGCCTGACTGTGGTCGCTTATTGATACACAATTGGGTATATTTGACAGGTATTCAAATTAATATTTGCTAGCGATTCAATTAATAGTGTCCACACCTACGACTATTGTGTGGTGTTGGTATGATTTAGCCAGCTATAAGGAGTTTAAAATGCAAGATGAACAAATAGAACGTGAGTCGATGGATTTTGATGTTGTTATTGTTGGGGGTGGTCCCTCTGGCCTTTCAGCAGCCATCCGTCTCCGTCAACTCGCCCTACAAGCTGGCCTAGATGAGTTTATGGTCTGTGTTGTAGAAAAAGGCTCTGAGTTTGGTGCTCACACCTTATCTGGTGCGGTTATCGAACCTCGTGCTTTAAATGAGCTGATTCCTGACTGGAAAGAAAAAGGCGCGCCTTTAAATGTGCCGGTGACTGAAGATCGCGTGTTCTATCTAAACTCAGCGACCCGCTCTACCCGTACCCCTGATTCGATTATTCCTGCTCCTATGCACAACCAAGGCAACTATATCGTCTCATTAGGTAACGTCGTACGCTGGTTGGCTGAACAAGCTGAAGAGCTTGAAGTAATGATGTTCCCAGGCTTCCCTGCCTCTGAAATTCTGTACAACGATGATGGTTCAGTACGCGGTGTATTAACTGGCGATATGGGTGTGGCTGCCGATGGCTCACAAAAACCAAGCTACGAGCCAGGCTATGAGCTAAATGCTAAATACACCATCTTTGCTGAAGGTTGCCGCGGTCACTTAGGTAAGCGTCTAATCAGCCGCTTTGCGTTAGACAAAGACAGTGATCCACAACACTACGGTATTGGTATCAAAGAGCTTTGGGAAATTGACCCAAGCAAGCATGAGCCAGGTGTGGTGATGCACGGTCTAGGCTGGCCATTAACCGAAACCGGATCTAGCGGTGGTTGGTGGTTATACCATGACGAAAACAACCAAGTGAGCTTCGGTTTGGTGGTTGACCTAGCTTATCACAACCCATATATGTCTCCATTTGACGAGATGCAGCGTCTAAAAACACACCCCGTTATCAAGCAAGTATTAGAAGGCGGTAAACGTCTGTCTTATGGGGCTCGTGCACTAACTAAAGGTGGTCTAAATTCACTGCCTAAACTAACCTTCCCAGGTGGTGTGTTGGTAGGTGACGATGCCGGCTTCCTAAACCCAGCTAAGATTAAAGGTACCCATACTTCAATGAAGTCAGGTATGTTGGCTGCTGAAGCCATCTTTGCGGCGCTACAATCAGGTCGTCAGCATGATGAAGTCGAAAGCTACAGCCAGATGTTTAAAGACTCTTGGTTGTATGAAGACAACCATTCAGCGCGTAACTTCGCGCCAGCCATGCACCGTATGGGTCTGTTCATGGGCGGCGCCTTTACCTTTATCGAGCACAACTTGCTTAAAGGTAAAATGCCACTGACCATCCGTGACACAACCCCTGACTATGATAATCTAGACAAGGCCAGCACTTCTTATAAGCCAAATTATCCGAAGCCAGATGGTAAGTTAACGTTTGATAAGCTGTCTTCAGTGTTTATCTCTAACACCAACCATGCTGAAGATCAGCCAAGCCACTTGAAGCTTACGGACCCAACCGTTCCGGTAACTGTGAACCTACCCATTTATGCAGAGCCTGCACAGCGTTATTGCCCAGCTGGCGTGTATGAAATTGTGAAGGACGCAGAAGGTGCTAAGTTCGTTATCAACGCGCAAAACTGTGTACATTGTAAGACCTGTGATATCAAAGACCCCTCACAGAACATCACTTGGGTAACGCCAGAAGGTGGCGGTGGTCCAAACTATCCTAATATGTAATTACATAAGTTATTGATATTAAAAGAAAAACCCAGTCAAATGACTGGGTTTTTTATTATCTAAAGGATTGATGTTTAACTTTAACTAATCTTTCCAAGCATCACGGTTGGCTTCATTTTTTAGTTTTACAAATTGATCGGGATCAAAAGTAATTTGCTCGGGCGACTTCCCCTCTTTAACCTGACGCTCATAATCACGCAATACACGTAGCGCCACAGGCGTTAACAGTACGATAGCCACTAAGTTAGTCAGGGCCATTAAGCCCATGGATAGGTCAGCGAAGTTCCAAATGGCTGGCAAGCTGGCCACTGAACCCACAAATACCATGCCCAATACTAAGAAACGGAAAATCATAATCGCTACTTTGGCGCTTTTTTCACCCGAGATAAACTCTAAGTTTGACTCTCCATAGCTGTAGTTGGCAATGATTGAGGTGAAGGCGAAAAAGAAGATGGCCACTGCAATAAAGTAAATCCCCATATCACCCACATACTCAGATAAGGCCAACTGGGTCAACTGAATGCCTTCTTGTTCCACATTCGGATCACTCACTACCCCTGATAAAATGATGATAGACGCGGTTGCGGTACAAATGACTAGGGTATCAATAAAGACCCCCAACATTTGCATAAAGCCTTGCACCGCAGGGTGGTCTGGATGACTTTTGGCAGTCGCCGCAGCGTTAGGAGCAGAACCCATACCCGCCTCGTTCGAGAACAGACCGCGTTTGATACCATTAATCATAGCCTGAGCAATACCATAACCCAGTACCCCGCCTGCCGCCTGTTCTAGCCCAAAGGCAGATTTTACAATTAACGCAATGGCTGCTGGGAACTCAGAGAAGTTAGTAACAATAATAAATAACGCCAGTAATACGTATAAAATGGCCATTACTGGAACTACTTTACCCGCCACTCGAGCCACAGAACGTAGGCCTCCGAACACCACAGGCGCTACTAATACCACTAACACTAAACCGGTTAGCCAAGTTGGGGCACCAAAAGCTTGATGCGTGGCTTGAGCGATGGTGTTGGCTTGAACCCCATTGAAAGCCAGTCCAAAGGCAACCAGTAGACACAATGAGAAAAATATCGCCATCCAGCGTTGACCTAGGCCCTTTTCGATATAGTAAGCGGGGCCACCACGATAGACGTTATCAGTATGAGGCACTTTATACGCCTGAGCCAACGTTGACTCAATAAAGCTGGTCGACATTCCCAAAAGCGCGGTAATCCACATCCAAAACACTGCACCAGGACCACCGATATAGACTGCAATGGCCACCCCAGCTAAGTTACCGGTACCGACCCGGGCGGCAAGCGAGGTCATTAAGGCTTCAAAAGAGCTGATGCCGCCATCTTTGCGACCCTGCCCTGAGCTACGTAATAAATTCCACATGTGACCAAATTGGCGGAACTGGACAAAACGGGTGGCAATTGTAAAAAAGATACCTGCACCAATCAGCACAAATACCAACAGACCATACCAGGGGTTGTCCATGATTAACCAGGAATCATTGCCCCAGATAATCCCATTCCCCCAGTTTACAAACGCATTAAAACCTTCAACGAAGGCATTCGACGATTCCGCCATAGCAATTCTCCTTGTCTCTACCCCTTCCTGAATCTGCAAGCCTCTTTTGCTTAACTTCTAATCGGCCAATCTTTATTAAAAGCCAAGCAAAATCTAAGTACGAAGCCTCAGTAGATAACTGTCGGGTATAGAGCCATTTAGTGAGCTTAAATTAAATAGATAAGTAAGGGGAGACGCCATTTGCGTAGCTTGAAGCCCACAACTAAGTTAGCCATAACGCCCCTTCCTAGATAATCCGATGATAACTGCACGGGCAGTGGGCCATTTGTGCAGACAAACCGGTCATTCTATGAAAATGTCGAGTCGAGTACAACAAGCGAGATAAAAAAATAAACTGAAAATAGAGTAACTAATCTTAACCTTTTATATTTATTTTAATTATATTTAAACAAACTTCATTTACTCAATAAATGATTTTTATGAAAATAGTTAATTGCTATCGTTCAATTACAGCTGTAAACTAAAAAAATAACAAGTAACCAGATTGATACAGTTTGTGTTACTTTAAAATTTTATCGAAACAATGTTTACATTGTACTTAGTGACTGCAGGAAGCAGTTTTCCTTCAAGGGGGCTCCCTCCCCCTTTCATTGACAAAAGGAGTTTGTCTTATGAATCCCTCACAAGATTCGTCAGGCTATTGGAAAGCCAATGTCCGTTTGATTCTTATCTGTCTTTTTATCTGGGCTTTTTGCTCGTATGGCTGTGGTATTTTATTCCGTCCTTTATTGGCTGGGATAACCTTCGGCGGTGCTGATCTTGGCTTTTGGTTTGCCCAACAAGGTTCGATTATCACCTTTATTATCCTCATCTTCTTCTACGCTTGGCGTATGAATAAGCTGGATAAACAATACGGCTTAGATGAGGAGTAGTTTATGAGTCAATTTACCATTAATATTTTATTTGTCGGTGCCTCGTTCCTACTCTACTTTGGTATCGCTATTTGGGCACGAGCGGGCTCTACCAAAGAATTCTACGTGGCTGGGGGTGGCGTTCACCCCGTTCTAAATGGCATGGCAACCGGTGCTGACTGGATGAGTGCCGCCTCTTTTATCTCAATGGCAGGCCTGTTGGCCGCTGGCGGTTATGGAGCTTCTACTTATCTGATGGGCTGGACTGGCGGTTATGTTCTTTTGGCCATGTTATTAGCCCCATACTTACGCAAATTCGGTAAGTACACCGTGCCTGATTTTATTGGCGATCGCTTCTATTCTAAGGGGGCAGCTTTAGTCGCAGTGGCCTGCTTAATTATCGCCTCTACTACGTATGTTATCGGTCAGATGACAGGCGCTGGTGTGGCCTTCTCACGCTTTTTAGAGGTCGATAATACCACGGGGCTAATTATTGCCGCCGTTGTGGTCTTCTTCTATGCCGTATTGGGCGGTATGAAAGGCATTACCTATACTCAGGTTGCTCAGTATGTGGTATTAATCATTGCTTATACCATCCCTGCAGTCTTCATCTCTCTTGAATTAACAGGCAACCCTATTCCCGCTTTAGGCATGTTCTCAAACCACACTGAATCCGGTATCCCTCTACTTACTAAGCTTGACCAAGTGGTTACTGACCTTGGCTTCACTGCCTACACAGCAGATGTGCCTAACAAGCTAAATATGGTGCTATTTACTTTATCATTAATGATCGGTACTGCTGGTCTGCCGCATGTCATCATTCGCTTCTTTACGGTTCCTAAAGTAGCGGATGCGCGTTGGTCTGCAGGTTGGGCATTGGTATTTATCGCTCTGCTATATTTTACAGCCCCTGCTGTTGGCGCTATGGCCCGCCTAAACCTTATGGATACTGTTTATCCTCAAGGTGTTGAAGCGCCTGCGCTACGTTATGATGAGCGTCCAAGCTGGATGCAAACTTGGGAAGAAACCGGTCTGATTCAATACAATGATCTAAACGGTGATGGTCGTATTCAGATGTACAATGACAGTGGCTTAGGAGCAGCGCAAGCAGCTTTAGTCACTGCACAAAATGAAGGTGGCGATGTTGCCGCTGCTACAGCTGCCGTTGAAGAAGCGAAAGTGGCGCATGCAGCAGAGCTCGAAGGTAAATTTACTAATGCGGGCTGGGCAGGTAACGAGCTGGATGTGAACAATGACATCATGGTATTGGCCAACCCTGAGATTGCCAACTTACCACCTTGGGTTATTGGTTTAATTGCAGCAGGTGGTTTAGCCGCAGCTTTATCTACCGCAGCAGGTCTGCTATTGGCCATCTCTTCTGCCATTAGCCATGACTTAGTCAAGCGTAACTTTAATCCTGATATTACCGATAAAGGTGAGCTATTGGTAGCCCGTATCTCAATGGCGGTTGCTATTGTGGTCGCGACCTACTTAGGGATTAACCCACCAGGTTTTGCGGCGCAAGTAGTGGCGCTAGCCTTTGGTATCGCTGGTGCTTCGCTGTTCCCTGCATTGATGATGGGTATTTTCTCAAAACGCATCAATAACTATGGGGCTATCGTAGGCATGTTGGCCGGTTTAATTACCACTTTGGTCTATATCTTCGTGTACAAAGGTTGGTTCTTTATCCCAGATACTGCCAACTTCCCTGATACCGCTGAGTACTGGTTATTTGGTATCTCGCCAATGTCGTTTGGTGCCGTTGGTGCTCTAATTAACTTTATCCTAGCTTTCTTGGTATCTTCAATGACTCAAGCACCTCCAGTACATATTCAGCAATTGGTTGAAAGTGTTCGCTCTCCTCGCGGTGCTGGGGCAGCTATTGACCATTGATATGCAAACAAGACATTCTATTTTTCTTAACTGCAAAACAACTCAGTGGCCCGCCCACTGAGTTAGTCAAAAAGATGAATAGGTCACTTAAGCGGCTTATTCATCTTTTGTTTATTAATACTAGCCATTTTTTGACTCACTAACCTCGGACTCCTGCCCATGATTTATGAATTTATTGCCACGATAACTGCAGGCTTTGGTATGGCTGGTATCGCCATGATTATCCGCCATCTTACTAAGTTTGCTGGCAAACAAGCCCCGAAATGGCTCATTCCTATTTTTGCAGCAATCGGCATGTTAGGCTTTCAAATTCATCAAGAATACAACTGGCAACAGCAGCAGATAGACAGGTTGCCCGAACAAGTAAAAGTGGTCAAAACAGTTGAAGGACAGGCTTGGTATCGCCCTTGGAGCTACCTAAAACCACAGGTGATTCGCTTTATGGCGGTTGAGGCAGGCGAGCCGCTTGGCTCTGATATTAATCTGACCACAGAAGATATCAGACGCAGTAATATCTACTTGTTTGAGAGACGCATTAGCACCAAAATCATTCCACAGCTGGTCAACTGCCAACAACCTGCCATCACCAGCTTAACCACCAAAGCCCCTTTGTCTGCCGCTACTTTTAAACAGCTGCAATGGCAACCTTTAGCCGCTGATAATGAGATTTTGCAAGTGGTTTGTCAGTAATCCGCTTTTGGTACTGGCGAAGCTTATGACTACTCTACACTCATCCGAGCTCTATTTTTGGCCACAGTTTTATCCCCAATGCCTTTCACTTTTACCAAATCATCAACAGAAGCAAATGGCCCAAAGGCCTCTCTATATAACATGATCTGCTGAGCCTTACTGCTACCGATGCCTTTTAATTGTGTTAACTCCCCCTCAGCTGCAGTATTTAAATTAATAACCCCGCTTTGCTTAACCAATTGTTTATTCTGCTGCTGAGTTATTAGATACGCATAGGCACGATTGGCATCAGCAAAACATTGCTGCGCCCAAGCATTTGAGATTACGCCCAACTGGAGTATCAATAATATCCCAAGAACTACTGTTCTTATGGGCTTATTCATGCTGTTTGGCCAGCTCCCACAGCGCATCCATTTCCTCTAAGCTACTTTCTTCAGCCGTTTTACCTTGCTTCGCCAATTCCGCTTCTATAAAGCCAAAGCGTGAGCGAAACTTATGCACGCAGGTTAAGGTAGCCGCTTCAGCATCTAAGTTCAGCTTGCGTGCGACATTCACTAAACCAAAGACACAGTCACCGAGTTCTTTTTCAAGCTCCTGTTTATGAGTGGCATCCACCTTCTCGCCGGCTTGTGGCAGGATTTGCTTTAATTCCGCGATTTCCTCTTCTAGCTTCTCAATCGCTCCGGCTACTCCTTCCCAGTCAAAACCTAACTTACTGGCGGCTTGTTGTAAGCTTTGCGCCTGCATTAACGCACTGCCAGCTTTGACAGCATCTAAGCTGCGTTTGGGCTTACCGCGGCGTTCGCGCTCTGCATTTTCTAGAGCTTTAATCTCATCCCAGCGTTTTTTTACTGCGGCCTCATCAGGCAGCTTATCAGCTTCAAACACATGCGGATGACGGCGAATCAGTTTACTTTGCAGGGTATAAATTACCTCGCCTAAATCAAACTGTTGCTGCTCAGCATAGATTTGGCAATGGAAAATCACTTGTAATAATACGTCGCCAAGCTCGCCTTTAATATCTTCAACATCACCTTCCTGAATCGCTTCAGCGAGCTCGTATGCTTCTTCTATCGCATAAGGAATTAAACTGTGATTGGTCTGCTTAATATCCCACGGACAGTCAGCGCGCAATCTGGCCATCAAAGCCAATAAATCGCTCATATCAGAGGTGGGCTCTGGAGTTCCGGTTACTGGGGTTGGTGCTTTTATTGATGCATTGTTTGATGTAGCTTTTGGTGATTGAGACATGGCCCTATTACCTTTATAAAATTAAAATTACTGTTTATAGATATGGTTAAGCTAGCTACTACTTTGAGTGTGATACCTGAAGTGTATCATTTTATAATTGTAATTATGGTTTCATCAGCATATAGTAAACTTCATAATAACAGCTCAGTAATACACTTTTTAAATAAGAAGAAAAAAGACATGACCGATAAAACAAATCACCCTGCTCCTCTAGAGAATGCAACAAACACAACTTCAAATGATACTTCACCTAACCACGATACTTTACCCTCTTTAACCCACATTGTGGTCATTGGCGCAGGCTACGTAGGCTTATCCAATGCCGTTTTATTGGACCAGAAACATCTAAATACCCAAGTCACGCTGTTTGATATCGACCAAAATAAGATAGAGCTGTTACAACAAAATAAGTCTCCATTACAAGACACTGAAATTTGTGATTACTTGACCAATAAACCGCTTAATTTGACCGCCACCGAGCAGTCAGTGATAGACAATCAGGGCATTTATCAAAATAGTGATCTGGTAATTATTGCCACACCAACTAACTATGATGTGGCTTCAGGCAAATTTGATACCTCCTCGGTTGAAGCCAGTATTGCTGCAGTCCGAGAGCAAAACGCTAGTGTACCTATCATCATTAAGTCGACTATTCCCATTGGCTTTACCGATAGCATGCGTCAGCAATTTGACAGCCAAATTCTATTTATGCCTGAATTTTTACGTGAAGGCCAAGCCCTGTATGACAACTTATATCCCTCACGTATCATTGTTGGCGCAACCTCCAAGCAGCAAGCTTTGGCGACGGCCTTGATGAACTTATATCGACAAGCCAGCCTAACTCCTGAGGTGGCCACCCTTATGATGCCTCCGACTGAAGCTGAAGCAGTTAAGCTTTTTGCCAATAGCTATCTGGCCACCCGCATTGCTTTTTTTAATGAACTGGACAGCTTTGCCGAAAAGCATCAGCTAAATAGCCAGTCTATTATCACCGGCGTTGGCTTAGACCCTCGTATCGGGCAGCATTACAACAACCCCTCATTTGGCTATGGTGGCTACTGCCTCCCTAAAGATACGCAGCAACTCAAAGCCAATTACGCCGGTATTCCCGCTAACCTAATCCATGCTGTGGTCGATGCCAATAACACGCGCAAGCGCTTTATCGCCCGTCAAATTATTGATAAAAATCCCAATCAAGTAGGGATTTATCGTCTAAGCATGAAAAAAGATGCTGACAACTTTAGAGACTCGGCGGTGCTTGACGTGATTAATACGCTTAAGCAGCATGGTATGAGTATCACTATATATGAGCCAGCTTTAGACACCGACAGCTTTGAAGGTTGCCAGGTGATTAATGAGTTAGACCGTTTTAAACAGCAAAACGACTTAATTGTCGCCAACCGCTGGCACGATGAGTTATCCGATGTTAAAGACAAGGTTTACTCGAGAGACGTGTTTGGCTATAGTTAAGCCGATATCTCAACCTAGTTATAGCACACGGTTTTTAGCTATTTTATCACCGGTCGCCGTAAAACCACCCACTTCAGAGGTTGAATATAAAGCGACATACACTGTCGTGAGAAGTATTTAAAGGGTTGTAAGTTAAAATTAACCTCGCCATACTAAATGTATGAAAACCCTCAAGCTACGCATCAAAGACAAGCACATAAAAGAGCTGAATCGTCTAAGCGGTTCCGTAAACTTCGTGTGGAACTATGTTAATGCGCTTTGCTTTGAGCATTTAAAACGTACCGGTAAGTTCTTTAGTGCTTATGATCTAAGTGAGTACACCAAAGGAAGTGGTGAGTATTTAGGTTTGCATAGTCAAACCTTGCAAGCTATTAATGAGACTCACGCTAAATCACGTAAACAGTTTAAAAAAGCTAAGCTTAATTGGCGTACCAATCGTCCTGATGCAAAACGCAAATCACTGGGCTGGATACCTTTTAAAAAATCTGCCATCAAGTATTTACATACAAGGCAAACTGGGAAGAAAGCACTTAAATCAACCATACAACTATCACTCTCTAAAGGTGACAAGTTAGTCATTGACGTGTTTGATAGCTACAACTTATCTTTGTATCAAATCAACACGCTTGAGATAGTACAAGACAGTCGTAATCGTTGGTATGCGTGTATTACTGTTAAGGACTACCCCAAACAAGTAAGCGGTACGGGTAGTGTTGGCATAGACTTAGGCTTAAAAGAAGCTGCCGCCACATCAACGGGTGATAAACTACAGATTAAGCAAACTCAAAAATGGGCGCATAAATTAGCGACAGCCCAGCGTGCCAAGAATAAAAAACGTGTCAAAGCAATCCATGCCAAAATCAAAAATACAAGATTAGATTTAATTCATAAATTCACCACCAAGCTTGTTAAAGATAATGCTTTAATTGTGGTCGGTGATGTTAAATCACGCTCATTTACAACTAAAAAAACCAAGCTGGCTAAATTGACATACGATGCCGGATGGTTTGAGCTTAAAAGACAACTGGAATACAAATGCAAGCATGCAGGTTGTCGTTTTGAGATAGTAAATGAGAGTTACACTACCCAGACCTGCTCGTGCTGTCATAAAATAAGTGATAGTAGTCCGAGAGGTAGATCAGGTCTTGGAATAAGAGGATGGACTTGTGCTGAGTGTGGCACATGGCATGATAGAGATATCAATGCTGCCAAGAACATCCTTGCGGTCGGGCTTGACCGTCTAGCTGTAGGAATCCCCTCGGTTTAGCGAGGGGAGGAAGTCAAAACTGATTATTTAACGTACTGTATTGCTAATCCATTTTACAAAAAAGGCTGCACATGACCACACCCAGTAGTTCTGATATTGCTAATAAAAATAATGATACTTTAACCCATCGCCCCATTACTTCCTTTAAAGCTTATGACATTCGCGGTGAGCTCGACGTTAATCTAGATGAAGACATTGCTTATCGAATCGGCCGTGCTTTTGCTCAGATTTTAGCGAGTCAAAAAGCTGACAGTGAAAGTAATGAGACGTTAGAGAACAGTATCGTTATTGGCTGCGACATTCGTGACTCCAGCGAGACACTAAAGCAGGCGACCATTCGCGGTATTGTTGATGCAGGAGTTGATGTGATTGACTTGGGCATGACCGGTACCGAAGAGGTGTATTTTGCCACTAGCCATTATAATGCGCTAGGCGGTATTGAGGTGACTGCCAGTCACAACCCCATCAATTACAATGGGCTAAAGCTAGTGCGTGAAGGTTCAAGACCGATTAGTGCGGACTCTGGTCTGGCAGAGATTCAAGCTTTGGCAGAGCAAGGTAGCTTTGCCGCCTCTGCTCAAGCAGGGAAGGTAGTAGAGAAGTTTGATAAAACCGCTTATGTCGATCACTTAATGAGCTTTATCGATACCGATAAGCTAGTACCATTAAAAATTGTCATTAACTCTGGCAATGGCAGTGCTGGACCCACAGTAGATCTGTTACAGCAGCGTTTACAACAACAAAACGCTCCTATTGAAATCATCAAAGTACACCACACCCCAGATGGTAGCTTCCCCAATGGTATTCCCAACCCCATGATTTTAGCCAACCGTGACTCTACCAAACAAGCGGTTATCGACAATAAAGCCGATTTAGGGATTGCCTTCGATGGCGACTTCGACCGCTGCTTCTTATTTGATGCTCATGGCGAATTTGTAGAAGGCAGTTATGTGGTCGGCATGCTGGCCCAAGCCTTCTTGCAAAAGCATCCCGGTGCAGCCATCGTCTATGACCCTCGCGTGCTTTATAACACCGAAGCGATTATCGCAGAGGGTAATGGTAAAGCGGTGGTTAGTAAATCAGGCCACTCTTTTATTAAGCAAGTCATGCGTGAATCAGGAGCCGTATATGGCGGTGAAATGAGTGCTCATCACTACTTCCGTGACTTCTTTTATTGCGATAGTGGTATGATTCCTTGGCTACTGACCATTGAGCTGTTATCGACCACCGGCAAATCATTAGGTCAATTGGTGAATGAGCGCATCAGCGCCTACCCTAGCTCAGGTGAGATTAACTTTAAGCTGACTCAAGCCAGCAGCGATGAAATCATTGACGCTATTGAAGACTACTTTAGCGCGCAAAACCCCAATAAAAACACTTTGGATGGCTTAAGTCTAGACTTTGGCCAGTGGCGCTTTAATATTCGCGCCTCCAACACTGAACCTTTAATTCGTTTGAACATCGAAACAAAAGGTGACGAGGCCTTATTGACTGAAAAAACTGCCGAAATTAAGCAGTGGTTGGCCACACAAGGGGCTGAGATTGCTTAAGTCTAATTTTTAAGTTGTCAGGTAAAACTTTGAGCCACAAAAAAAATGCCTAAAAAATCCCGTTAACCAGTTTTGGCTTAACGGGATTTTTGCTTTTAACCTAAAAACTTTAAAGTAAAACCACTTACTTACTACGGCCAATACCTTGATAGTCGCCAGTCAGTGACTGGATTTGATCCTTAGTAAACGCATTTTGGGCATCAAATACCGGTATCACCACCTCATTAAGAGCACTGATTGGTAGACGCTTGGTCTCTGGCCATGATAGTACAAATAAGGCATCACAATTCGCTAATTGCTCGGTTGGGTTCTCAATAATTTGCAATAAAGGCTGATCAGGATACAACCCTGCCAGCTCGCTTTCCGCCTCTGATGCATAAACCTGAGTGGTAATGTTATAAGACCACAGCAAAGTTAATAACGGGTGAATAGCCGCCTCAGAAGTGCGGCCTGAACCTGCTTTATAACTGGCACCCCAGATAGAAACCTGTTTATTCTCAATAGCTCCGTCAAAATACTGCCAGAATTTACGGAAAATAAGCTCTTTTTGGTCATTATTGATAAGATCCACAGCTTGCATTAAACGATGATCCACCTGCGTGTGAGTCAAGGTTTGTTGTAATGCTTTAATCTCAGCTGGCAAGGTAGTTCCGCCAAAGCCCCACCCTGCCTGCAGATAGCTACTGCCAATACGGGTGTCTAAGCCCATAATGTCAGCCACTTCTTGTATATCTACCCCTTGACTATCGGCCAGTCTGGACCACTCATTCATAAAGCTTACCCGAGTGGCGAGCATACTCATAATTGCACTACGCGAAAACTCGATAGTCGCAATATCAGTGATATAGCTGCGCTGGGCTTGAGCAATTAACGGCTGTAATACCGCCACTTTATCTATTGAGTCGGCTGTCTTTTCTCCCATCAGCCATAGCTTAGGCGAAAGCATTGAAAGGTAAGCGCTACCGTCTTGTAAGAACACGAAGGGTACGTAATAAACCCATGGACGTTGACAATAATCAGCAATATCGGCAAAAACTCCTAAAGTACTAATACCACTTAAGATAATCGGAGTCTGACTGGGAACCTGGCTTTCATTCAGCTGAGTTACCCAAGCCGGCTTATTGTCACTATTCTGACACCAAGTCTCAGGTAAATCACTATGAAACACCCAGTATAAACTCGCAGCTTGCTGAGTAAATACTTCAGTCGCTTGTTCTGGAATAGGCTGTACCACAATACTTTGTTGGTTTAGATATAGCTGCCATAAAGCTTGCTGTTGATACTCAAATTTATAGTTGGTTAAGGTATGCTCAAGCTCTTGTTGATTGGCATACAAGCTGACCTTATTCCCCAAACTCACCATCACAGTAGCAGTGGTAATGGCATCAATTGAGTGACCAATAATTACGCACGGGTTGTCTTCTGAGCTATTACTGGGCTTAACATAGGCGGGCATGCTCATCAAATCTCATCCTTTTTATTTTTTTAGTAATCATTAGTAAGCTTCATATAGACTACTTACTCTTCAATTTGTTTATTAATATGCTGCAATAAAGCCTGAGTAGAGCTGTCAAAAGTGGCTTGTTCTTCTGCAGCTGCCCTTGATTCAGGTTTTGTTAAATGAATATGAGCAAAGACTTCATCGGCCACTTTTTTACCCATTTCCACACCCCATTGGTCGAACGGGTTGATGTCCCAAATACTGGCCATGACAAACACTTTATGTTCATACAAAGCAATTAGAGCCCCAAAGCTACTAGGGGTTAGCTCATCTAATAAGATCGTGGTCGATGGCTGATTGCCGCGATAGCGTTTGAATTTGTCCAATTCCGAAACTTCTTGCTCTGGTTTGGCGGCTAGCGCCTCGTTACCAAAAGCTAGGACGCGACTTTGCGCCAAACAGTTAGCCAACGACAAAGCATGTTGACGCTTTAACTCACTAGACTCAGACTCTTGATAATAATTGACGCAGGCAATGAAATCACAGGATACTTTTTGGGTTCCTTGATGAAGCAATTGATAAAAAGCATGCTGTGCATTAGAGCCAATTTCCCCCCATAAAATTGGGCAGGTGGCATAGGTGACTGGCTGACCGTCATTGGTCACTGATTTACCATTACTTTCCATTTCAAGCTGGGTTAAGTAGCTTGGAAAGTACTTAAGACGACCATCGTAAGGCAGCACGGTATGGGCATTAATATCTAAGAAGGTACTGTTCCAAACGCCAATTAATCCCAGTAACACCGGCAAGTTTTGATCAAAATCGGCATGCAGAAAATGTTGGTCCATCGCATAGGCGCCTTTCAGCATTTCATTGAAGCGCTCACTACCAATGCGAATGGCCACTGCCAGTCCAATAGCTGACCACATCGAGAAACGGCCACCCACCCAGTCCCAAAGCTTTAATTGGTGTTCCGCGGGAATTCCCCAGGCGCTGACTCTCTCAGGATTGGCAGAAATACCAATAAAATGTCGGCGTAGTAAGGTGGTTTTACTGGCCCCAGTACTTAGTAGCCAAGCTCGAGCCGTCTCTGCGTTAGACAAGGTATCTACGGTGCCAAAGGACTTAGAGGAGATGATAAATAACGTCGTTTCTGGATTAAGGCGCTCCAATAAACTGCCCAATTGAGTGCCATCCATATTAGACACAAAGTGGACTTCAATGTCACTGTCCGCCCATTCATCGAGTGCAGTATTGGCCATAACCGGGCCCAAATCTGAGCCACCTACCCCAATATTAACCACATCGGTAATGGCTTTACCCGAGTAACCACGCCAAATACCATTGCGAATTCGACTCACCAAGTCTGCTGCTTTATCCAGACTATCATGAACCTCTGCCACCACATCTACGCCTTGATGGGATAGCTTGGCAGTCTTTGGTAGACGGAGGGCAGTGTGTAGTGCCGCCCTATCCTCACTAGTGTTTACCTTGTCGCCTTGATATAGACTCTGAATTCGTTGCGGTAAACCGCAAACCTCAGCTAATTGTATCAATTGCTGTTTCACTGACTCATCAAGGCATTGCTTAGAGTAGTCAAAATAAATCCCTGCGGCCTGAACACTGAACTTTTGCGCTCTGTCTTGCTGCTGATCAAATAGCTGTGTCAACGACCAAGACTTTTGTGCCAACTGTTGCAGCTGTTGCCACTGTGGTAACTGAGTAGGTAGAGCATTTTCTTTGTGCGCTGGTATCATAATACTGTGACTCAATAAGGCTAAAGTTAGGCTTGAAGCTGCTGCTCAGCAAAGTAGATAAAGGCCTTCATGTAGCTGGTCATATCGCCGGCATCAAAGCTTTCGCCTAGCATGGTAGTGATATCCACCCCTTGAGTGCTAATTAAGGCATCGATAGCATCGGTCAATTGGATTTCACCGCCTACTGAAGGCTTAGTCTCAGCCAAATAATCAAAGATAGTGGCGGTAAACACATAACGTCCCACCACCGCCAGATTAGAAGGCGCGTCGGCTAATGCTGGTTTTTCTACAAAGCCAGCCACCGCAAAATTGGCATTCTTATCGGCAGACAACTGTGAAAGCTCTTCATCATCTTTTAGTTTAGCGATACCATATTTATGTACATCTTCATCGGCTACGGCACTTACTAATATTTGCGAATGGTTACTTTGCTCAAAGGTCTGAATCATATATGCCAAGTTGTCTTTATCCATACTAGTGGTGAATGGGTTCAGCACCACATCCGGTAGCAATACCGCAAAAGGATTGTCACCAACAATAGGACGTGCTTTTAATACCGCATGACCAAGACCCAATGGTTTACCTTGACGAATCATAGACACTGAGACATCCTCTGGTAGCCAGTTCAAACTGTCGGCCAGCTCGTCTTTACCTTTGGCACGCAATTGGTTATCAAGCTCAGCGTTGACATCAAAGTAATTCTCGATGGCACTTTTTTGGGCATGACCTACCAATACAATGTGCTTAATACCAGCAGCAATGGCTTCTTCAATCACGTAATGGATGGCGGGACGATTACCCAGTGGCAATAACTCTTTGGGCACAGACTTTGATAAAGGCAACATACGAGTACCGAAGCCAGCAACAGGGATAACAGCATGAGTAACTTGAGAGGTCATAAGCATCCAACTTTGATAAATATAGAGTTTATATTTGATATAGGGTTCGGCTCATATTGTAGCAAACTTTCATCTGTATTCTATGAATGATGAACAATAATCCCCCTATAAACCAAAACCTAGAGTAAAAACTAAAATAAAAAACTGAAGCTAAAAAATAAAGCCAAAAAAAAGAGCACCCCGAAGGATGCTCCTTTAATTTATAACTAAACATTATTCAGACAGGGATTAAGCTGCCTGAACAATATAGCAAATTACCAACCAGTAACTTCTTTAACGGTCTCACCAATCTTAGAGGGGTCACGAGTATACGCGATGCCCGCTTCTTCGAAAGCTTTGAATTTTTCTTCAGCAGTACCCTTACCACCAGAGATAATCGCACCAGCATGGCCCATACGCTTACCTTTAGGCGCAGTAACACCAGCGATGTAACCGATAACAGGCTTAGTTACGTGCTCTTTGATGTAAGCAGCTGCTTCTTCTTCAGCAGTACCACCGATTTCACCAATTAGTACGATGGCTTCAGTTTGAGGATCTTCTTCGAACATCTTCAAGCAATCGATTTGGTTCATACCTGGGATTGGGTCACCACCAATACCGATACAAGTTGACTGACCAAAACCAAGCTTAGTGGTTTGAGCCACAGCTTCATAAGTCAAAGTACCTGAACGTGAGATGATACCCACTTTACCTGGTAAGTGGATGTGGCCTGGCATAATACCAATTTTGCACTGACCTGGAGTGATTACGCCTGGGCAGTTTGGACCAACCATTTTCACATCGCCAGCTTGCTCGATGTAGCGTTTTGCTTTTAGCATGTCTAAAGTTGGCACACCTTCAGTGATCACAACGATTAGCTTAACGCCTGCGTCTACCGCTTCGATGATTGAATCTAGAACGAAAGGAGCGGGAACATAGATAACTGACGCATCAGCGTTAGTCGCTTCCATAGCTTCTGCCATAGTGTTGAATACAGGTAGGCCTAGGTGAGTTTGGCCGCCTTTACCTGGAGTTACACCACCCACTACTTTAGTACCGTACTCAATCGCTTGTTCTGAATGGAAAGTACCGTTTTTACCAGTAAAACCTTGCACCAATACTTTGGTGTCTTTATCAATTAATACACTCATTATTTACTCCTAATTAGGGTCACTTATTTGGGATTATGCAGTTTTTACAGCATCAACAATTTTTTGCGCAGCGTCAGATAGACCTTGAGCTGAAATTACTTTCACATCAGACTCGTCTAACAACTTAGCACCTAACTCAGCATTGTTACCTTCTAAGCGAACCACGACAGGTACAGTTACATTCACTTCTTTAACCGCTGCAATGATGGCTTCAGCAATCATGTCACAACGTACGATACCACCGAAGATATTGATTAGAACGCCTTGTACGCTGTCATCTTCTAAGATGATTTTGAACGCTTCTACAACGCGATCTTTAGTAGCACCACCACCAACGTCTAGGAAGTTAGCTGGCTTACCACCGTATAGTTTGATGATGTCCATAGTTGCCATAGCAAGACCGGCACCGTTAACCATACAACCGATGTTACCTTCTAGAGCAACATAGTTTAGGTCAAATTCAGCGGCTTTTAGCTCACGCTCATTTTCTTGTGAGGGGTCATGTAATTCAGCGATTTTTGGCTGACGGAATAAAGCGTTTGAATCCACACCAATTTTACCGTCAACACAAGCCAATTCACCATTTTCACGAACCGCTAGTGGGTTGATTTCAATCATATCGAAATCGTTTTCGATAAAGGCTTGGTAAGCACCGGTCATTAGCTTAACGAACTGGTTGATTTGCTTGCCTTCTAGACCCAGTTTGAAACCTACTTCACGAGCTTGGAAAGGCAATAAACCTACTAAAGGATCTACTGTGATGCTGAAGATTTTCTCTGGCGTTTCTTCTGCAACTTTTTCAATCTCAACACCACCTTCCGTTGAAGCCATGAAAGTTACACGACGAGTAGCACGGTCAACTACCGCACCTAGGTATAGCTCAGTTTGTACTGGGTACATGTCTTCTGCAACTAGTACGAAGTTTACTGGCTGACCTTCAGCGTCTGTTTGATAAGTAACTAAGTTAGTACCAATTAGGCTATCAGCAATTTCTTTGGCTTCTTCACGAGTTTTAGCAAGCTTAACACCACCCGCTTTACCACGGCCACCAGCGTGAACCTGTGCTTTAATTACCGCAACATCCGTTGGTGTTTTGTCAAAAGCTTCAGCAGCTTCGTCACCAGAGTATGCGATGATACCTTTCTGGATAGGTAAGCCGTAGCTCTCTAGCAATAGTTTTGCTTGATACTCATGTAAATTCATAAAGTTATCCTTTAGTTTTTTATTTAACAGGTAAAGCTGACACCAGATACTTAAAACCTTCTGATGTCAGCAACTTAATTAGTAACAGACTTTTATATAAATACTAATTAGCACTTCACTAAGTCTATAACTGTTTCTTATTTACGTTTTTTACGTTGGATTGCGTGGATAGCACGGCCGTCAGCTGATAAAGCAGCTTCATGAACGGCTTCACTGATGGTTGGGTGAGCGAAGGTCATCAACTGTAGGTCTTCAATGCTTGAAACGAATTCCATAGCGATCATACCTTGGTGAACGATATCGCCTGCGCCCGCACAAATAGCGTGCATACCTAATAAGCGGTCAGTTTTGGCATCAGCAACGACTTTAATAGAGCCTTGACCTTCACTTTGTGCCAAGGCACGGCCGTTAGCAGCTAGGTTAAATGAACCGGTCTTAACTTCATAGCCTTGCTCTTTCGCCGCTTGCTCAGTTAAACCTACCCAAGCAATTTCTGGGTGAGTATAGATGACGTTGATGATGGTGTCATAGTTAACTTGCGCTTTTTCACCATGGATACGCTCAACGGCCATCATGCCCTCTTCCATTGCTTTGTGAGCAAGCATTGGACCACGTACCAAGTCACCGATAGCGTATACGCCATCTAGGTTGGTTTTACACTGATCATCTACTTCAACCAAACCACGGTCAGTTAAAGTAATGCCAGAGTCTTCACCTAGAAGTTTTTCAGAGTAAGCACGGCGACCGACACAAACGATTAGCTTGTCGAAAGTCTCCTCATTTGACTCGCCACCTTTTTCGCTGGTCACAACCACTTGGCCGTCTTTAACTTCTGCGTTGGTTACTTTAGTATCAACACGGATGTCTAGACCTTGTTTTTTCAGCAATTTGCCGGCTTCTTTAGAAATATCTTTATCAGCAGCAGCTAGAAACTCTGGAAGTGCTTCATAAACCACAACTTCAGCGCCCAGACGACGCCATACTGAACCCAGCTCTAGACCGATAACACCAGCACCAATCACACCCAAACGCTTAGGCGTTTCAGTGAAATCTAAAGCACCTGTTGAGTCAACGATAATGCCTTCTTCGTTATTAACCGGGGCAACAGGGATATCGATAGGCACAGAACCGGCCGCTAAGATAACGTTTTTAGCAGTGATTACTGTTTCTGATTCATCTTCTAAAGCGGTGAATTTGACTTTCTTTTCGCTACCTTTACCGTCAACTAAAGTACCCCAGCCTTGTAACCAATCTACGCCGTTGCCTTTAAGAAGCATAGCAACACCGCCGGTTAACTGCTTAACGATACCTTCTTTACGCTCGATCATTTTTGCAACGTCGATTTCAACATCGCCAGTAGTGATGCCGTGCTCAGCAAGGTCATGCTTAGTGGCTTCATAACGATGTGAAGAGTCAAGTAACGCCTTTGAAGGGATACAACCTACGTTTAAGCAAGTACCGCCCAATGCAGGCTCACCTTTATAAACGCGTTTTTCGATACAAGCCACGCTCATACCCAATTGACCGGCACGAATAGCGGCTTCATAACCACCTGGACCACCGCCAATAACAACTAAATCATAATTGTCTTTCATAGTATATTCCGTCTTTTAATCAAAGAATTTTAAAAGCTCTTTTATTTATAATTTGAATTATGAAATGACTTATTTATTCATTTTTATGGGGCTAATTAGCACTCGGATCACCGTTTAGGCTTGCCTGTATTTAAAAAAACTATGTGCTAAATAACTTAATAATCAATCAATCCATAACGAAAAAGCTTGTACCAGAATCTCTCTGATACAAGCCCGTTGACCTTATAGGTCAAGTAATAGTCTTGCTGGATCTTCAATCAGCTCTTTGATCGTAACTAAGAACTGTACTGCATCTTTACCATCAATCATACGGTGATCGTAAGATAGCGCTAGGTACATCATAGGTAGAATTTCAACTTGACCATTAACCGCCATAGGACGATCGTTGATCGCATGCATACCTAAGATAGCGGTTTGTGGTGGGTTCAAGATTGGCGTTGACATTAGTGAACCAAATACACCACCGTTAGTGATAGTGAAAGTACCACCAGTCATTTCTTGTAGTGATAATTTACCATCACGTGCTTTACCAGCAAATTCACGGATACCCGCTTCAACATCTGCCATGCTCATACGGTCGGTATCACGTAATACAGGAACCACTAGACCACGGTCGGAAGATACCGCAACACCTACATCATAGTAACCATGATAAACGATGTCATCACCGTCAATTGACGCGTTAACCGCTGGGAAACGTTTTAGCGCTTCAGTAGCGGCTTTAACGAACAATGACATAAAGCCTAGACGCGTACCATGACGCTTCTCAAACTGATCTTTGTACTTAGCACGTAGATCCATCAATGGCTTCATATTAACTTCGTTGAACGTGGTTAACATAGCGGTTTCTTGAGTCGCTGATAACAGACGGTTAGCAACAGTCTTACGTAGACGTGTCATTGGAACACGCTTCTCAGTACGCTCGCCTACTGATTCAGCTACTGGACGGCCACTGTCAGACTTGATAGAGCTGTCCGCTTTAAGCGTTGGGTTAGCCATATCCTGTTTAGTAACACGACCACCACGGCCAGTACCTTCAACATTTTTCGGATCAACACCAGACTCTTTAGCTGCTTTACGAACTGCTGGGCTTTGATCTTTGTGATCATCAGCGCTGTCTGCAGCTGCAGCAGGCTTAGCTTCCGCTTTCTCTTCAGTTTTTTCTTCTTGGCTTTCTTCAGCGGCGCTATCAGCAGCTTTGGTGCCAGTAGCACCCGCTTCAAATTCAGCAATTAATTCGTCAGAAAGTACAGTGTCATCTACTTGTTTAACAATTTTAGTAACCACACCATCATCTGGAGCCACTACTTCTAAAACTACTTTATCGGTTTCGATTTCAGCTAAGATATCATCACGGTTTACTTGTTCGCCTTCACTTACGTGCCATTCAACGATGGTACCGTCAGCTACTGACTCTGGGAATACGGGCGCTTTAATTTCTGCCATGGGAACTGCTCCTGTTATAAATATAAAATGATTAATAACTTATTTTATTTCAGACAACAAACAACCTAGGGGTAACTTTACAGTCTTTAACTTCGAATTAGGGTTGTCTATTGTTAAAAGTTGGTTAAGTGATAAAAGCCAATTAGGATAATAAAACTCAATAAAATCTGTTAGAACAAATACTGAAGGTCTAAGCGACTGTTCGCCGCTTAGACCTCTTTAGGATTTATTTAAGTTGATCTACTTCGATACCTAGGCCACCAGCAACCAGCTCTCTTTGCTGACGAACGTGAATCGCAGGCAGACCCGTTGCAGGTGCTGCAGAAGCAGGACGGGCAACAGGCTCAACGATGTGTGCTTTAGTAACGCGTGGCTGATCGCCTTGTGGACCAAAGATACGGAACATATGTGGTGCTAAATAGTACCAAGCGCCTTGGTTTAATGGCTCTTCTTGACACCATACAATCTCTTCAAGGTTGGCATATTTCTGCACTTCTTCGACCATTCTTTCTTCAGGCAGTGGGTATAACTGTTCAATACGAACAATAGCCACATGATCTAAGCCCAGTTCACGACGCTGCTCAAGCAGATCGTAGTAAACCTTACCACCACACATTACCATACGAGTTACTTTGTCATTATCTAACTGATCAATCTCAGGTAGAACGGTTTCAAACTTACCGTTTGCCAGCTCTTCTAATTCAGAAGTGGCCAGCTTATGACGCAACAAGCTCTTCGGAGACATAACTACCAATGGCTTACGAATTGGACGTACCGCTTGACGACGTAAGGCATGGAAGATCTGAGCCGGTGTGGTCGGAGTGATTACTTGCATGTTGTCTTCAGCACACAGCTGTAAGAAGCGCTCTAAACGGGCTGATGAGTGCTCAGGACCTTGACCTTCAAAGCCGTGTGGTAACAGCATAGTTAGACCACACACACGCTGCCACTTAGTCTCACCGCTTGAGATGAACTGGTCAATCACCACTTGGGCACCGTTGACGAAGTCACCGAACTGAGCTTCCCAAATGATTAAGGCATTTGGTACAGTGGTTGCATAGCCGTATTCAAATGCCAATACCGCTTCTTCTGACAACAATGAGTTGTAAGTCGCGAAACGGGCCTGAGTATCATTCAAATGGGCTAATGGGACATACATCTCACCATTTTCAGTGTTGAAGATTTCAGAGTGACGGTGTGAGAAAGTACCACGACCCACATCTTCACCAGTAATACGAACTAGGAAATCTTCATCTACTAAAGAAGCATAGGCTAAAGTTTCAGCCGCACCCCAGTTCAATGGCTCTTCACCAGTTTGCATCGCTAAGCGCTGCTCAACCATTCTTTGAACTTGGCGCTGCAGCTTAAAGCCTTCTGGCATCACCGCCATACGGCGACCATATTCTTTTAGCTTCTCGATATCAACGCCGGTATCCCAGTCATCTTCTAACTCATGACCTAAGTATGGACTCCAGTCGACATAAAGCTCTTCGTTTGGTTCTTGTACCAATGAGTTCGCTACATATTCGCCTTTATCTAAAGCTTCACGGTATTCGTCATCAAGCTTTTTGTCATCTCCTTCAGAGATCACACCTTCCGCCAACAGTCTTTCTGCATACTGAGTGCGAGTGGTTGGTAGCTTCTTGATGATGGCATACATTAGCGGCTGAGTAGCTGATGGCTCATCGGCTTCGTTGTGACCGTTACGACGGTAGCAGAATAAGTCAATTACGATGTCTTTATGGAACTCATGACGATAATCTAACGCCATTTGTGCCGCAAAAACAACCGCTTCAGGATCATCACCATTAACGTGAATGATTGGCGCGTGAACCATCTTAGCGATGTCAGTACAGTACTCAGTAGAGCGCGCATCTTCTTGACGGCTAGTGGTAAAGCCCACTTGGTTATTAATAACGATGTGAACCGTACCGCCTGTGGTATAAGCGCGAGTCTGTGACATCTGGAACGTTTCTTGAACCACACCTTGGGCGGCAATAGCAGCGTCACCATGCACTACCAATGGCAATACTAAGTTACCATCGGTATCGTTACGACGAACTTGGCGCGCACGTACTGAGCCTTCTAGTACTGGCGATACAATTTCAAGATGCGAAGGGTTGAACGCTAGGGCTAAGTGAGCTTCACCGCCTGGTGTCATCACGTTTGAGGAATAACCATTGTGGTACTTCACGTCACCTGAGCCTTTTTCAGGCATCACTTTACCATCGAACTCATCAAATAAGTCCGCTGGGTTTTTACCTAAAATGTTCACTAATAAGTTTAGACGACCACGGTGAGCCATACCGATAACCATTTCTTTGGTACCGTAGCCACCTGCACGCTGAATGATTTCGTGCACTGCTGGAATGAAGCTTTCACCGCCTTCAAGACCGAACCGCTTAACCCCGGTATATTTACGAGCTAAGTATTTTTCTAAGCCTTCAGCAGCGGTTAGACGCTCAAGGATCTCTTTTTTCTTTTCTTTATCAAACTTGATATAACCTAAGTTGGTTTCCATGTAGTTTTCAAACCAACGCTTCTCAGTGCTGGTCGTTACATGCATGTATTCAAGGCCAATATGACCACAGTAAATACGCTCAGCCACTTCGATAATTTCACGAAGCGTCGCTTCAGGTTTACCGATATTAAAGTCACTGGTTGGGAAAACTGTGTCTAAATCTGCTTCAGACAAGCCATGATATTCTAGAGTTAAATCTTCTACTGGAGCACGGGCTTGTAACTGTAATGGGTCAAGCTTCGCACGGCGGTGACCACGACGACGGTAGGCAGAAATTAATTTCTGTACGCCCATCTGACGAGGATCCATACAATTGGCATCAGATCCAGCACCGGCTGGAGCCGCCACGCCTTTATTGGCAGTTTGGTTGCGGGCTAACAGTAAGAACTGATCCTGGATAGCATGGTGCAAAGCATCATTACCCGTTTCATATTCTTTAAAGTAAGCCTGCCAATCAGCATCTACACTGTCTGGGTCTTGTAGGTATTGCTCATATAGCGACTCGATATAAGTTGCGTTGTCGCCTGCAAGCTCTGTCGCACTTGCTGCTTTTAAAGCATCTTCATTAGTCATAGTATTCATAGTCTTTTCTTATTTACATTAAGGTTTAATTAAAATAAAACGCATTTAGATCAAGCTATTGGTGTCGGTAACTTATTTTATCAATTAAAGTCATTAATCTTGTTAAAGTCTGTAGTCAGTTTACTCAATCGACACTGAGTAATGTTGCTCAATAATCGGTGATACTTACCATCTATTGGCCCAAAAGTTAGGCCATACAATTTTTTATAGGGCAATATTTATAATACTAAGAGCTAATCAAGTGTAATTAACCAGTTTTAATATTTCCCTTTGGGATATATGCTAAAAATAATCATTTACACAGCCAGTTGTTTGGAACTTAGTTTTTTGAAACCTAGCTGGTGCCCTAGCTACTTTAAGATTTCAGTAAGCAATCTGCTTAGCCCTTTGATCTTTTTTGCTAATCTTAATTGGCTTATCTTATTATATAGTCACTAGTCACCGTAACCCGACAGCTAAACTCACCAACCTAGCTATTTCTCTACCTATTAACCACTATGGGGACATTTTAGTTGATTACTAGCTTTAAGCTCTTTCTACTATAAGCCTTGTCCACGCTAGGATAGATTAAAATCTTGACGCTTAGCTAGAAAACAGAGTCTCTTTCAGTCAATAGAGGCGCAATGAAAACAGACATAATCAAAACAGCCAACCTCATTTAGGTAGGATTCTGTTCTATCCAAACCCCGATTGTTATCGTGGCTTTTATTACCGTCAACCTAGGCCATATTCTACCTCGAAATGAACTAAGAATACAGTTGAACACTCAAAGTAAGGGTAATATGTCACCAAAAAGCTCTAGTTTCGTTTCCTACATACTAGGTATTTAGAAACTAAATGTTCATCATTTGCACAATGCTAATTTTAACAAAAAAAGACCCCTATCAACAAATAGAGGTCTGTGGCATTCACGTAAAGTATTGCTAATCGATAGTGATACCTTTTTTTTAAATTAAAATTATTAGTGTCTAAATTAACCAAACCCAATTAAGGTAACGATTAGCCCGCTTGTTCTAGTAACAGGTTACGTAAATGACCAATCGCGCGCGTTGGGTTCAAGCCTTTAGGACAAACCGCCACACAGTTCATAATACCGCGGCAACGGAATAGGCTGAATGGGTCATCCATACGTGCCAAACGTGCTTGAGTATCGGTATCACGGCTATCTGCTACGAAACGGTAAGCGTTAAGTAACGCAGATGGACCTAAGAACTTATCTGGGTTCCACCAGAAAGATGGGCAGCTGGTTGAACAGCAAGCACATAAAATACACTCATACAGACCGTTTAGCTTCTCACGTTGTTCAGGAGACTGTAGACGCTCTGTTGGTGGTGCTGGCTGATCGTTAATTAAGAAAGGATGAACTTTTTCATACTGCTCGTAGAATTGGTTCATGTCCACAACCAAGTCACGTACCACAGGCAGACCTGGTAGAGGACGTACTGTGATTTTTTCTGGTAGGGTGTTCATGTTAACCAAACATGCTAAACCGTTTTTACCATTGATGTTCACCCCGTCAGAACCACAAATACCTTCACGGCAAGAGCGTCTAAACGTGATGCTTTCATCTTGTTTTTTCAAACGTAGTAAAACGTCAAGCAACATACGATCTGAGTCTAAAAGCTCAATCGTATAAGTTTGCATGTAAGGGGCTGCGTCCTTATCAGGATCGTAGCGGTATATCTCAATGGTGCGAGTACCTCGGCTCATAGTGCTAACTCCACACGGCGTAAAGCTGCTTTACAATCTCCCAACTTGGGTCAGGCTCCACAGCTTTACTAATTCAAAAAATTAAATTCAAATAGGTTACGTTAATCAAGCTTGGCTTAGTAAACGCGTACTTTTGGCTCAACGTAATCAACAGTCAATGGTACTTTACGAACTGGCTTATAAATAATCTTATTGCCTTCAGAGTACCAAATAGTGTGCTTCATCCATTCGTTGTCGTTACGACCGTTCGGCGCAACAGCATCATCTTCTGGACGCTCATAGTCAAGCACGGTATGGGCACCACGACACTCATGACGCTTAGAAGCTGAAAGCATAGTTGCTTTGGCTACTTCGTAAAGGTTAGCCACTTCTAACGCTTCAATACGCGCAGTGTTGAACACTTGCGACTTATCGGCTAAGTGAATGTTATCCACTTTTTCTTGAAGTGCTAATAACTTCTCAACCCCTTCATCCATCAAGGCTTGAGTACGGAACACACTGGCGTGCTTCTGCATCGTTGCACGAATTTCATCCGCCACGTCTTGAGCATTGTAGCCCTGAGTAGACTGCTGTAGCTTATTCAAGCGGTTCATAGTGAAGTCTAGAACACGAGGGTTCATTGGATGATAGTTGTGGTCAGAGCTGCTGAAGTTATCAATGATATGTTTACCCGCAGCACGGCCGAATACTACCAAGTCAAGTAATGAGTTGGTACCTAAACGGTTGGCACCGTGAACACTCACACAAGCACACTCACCAATGGCATATAGACCTTTAACGATCTTACCTTCAGTGTATAGACCTTCTTCGTCTACTGGACCTTCTAAATCTGGAACAATAACCTGACCGTTAATCGTGGTTGGGATACCGCCCATCATGTAGTGAATGGTTGGAATAACTGGGATTGGCTCTTTGGTAATATCAACGTTAGCAAAGTTTTTGCCAATCTCAAATACTGAAGGCAGACGCTTCATAATGGTGTCCACACCTAAGTGAGTCATGTCCATCACGATATGATCACCATTTGGACCACAGCCACGGCCTTCTTTAATCTCTTGGTCCATTGAACGTGATACTAGGTCACGAGGGGCCAAGTCTTTAACGGTTGGCGCATAACGCTCCATGAAAGCTTCACCATCTTTGTTACGTAAGATAGCACCTTCACCACGGCAACCTTCGGTTAATAGTACACCAGCACCGAACACACCCGTTGGGTGGAACTGCCAGAATTCCATATCTTGTAATGGAATACCTGCACGTACTGCCATACCTAGGCCGTCACCAGTGTTAATGTAAGCGTTGGTAGAAGCGGCGAAAATACGACCTGCACCACCTGTTGCTAATATAGTGTTAGTGGCTTGGAATACGGCTACAGTACCGGTTTCTTGGTCAATAGCGACTACGCCATTGATGTCACCTTTTTCATCTTTAATAAGGTCAAGTGCGATCCACTCGATAAAGAATTCAGTACCCGCTTCCAAGTTCTTTTGGTATAGCGTGTGTAGTAGCGCGTGGCCAGTACGGTCAGCGGCAGCACAAGCACGTTGTACCGCTTTTTCACCATAGTTTGAAGTATGACCACCGAATGGACGCTGATAGATAGTTCCGTCTGGGTTACGGTCAAACGGCATACCCATGTGCTCAAGCTCATACACTACTTTTGGTGCTTCACGGCACATAAATTCGATAGCGTCTTGGTCACCCAACCAGTCTGACCCTTTTACGGTGTCATAGAAGTGGAAGTGCCAGTTATCATCACTCATGTTACCTAAACTAGCTCCAATTCCCCCTTGAGCCGCAACAGTGTGCGAACGAGTTGGGAATACCTTGGTAATGACAGCTACGTTCATGCCGCCTTCTGCTAATTGCAGAGCTGCACGCATGCCTGAGCCGCCACCGCCAACGATAACAGAGTCGTAATTTAGGGTTTTAATATTGCTAATTGTATTGTCTTGTCTAGTTGCCATTACGTTTTCCTAATGAATACGTTAGTCGTCATATTAGCTGGCGATGGGCGCTATAAAGTATCAGTTCTTTATAGCCTCACATTACCAGACAGGCTCGCTTTACTCTAAAGTGGTTTTGGTTCATTAACTAACTAAAGCAGGCTTTAGCTAATTACATGATACCGCGGCCCCAAAAAATCATGACGCCCCAGAATAGGTACACCAAAATTGCGATAATCATAGCAGCCTGTAGCACGATGCGTAAGCCCGTAGATTTGATATAGTCGGTGAATACCGTCCACATCCCTACCCAGGCGTGTACCGCTAAGGCAACGATTGCCAACAAGCTTAACAAACGCATTGGCATGCTCATGATGAACATTACCCATTGTTCATAGCCAACACTGCCATTGAACAAGAAGAAAGCCACCATAACTACGGCATATACTGCTAATACCACAGCGCTGATACGCTGCATAATCCAATCGCGCGAACCTGAGCCAGTTAGGCCTGTCGCACTTTTAATTCCAGAATCATTTCTCATTAGAACATCACCCATATAAATGACAGCACTATCAATATAGCGGCAATAACAAAGCTCACAATTGACGCTGTTCTACCAGACTGATGGTCTTCGTTGAAGCCCATGTCGGCAAATAAATGTTTGATACCCATAACAAAATGGTAAGCAGTCGCGGCAACAAAGATCCACACAATAAAGCGCAGCACCATGTTGTCAAAAACAGCGGCGAAATGGTGAGGAGAATATAAAGAAGTTTGCAAAAGCCATAGCATCACTGGAATTAGGATGAAAAGAATAATTCCTGAGATACGATGTAAAATCGAAGCTCTGGCCGTCGGTGAACTGTTAACGCTTATCACTTGGCTAAGTGGCAGATTAATCGGTCGGTTGCTTTTCACAGCGGGCGTCCTTTTGCGGTTGACACTCGTGGTTACGCTCCTAAGGCTCAGCGACTCATTGGGTAATGAGATAAAAAGTCACACTTACTTTATCAGCAGTTATTGGCTTAAGTCATTCATTACCACAGCTTGAGGCCTAAGACGGACACGAGACGGATAAGTTAAGGAGTTGCTAACTGGCTAAATTCATACCTAGCCGTACTGTAAAGCTACAGCACTCTAAATATATTGCTTAAATATAAATAAAATAAATAATTAAGTATAAAAATAAGTTAGAGCATATAGATTCGATGCTAAAGCTTACGCCTTTAAGGCGTTGGCGACCAACATTTAGTTAACTTATTGATTTTGCAAGAAAACACTCTCGAAAATTTATAATTAATACTGTTATAAACCGTACTAAATAGGGATTACCCCTGATACTAATTATAAATCTACGTCTTTTTCTGCACTCACAATCAATTAAATAAATGGTAAGCCAGCATCTATAACGCAGTAATTATAGAGTTTGTTGCTATCAATTACAAATAAAATACCAAATTAGCTTTTATATTCACTTTATTTATAGATATTACCCTAAGTTAAGCTTGTTACTGGTCTTTGTCAATCTAGGTTAACTCTTTAAGCTTCCTTACTGGCCTTTAATGTTATGGCCAAAATCTGTTTATTGATATAGACCTAGCTTCAAAGGTACTTATAAACAAGCGACTCTAGCTCCCTTTGGCCAAAAAACTGCGCTTTAAACTCTTAACATGCGTTTTCTATTTTGATATTGGTTATTTATTAGCAGAATATAAGAAGAAGATCATAGTCGACTGTGTCTAAGCTGACTTTATGACAGCGATTCTTACTAAAGCGTAACTAAATATTACCAAAAAAACCCCATGTCAATCCTAGCAAAGCAGGCTCAACCACTTGCCTATCCCCCATTCTACTTTAAGGCTTAGCTTTATAATGAAGCGGTTAATGAGTTTATGCTGTAAGGTAAAAAATGTTTTGCCCGTTAAAACAAGAGTGACTTAAAAACGCTTGAAAAGTTATCAAGTTGGCGGGCATAGATTGACTAAAGAGGGGATTTTGCGTTATAAATGTTTTTTCAATTCAATAGACTTACTGCTAGTATATAATCGGTATGTGCCAATACCTTTCCCATATTGGGTCTAAAACTGCTAATATGACTTTATAAACCACTCTAAACCTAGAAGCTTTTAGCTCTGAGCTTAGAGAAGTGATATAAGCTAGCAATCATGACCTTTTTCAGTCATCCTTGCCAGGGAAATAGGCATAAATAACACCCCAAAAGTTAACCCAGCTGACTTTCAGCTATTGGCAGCTAGGGGAGTGTTATACCGAATAAAAGCAAATTAAAAAATATTTTTTAATGGTTTTTTAGGCTAATTAAATTATTTGAGGCAGACGGCTTTAAAGTCGTAAGCTTTAAGTGAGTGAATTAGCAAATGTGTTTTTTAAGTGTCATACCCCGATAGCCTGCTTAATTTAGCAAGCAATTAGATTCGTCTTAAGACAGCCTAACTGTTTTCTATTTTATCGTGGATGTTATCGACCCCAAACTTACTGTTTATTCCAATAATTAAGAGGATTTTATGGCTAACGAAACTGCATATCTAAAGGTAGATGGACAGGAATACGAATTACCAATCATCAAGGGCACTCTTGGTCCGTCAGTAGTTGACGTTTCAGCTTTCCAAACTGCAGGCTACTGGACTTACGATCCAGGCTTTAAAGTAACGGCTCCTGTTGAGTCAGAAATCACTTACATCGATGGTGACAAAGGTGAATTATTACACCGTGGCTACCCAATCGATCAATTAGCCGAAAACGCTGAATATCTAGAAGTTTGCTACGCTCTACTACATGGTGATTTACCAAACGCTGAGCAAAAAGAAGACTTCTACAAAAAAGTAAGAGAACATACTGGGGTTCATGACCAGTTACGTAAATTCTTTGAAGGTTTCCGTCGTGATGCGCACCCAATGGCCATCATGGTAGGTGTTGTGGGCGCTCTATCTGCGTTCTATCATGACAACCTAGACGTTACTGATGAAAAACAACGCGAAATCACTGCAATTCGCCTGATTTCAAAAATGCCAACCATCGCTGCGATGAGCTACAAGTACACCAAGGGCGAACCATTCATGTACCCACGTAACGACTTCAGTTACGCTGAGAACTTCTTATACATGATGTTTGCAACGCCAGCTGATAGAGATTATAAAGTAGATCCAGTGCTGGTTAGAGCGATGGACAAAATCTTCACTCTACACGCTGACCATGAGCAAAACGCCTCTACTTCTACCGTTCGTCTAACTGCTTCTACTGGTGCCAACCCTTATGCTTGTATCGCTGCTGGTATCGTAGCACTTTGGGGCCCATCACACGGTGGTGCTAACGAAGCTGTACTAAAAATGCTAGATGAAATCGGTACAGTAGAAAACGTTGATGAGTTCATGGAAAAAGTTAAACGCAAAGAAGTGAAGCTAATGGGCTTCGGTCACCGCGTTTACAAAAACTTCGACCCACGTGCCAAAGTTATGAAAGAAACTTGTGACGAAGTTTTAGGTGCCTTAGGTATCAATGATCCTAAGCTTGAACTGGCAATGAAACTTGAGAAAATCGCTCTAGAAGACGAGTACTTCGTAAAACGTAACCTATATCCAAACGTTGACTTCTACTCAGGTATCATCCTAAAAGCAATCGGTATCCCAACTTCAATGTTTACCGTTATCTTCGCTCTAGCCCGTACTTCTGGTTGGATCAGCCACTTGTTAGAAATGCACTCAGCACCATTCAAGATTGGTCGTCCACGTCAGTTATACACTGGTGAAACCAAGCGTGACTTCGTTAAGGTTGAAGACCGCAAATAAGTTATTTAAGGGCTGATAGCTGTTTTAATAACCAGCTTATAAGCCAAAAAAAGCGTTCGATATTACTATCGAGCGCTTTTTTTATGTCTGCTTAACTTTTTTATGTCTGCTTAACTAGAGATATCTAATAGATCAATCAAACTACAATTAAAACAACCTATTTAAAATGACCTATTTAAATTGCTTTAATTTGGCTTCATAATTTTTAATTTGCTCGTCATAAGCCTCTATTTTCTCATTAAACTCTGCGGTTAACGCATCAAATTCTGCAGACTGCGACTGCTTCAGGGCTTCAAGCTCAGCGCTCTGCTGGCGCTCTATCTGCTCCCAAGTTTGATACTGTTTTAATAGTCGGGCCAAAGAAGGACTTTTGATTACCAAACGCTGTGCCAACTCTGCGTTATTAAAAACCTCTGGGGTTAACATAGCCACGCTCAGTAAGGTATCTATGGCTTGGGCCGGTAGTGGCTCCGCATCATCAAGATACAGCGCCTGCATGGCTTCATTATAACGCTCTTTAATCTCTGCAGCGCTCAGCTCCTCTGGTGGCGCAATGGCCAAGTTAATTAATGGCAGCTCCTGTAGGGTTAGCTGCCCCACCTCCACATCCGACTCGCCTGGCTGTACTGCTTTGGACTGTGCAGTGTCTGTTGCTTGGCCCTCTGGCTGGGTAGCTGTTGTCGAGGCTGTCGAATTCGATGAATCAGGTTTTGGACGATCAGCACCCTCTGAGCTAGTAGCACCCGTCCCTTCATCGCTAGCCACTGTCGCATCCGTCAACTCAGAACCCACTACATTCTGTTTTGCTTTATTTTGCGCTGCTTCTGTATTTTGAACCTCTTTTTTTGGATCAATCAGTTTTTGGCCGACCGTCTTCTTCTCAGGAATCGCGTTATCCGCCCCTTCAGCAGCAGCAAACAAAGCCTTATTGTCCTCTGGGCTATCAGCAGCTTGCAAAGCTTCATACTCTGCTAGCTGACTTTGCTGCAGATTGAGTTTACGATTGACATACTCTTCCTCGAAGCGGGCAATTTGGGATTTGGCCGACTCGCTCATTACCAGCTTTGCCTTCTCTTGCTGCGACAAAGCAGTGTCACTATCAGTGGGGCTATCCTCAGATTTAGGTTGGCAGCCTGTTAAGCCTAATACCGCACCTAGGGCAATTACCAATAAACTTTTACGGCTATTCATTGCTATCACGCTAGCTTTGGAAAAAGAGTTTGTGTTATGAGTGTGATCGATCATACTTTATATTCCTTATTATTATCGTCCTTGTTTTTGTATCTCTTATGGTGCTGCAAGAAAGGGATACAGGCTTGCCAAGCCCCACAGTCTTTGCCCTGTTCGCGGCACACAAAATAATCTTGCACCATACGCGCTTGTTGCTCAATACCATAAGTAAAAAAAGGCTTGTCTTGCTGCAAAATGTAGTCATAGCGGCGATTAATAACGGCCCCGCGCACCACCTTTAGCCCTTTTTGCAGTTGCCACACATGGGTAAGCTCGTGAATCAGCCAACTTTTTTTACCTAGAGACTGCTTACTAAAATCCTCTACCCAGTCTTGCGGATTAAAATAAATATTGCCATTGGGGCTAACGGCATAATTCTTTAGTACCCACCAGGCTGTTTTTAGACGCACCTGGCGCACATCAAAGTCTGCTCCAAATACCGAGTGCGCCATCTGTATTTCGCCTTCAGTTAACGGTCTACTTTTTTGCTTTTCCATTTTTGAAGCCAAGTTTTTGGCAAGCAAGCGGTTCTTTATGGGATTTGGAAATTGGGTTAATTGCTTTTTTATTTTCAAGCGCATGGTGATAACTCTACAATAAGATGTTCTATTTCAATATAGAATATTAAATATAGACTGAGACCTTTAACTTAAGAATAATAGGTCATTAAATTTAAATAATAAACTGTTAATAAGTGCGGTTATCAATAACTACAAGGGCTGGTCACATCCACGCACATTTAGACACAGCCCGCTGACGTAGGCATTACAAAAATCATATCCAGTTACCTGAGCTTAACTTGCATTTTGGCCACTTTTAAGCTGTAATCATGGAACTAACCCCTGCTCTGTTTCTTCTATATCCATTTCGCTAAGGTAATTACTCGATACTATGCCCAGCAACGCTATGTCCAATAATCGTAACCCCTCTTACTCTGATACGCCTCTCGCGCAGCGTATGCGCCCCAAATCATTGCAACAAGTTATTGGACAGACTCATCTTCTGGCACCGGGTGCGCCCATCCGCCGCTTTGTTGATCATGGTCATCTGCCCTCGCTCATTTTGCATGGAGAGGCTGGGATTGGCAAGACCACCATTGCCATGCTGTTAGCGGATGCCGTGGGTCGCCCTTTTTATCCCCTATCAGCGATTAATACTGGGGTTAAGCAACTACGTGAAGTATTAGATGCGGGCAATCAATCGGGGCAAACCGGCTTAGACTTCGCAGCACCTGTGGTGTTTATCGATGAGATTCACCGCTTTAATAAAGCGCAGCAGGATGCTCTACTTGGGGCCGTAGAATCTGGAGACATTACCTTAATTGGGGCCACTACTGAAAACCCTTCGTTTAGTGTCAATAATGCCTTATTGTCCCGTTGTCAGGTATATCGTTTAGAGCCCTTAACGGAAGAGCAGATTGAGCAGTTATTACAACGGGCCATTGTGGAAGATGAGTTTTTATCGAAGCTGGATATTCAGCTACAAGCCACGCCGCAGATTGCAAAATTGGCGCAAGGTGATGCCCGCAAGTCGCTCAATTTATTAGAGCTGGCGGTACAGGCCTCAGATCACAGTCAACAGCCTATTATCATTGATGACACCTTACTGGCCAGCGTGGCCCAAACGGCATTGCAACGCTATGACAAAGATGGCGACCAGCATTACGATATCATCTCAGCAATGATTAAATCGGTGCGTGGCTCCGATCCCGATGCGGCTCTATATTGGATGGCCCGTATGTTGGTGGCCGGTGAGCCGCCCGAGTTTATCGCCCGGCGTTTGGTTATCTTGGCCAGTGAAGATATCGGCAATGCCAATCCCAATGCGTTGCTGTTGGCCGATGCCGCGCTACGTTCGGTAAAAATGATTGGTATGCCCGAAGCCCGTATTATCTTAGGTCAAGTGGTGGTGTATCTGGCCACTTCGGCAAAAAGTAACAGCACTTATTTAGCCATTAACAAAGCGATGCAGCTGGCACAAAAAGATCAGTCGCCAGTACCGCTACACCTGCGCAATGGGGTAACCAAGCTGATGCAAAGCCAAGGCTATGGTGGGGGCTACATTTATCCTCATGACTACCCCAATCATTATCAGCCTCAGCAATATCTGCCTGATAACTTAGTCGGCACCCAGTTTTATCATTATGCCGATAACCAGCGTGAACAACACAGCCTACAATTTATGCAGTGGTTAAAATCTCAGCCCGATACGCCTAAATAAATAGACAACCCAACAGACTAAGTAAAAAGATAGCCATAAGAGCAGACATAAAACGGTAATCTTTGCCCTTTGACTGTCTCATGACTGCTGTTCAACAATTTTTCTAATAGCATTGATTCACTGCAGTGAATGGCACTCAGCCCCAGTTACAGGTACAATGGTCTCCATAGTTATAGCTAATAATCAGATAAACAATAAAAGAGAAACCTTTCATGGCACTAGATAATATCAAAGACATCATTGAAGACATTCGCATTGGTAAAATGGTCATCCTAATGGATGATGAAGACCGCGAAAACGAGGGCGATCTCATTATGGCCGCCACTCATATCAATAGTGAAGCCATTAACTTTATGATTACTCATGCCCGCGGCTTAGTGTGCTTAACCTTAACCGAAGAGCGTTGCCGTCGTCTTGAATTGCCGTTAATGAGCGATAATAACGAAGCCAAATTCAGTACCAATTTCACCGTCTCAATTGAAGCCGCTGAAGGGGTAACCACAGGGATTTCTGCTGCCGACCGTGCGCGTACCGTGCAAGCGGCTGTTTCTGCGACCGCCAAAGCGGAAGACATCGTGCAGCCCGGTCATATTTTCCCCATCATGGCCAAAAAAGGCGGCGTTTTACACCGTGCCGGCCATACTGAAGCGGGCTGTGACTTAGCCCGCTTGGCAGGTCTTGAGCCTGCTGCGGTAATTGTCGAGATTATCAATCCCGATGGCACCATGGCCCGCCGCGATGACTTAGAAAAATTCGCTGCTGAACATGATTTAAAGATTGGTACCATTGCCGACCTAATTAACTATCGTATTGCCAATGAGCAAACGGTTCATGAAGTTAGCAAGCGTCCCTTTGAAACCGACTTTGGTACTTTTACTCTGTATCAATTTAAGGAATACGGCGCTTCTGAAACTCACTTAGCTTTGGTAAAAGGTGATCCAAGCGAAGGCGTAAGTACGGTCCGTGTGCATGGCTTCCATCCGCTACGTGACTTATTCTCTGCCAAACGTGATGCCACCGGCCGCAGTGGCTGGAGCGTCCAAAATTCACTGCAAGAAATCAGTCAATCTGAGCGTGGTGTCTTAGTATGGATCGGCAACAACGAGCCGGTAGACTTGGGCGAAGCGCTTGAGCGTGCCAGCAATAATCAATCGGTCTCTACCCTAGCCAATCAACCTTATCGCAGTATCGGTGTGGGTGCCCAAATCTTGCGTCACTTAGGGGTACGTGACATGCGCTTATTATCAACGCCACTTAAGTTTAACGCATTATCAGGCTTTAATTTAAATGTCGTAGAATGTATCGACTCTCCTGATGCGCCTAACCGTTAATTCTTTTTCACCGCGCTTAAGCAGAACGCTTAAAGCTACCAAGAATAAAGCTTCTATTCTGCTGCAGCCTTACACTGTAAGACTGCAGCAGTTGGTCAGCTATGATGGGGCTACTATCCCAATTACTATAGTCGGCAACCCCGAGGCTGAACCGGTTGTGCTGTTACATGCTTTTGGTATGGATGCCCGTCAGTTTTTACCTTTTGTGTTACCGCTGGCTGGGCAATATTGTTTTTATCTGCCCCATTTCCGCGGTTTTGGTTTAGCGGCTGACACCCCCAGCACTGAATTTAACTTTATCGAGCAATACGCCGATGATGTGGATGTTATCCTGACCCATATTTGTACTAAGCATCAAGTAGATTCTGTTGATGTGGCTGCCATCTCTATGGGAGCGCTGGTGGTATGGGCGCATTTTAATCGCTATACCAATAACGATAACTGTTTCCCTAAAGCTACTGGCGACAACAGCAAGACTTCTAATAATAAACGCCCTTCTACCAAAAAACATTCTAAAATTAAACGCTATTTAAACATCGACCAGTCCCCTATCGTGCACAATCAGCCCGATTGGCAAGGTGGCGTTTTTGGCAAAAATCAGACCCAAATCTTTGATCAGTTTAGAGAGGTCTTACAGGCCACACTGCCCTATTTTGAACAAAAAAACATCAGTGACTTCACTCAGTTATCCTTTGCCGTAAAGCGTCAGATCACGCAAATGGAGACAGCATTTTCATTAATGTCTGCGCAGCGCCTACCCTCGCAGCTATTTATCAAAGGCAGCAGCTACTTGCCAGATTATAAACTGGCAGTGTATCAACACCCCACTTGGCAACAAAAGCTGCGCGGTCTAAACGCTTATCTTCAGCTGCCTTATGATTACCGTGAGGCGCTCTCTCATACCGAGACCCCAATAACTCTGCTAATTGGCGGCCAATCGCAGCTTTACAATCCTACTTGGCAACGCCAGGTGGCAGATATCCTACCCAATGCTGAGGTGGTTGAAATTGCTGAGTCCGGTCATGCTATTCCCTTGGATGCACCCTTTCAATTTGCTCAGGCTTTAAAGCGTTTTTTACAAGCCAGTTAAGATGAAACTCCTTAGAAATTAAGCTGGTTATAACTGAACCGAATACAGCCTGACAGAATATCAGCTCTGACAAAGCATTAGTTCAGCGCTGCCTCAAATCTGATTCAAAAATTGACCTAATAGTTAATAAACAGCGCCCAACCTAGCTTTAAACACCCGTCTAACCGCCATCGCTTGTGTCACCGCGTTGTATTGCCTATACTTGAGGTACCTATTCACATACCTAAATGGACTTAAGTATGGATACGCTCTCTGTGGCCTTATTGCCGCTTATTCTGGCTTTTATTATGTTTGCATTGGGCTTATCGATGCAAATCGCCGATATCAAGTACATCGCTAAAGAACCCAAGCCTTTTATTATTGGCTTTATTGCACAGCTGGTGCTACTCCCTGTGATAACCTTGATACTGATATTATTACTAAAGCCTGCTCCGGAGTTTGCCTTCGGCTTTATGCTACTCAGCTTCTGCCCAGGCGGGGTCACCAGTAATATGTTGTGTACTTTATTAAAGGGCAATCTACCGCTATCGGTGGCTCTAACCTCAGTGATGAGCTTGGTGTCTATTCTGACGGTGCCCGTTTTAACCGCTTGGGCCTATGGTCACTTTTTGGGAACTGAAGGCGGTTCGATTAACTTGGTGAGTATGGGGATTAAAATGTTTTTGATCACCGCTCTACCGGTCGGACTGGGCATTTTTATGCACGAAAAAAAGCCAGAATTTACCCGAGCTCACCGTGATAAGTTTATGAAAGTCGCTTTTGCGCTGTTTGTGATATTGGTGGCTGTGGCTATCTTTAGTAATCGCGAAGTGTTATTTAATGAGTCTGGGCAAATCACGGTAATGATTGTCACTTTGCTAGTCGCCCTATTCATCGTAGGCTTAGGTATACCTAAGTTGCTAGGCTTATCTTGGCGAGATGCTAAAACCATTGGCATGGAAGTGGGGATTCAAAACAGCTCGATGGCCTTGGCGCTGTCTGGTATTTTAGCGGTATCGAGTGACTCGGTATTGCCGGCTTTTACCCTGCCTGCTGCCGTATATAGTGTGGTTATGTATTTGGTCGCTGTGCCTTATATTTGGGTGTTTCGCAAATTCAATGATTAAAAACTGCTTTCCTATTTCATGATCTATTTATTATTAAAACTTCTTATGAGATTATTAGTCTCAGATGGTCTTTAAAATAAGAGGTTAATCTATAAAGTTAGCTAGACATGAATATTGAATCTTAGGTTATTAATCTTTTAATTGCATAGCTTAATACTTAATATGCTAAAAAACCTTATAAGTACCCAAATAAAGTTGGAGTATGTTATCTAAATAAAGTGCTCTATATGTGTATAATTCGAGTAATCTATCTTGAAACAAGCGCTTAAACATCTGACTTTCAATTTAAATTAAACTATATTTTTATAAACAAGAGCTACCTGTATGAAAATAATCTACGCTTTTACTTGTCATAGAATGACTAACCCCCTCATACATACCGTTAATTACCTCTCTTCTTTCCCTGAAAACATCATTCTTATACACGTTGATAAAAAATCCAATTTGAAAGACTTTGAGACTTTAAAAAACTCTAACGTGTATTTCATTCCAAATAGAATAGATATAACCTGGGGTGATGAGACTTTAATGCTAGCAACAGTCGAACTAATGAGGTTCGCATGTAACTTTAATTATGATTACTTTTTTCTGTTATCTGGTGATGATATTCCACTAAAGACTGATGCTGAACTTAAATCCCTATTAAGCAATAATAGTGACTATAATTTTTTATACTTTGATGTAAATATGACAGATGACAAGATTGAGCAGAGAGTTAGATATAAGCATCCAGATGTTTTCTATAAGAGAGATAGTAAGCTAATTACTAAAATAAGGAAAAAGATTTTTCATCTTACGCGTGACTCATTCTTTAAGAATAAGTCGCTAGAAGAAAATAAGCATAGGCTACCTAAACTATATAAGGGAACAAATTGGTTCGGCTTAAAAGCAAGTGCAATAGAATATATACTAACCTATATAAATGACAACAAGTGGTTTGTAGACCTGTTTAAACGGTCTTTTGCTGCTGATGAAGTAATATTCCATACTATCATTAAAACTAATCCAGAAATAAAGATTTTTAATCATCCTGATTATCCAGTCCCTTCATTAAGATACATCGACTGGCGATCTGGACCAGAATACCCTAGAGTATTGACGCCAGATGATGCACTGAAAATGATTGCCAGCAATTGTTTTTTCGCAAGAAAGATTAATGCTAATGCCAGTTCAAAGTTTATGAACTCTTTTTTAAATGAAAGATAATCTCTATAGTTAGTCTATATTTACTGACTATCCGTTTTTAACTTACTATATCATTGATTTATATCCGCTATTTTGCTATAGCCTGACTGCTTATGACTGACTCTTTATTTTCAACTTACCATTATCGTTACCCCAAGCTTAATGATGACATTCGTGAAAAGATACAGCATTTGCGTCAGTCGATTGCCAAGCTTGAGGCCAATCTGATTACTCCAGGTTCGATTGATAAAGCGTCAAAACAAAATCAAAACGGCAGTCCTGCTTTAGATACTGCTTTAGATAACGAGGTCCTAGCAGAGAGTGAGGTTGACTACGCTGGCGAGTTAAATCCCAGTCAGTTATTGGCGGCCACGACCATTGAAGGCAAGGTACTGGTCATTGCGGGTGCCGGCTCGGGGAAAACCAAAACCCTGACTTACCGTACCAGTTACTTGATAGAAAATGGCGCCTCTCCCAATAGCATTCTACTGCTGACCTTCACCCGAAAAGCGGCCAATGAAATCAAGGGCCGAGTCAAAAGTTTATTAGCTGAAAGCTTGGCGGATAATCGAGCTTTAAGTGGCTTGGATCTAAATGCCATTACCAGTGGTACCTTCCACTCTTTTTGTAATATGCTGCTGCGTCGCTATTCAGGCTTATTGGGAATTAACCCTAAGTTCACTATTTTAGATACCGGCGATAGTGAAGATGCGCTAGATATGCTGTGTAAAGAGCAAGGAATTGTGCGTAAAAACATGAAGCAGGCGTTCCCTCGCAAGAATACGCTACAAAAGCTGATTTCCACCTCGCGCAACCGGCACATCCTACTACGGGATTTAATCGAAAATGATTATCCTGATATCGCCATTCATATTCCAGTCATTGAAAAGCTGGCGATGGAATATCACAATTACAAACGCGCCAATCATTTATATGATTTTGATGACATCATCAGCCAAGTGGTCAGTCACTTGAAAAACAACTTACAGTTTCGTAAGCTGATTCAAGACACTTACCGTCATGTGATGGTCGATGAGTATCAAGACACTAATATTCCGCAAAAGCAGTTGATCGACTACATCTGTGAGCCGGATAACGTGTCCCTCATGGTGGTGGGCGATGACAACCAGAGTATTTATGCTTTCCGCGGCGCCAATTACGAAAATATTCTGTTATTCGGTGACAGCTATCCAGAAGCTAAGCTAATTAAGCTTGAGCAAAATTATCGCAGTACCCCTGCTATCTTAGATTACGTCAATGCGCTGTCTGAGCAAATCACTCTGGGCTATCAGAAAAAGCTGTATTCCAACTTACCCGTTGCTGGCTCAAAGCCGGTTTTAGCACGTCGCAGTAATGACAAAGAAGAAGCGAAATACATTGCTGATAAAATTATCAAATTGAAACCTGAGCATGACTTTAATGATTTTGCGGTACTGAGCCGTACCTCGTTTCAATCTAACGAAATCCAACTGCAGTTTATGCAGCGCAATATCCCCTTCATTGTAGTTGGTGGTATTAAGTTTATTGAAAAGCGCCATATCAAAGATATTTTGGCATTAGTGAAAATATTATATAACCCTAATGACACCATTGCTTGGCACCGCATTCTTACTTTATTTAGTGGTGTTGGCGATGTGACCGCTGGCAAGATTACTAAAGCTATTACCAGTAGTAATGATTCTTTGCAACCGCTACTCGACTCTAAGCTGACCAAAAATAAAGAGCACATTACCGAGCTATATCATGTGCTGACTAAAGCTGAACAGCAAGAAACGGTCGCCGATATCTTACAGACCTTAATTGACTTCTATTTGCCTATCCTAAAGACACTTGAAGACAACTGGCGCGATCGCTCGGAGGACTTCCGAGTATTGATTAACTTAGCGCGGGAGCACAGCAGTTTAGATAACTTCTTGGAGAACTTAGCGCTTGATCCGCCCAATGATTCAGTGGCCGTTATGGGTAATCCGGATAAAAAAGAGCCCGATGCGGTTACCATTTCTACCATTCACAGTGCCAAAGGTCTTGAGTGGCCAGTGGTCTTCGTCAATGCTTTGGTGGATGGGCTAACCCCGCACCACCGCTCTTTACATGAGTTTGAAGAATTAGAAGAAGAGCGTAAGCTGTTTTATGTGGCCTGTAGTCGAGCCAAAACTCACCTTTATTTAACCGCTCCCGACTATTACTCAAGTTTCGCCGGTTATTTTGATAAAGTTTCGCGCTTTATTGCAGAGGTTGCAGCGGATACGGTGCAAGTTGATGGCGCTGTCTCGAGTAGACGAGATACAAGGCGTGAGTCTAATGAGCCTGAGTGGTGGTAGTGTAGTAGCGCTATCTGCCACCATACTTGATATGCCAGCAGGCTACTCTCTATCCTATTCAAAGTCATAAATTATCGACTGGCAACTTAACTCCTTACTTTTATCGTATATATCCTGCCTTTTTATAGTAAGATGCTCTCATATTTGGGCAACACTCTTAATTTAATGTTAAAATACTCAGGATAATGGGTTTACTTTACCCTGACAATTTTTATTGAAAAGTAGAGTTGTTCCCTAAACATATTTGCTATTAACTTAGTTGACTCTTAATCTCAACAATTTAGGGGCAGAGTCGGTCGAAATAAAGGTAGAGAAGTTAGCATGAATTTTTTTAAACACCGCAAATCTTTGCTTACTAGCACCGCACTTGCTGTGACCATAGGCTTAACTTCAGGTTGTGGCACCATTAATGCGGGCATGCAGTCTGGTGATTTACCACCTCAAGGGGCCTTTATTGCTGAAAATGGGATGCAGTTTAATATCCAGCCATTATCTTTAGCAAACTTACCCCCTGCTCCTAGCTATGCCTCAAGTCGCTCAGGCACAGGTATGAAAAATGCTCGAGTACGCGAGCTATTGAATGGATCACGGGGTGTGGCGGATTATCGTATCTCTACTAGTGATGTACTGAGTATTAACCTTATCGAATATCCTAATATTACGCCTTCAAATAATAATAATAACGCTAGTGCCTCTAACCCCTATGCTGCTGGCTACCCGGTCGACCAGCAAGGCTATATTCAGTTTCCACTAGTGGGCCGCATTAAAGCCAGTGGCTTAACGGTCAGCCAATTTACCAATAACTTACGCAGTCAGTTGCAACGCTATTTAAAATACCCTGACCCTCAGGTGAAGGTAGTTAATTTCCGCGGTAGTAAGTTCTTTATTGATGGTGCGGTTCGTCAACCTGGTGAGTTCAATATGGCCGATGCTCCTATTTCATTATATGGGGCTATATCTATGGCAGGTGGCGCTACTACTGAAGGCGACTCCAATAGCGTAGTATTAACCCGTAGAGGCGTGCAGTATGAGCTAGGACTTCGTGATTTACAGGACATGGGTATCTCTGCCAGTCAGATCTATTTGCAAGACGGCGACTCTATCCATATCAATCGTCTTGATCGTAATAAAGTCTATGTATTAGGTGAATTGGGTGAGATTAAGCCACTTGAAATCCCTGATCAGGGCTTAACACTAACTCAGGTTATTGGTCAGTCAAAAGGGCTTAACCCTTCTACTTCTAATGCCGCTAAAGTCTATGTGGTTCGTGATCATGGTGCTGCTTCTTATACCGATATTTATCTGGTCAACTTACAGACGGTCACTAACTTAGCGTTGGCCAACCGCTTTGAGATGCACCCCAATGATATTGTCTATGTTGATCCTACTGGCTTAACTCGTTGGAACCGCTTTATTAACTCGGTTCTACCTTCGAGTAATGCAATTAGACAGTTATCTGATTTATAACCTAGCCATCATGTGCTGTGGATAATTATTATATTTTTTAGAGTTTAGTTGTAGGAGTCTCTCATGGCTTTTGAAAATATCTTGGTAGTATGTGTGGGTAATATCTGTCGCAGTCCTATGGCAGAAGCCTTATTAAAGCAGCGTTTCCCTGAGAAAAACATTGACTCTGCCGGCGTTGGAGCCTTGGTGGGTCATGGAGCCGATGACGCAGCAATTAAGGTAATGCAGGAAGAGCAAAATATTGATATTAGCAGTCATGTGGCAAAACAGATCGATGAAAAGCTAGCCCAAAAAGTCGACTTAATCTTTACCATGTCTGACAGTCAGAATAAATGGATCGAAGAGCGCTGGCCGTTCTGTCGTGGCAAAACCTTTAAGCTAGGTCACTGGAATGGTAACGATATTGCTGACCCTTATAAGCATGAGATGAGTGCTTTTCAGAACGCGTACCGAGATATTATTCGTGGTATTGATGAGTGGCAGGATAAGCTGGTTTAGTTTTATTAGCTCTATACCTTACTACTAAACCTTGCTTTTAAATTTTTTACTTTATTTTCTAAAAAACACCCTCTCCAATTAATTAGTGATTAATAAATAGCGAAGCCTTATGAGTAAAATTGCACCAAACTCTTCTGTCAATGATGCCACTCAAAAAGACGATGAAATTGATCTGATTGCACTGCTACTAACACTGTTACGTGGCTGGAAGACTATCCTTGCATTTGCTCTATTAGGCTTAGCTCTTGGAGTAACTTATAGCCGTTATGTTCAGCCTACTTATAAAACAGATGCTCTGATTCAAATTGATAAGAAGTCTCAAGGAATATCTGCTTTAGGCTCTAATATTTCTGAATTGGTTGGAGCAGAGGCTACACCAGCAGAAACTGAACGTGAATTAATCAAGTCACGTATGGTACTAGCACCTGTTGTTAAGAAGCTAAAGTTAGACATACGCATTAGTGATGCGGAACTTGGAACGGTAGATCGAATTGCTCAATCTTCAATTCCAACCCAAACTAGCACCGAAGAAGGTGTATTTTTAGATACCAAACAAGGTAAAGTCCAAATTTCTAGCTTTACAGTACCTCGGGCTTATGAAAATAAAACTTTTAATATTGTCAAAACCAATACTGGATTTGAGTTAAGTATTGAAAGAAATGAAGAACTTGAAACCTATAAAGGTAATATCGGTAGCCCAACTGTTATTAAAACTCCTGAGGGGGATATTAATATCTCTATAGAATCTTTACCTTCTATAGGCCATAACATAAGCCTTGTAAAGCTCTCAGCACCTTCAGCTATTCAACGCCTGAGTAATACATTATCAGTATCAGAACGTGGAGAAAAAACCGGGATTGTTCAGTTAACTTTGACTGGAGAAGACCAAAAGCAAGTTAGTCGCATACTTTCTAGTGTAGTTCAGTCTTATGTCGATCAGAACTTAGCTCGTGGTTCAGAGCAAACCACAACAACTATCAAGTTTATGGAGTCACAAATCCCTCAACTCAAGCAAAAACTTGAACAATCTGAAGAAGCTTTTAATAGATTCCGTGAACAGTATGGCACTATTGATGTTACTAAAGAAGCCGAGATTTTACTGAATGAAAGTGCCCAAATAGAACGTCAACTTAGTGAATTAAAGCTTAAACAAGCCGAACTATTGACTTACTATACTGATGAGCACCCCCTAGTGGTTCAAATTAATGATCAACTAGAAGTATTGAATTTACGACACCAGGAAATCAAAGAGACGGTAACTCGAATGCCAGAGACTCAACGTGAGTTCTTACAGCTGTCGCAAGACATGGATATCAATCGTGAAATCTATCTAACCATGTTGAAGAACTATGAGCAGCTTAAAATTGCTCGTGCTGGTGAAATCGGCTATGTGCGTGTAGTAGATATGCCTATTAATACATTTAATCCAATTGCACCAAGAAGATTAATTATTTGGGCGTTATCTTTAATAGTTGGTACATTATTAGGATCGCTATTAGTATTGGCTAAAAGCTTATTACGTAATACGGTTAAAGACCCTGAACGTCTCGAAGAAAAAACTGGAGTACCAGTTATTGCAACTATCCCTCGTTCAAAAACCTCTATCAACTTACTTAAAAACAATAAAAATAGTCGACGCCTATTAGCCATGGTCGATCATGATGGCTTAAGCTATGAAGGTATTAAGAGCTTAAGAACTTCACTGGTGTTTGCAATGCCGCCAGTCAGTAAAGTGGCAAGTATCTTTGGCGAGTTAGAAAGAGAGGAAGCTGCTAAAAAAGGTAAAATTATTGTTATCTCTGGTGAAGCTCCAGGCATCGGTAAGTCTTTTATATCATCAAACTTAGCTGAGACCTTCTCTCAGCTGAATAAAAAGGTCTTGATCATTGATGGTGATATGCGTCGCGGCGAACTCCATAAAATATTCACTATTAGTCAAAGCAATGGTTTAGGTGATTATTTAACCGAGAGAGATGCTACCTTGGCTAACTTCATCCATCCTACCAGTTTTGAGTTTATCGATTTTATGCCACGCGGTAAGCATCCACATAATCCTGCTTCTCTACTATCTACCGATAAGTTCAGCAGTATGCTAGTACAATTGGTATCGATATATGACTACATTATCATCGATACACCTCCAGTACTTGCAGTATCTGATGCTATTATTACTGCGCAGTATGCAGACAAAGTACTAATGGTTACTCGATATAATCATTCAGTTGAAGGTCAATTGGCTTATGCGGTTAAACAAATGCATAAAGCTAATGTTACAGTTGATGGCATTGTTTTAAATGATATGGTACAGGGCATTACTAGTAAATACAGCTATCATTATAGCTATGCTTACGGTAATTCTAAAGATTAGATCATAGCAGTATGAGCCCTACTAAGTTAGCCTGATACTCAATACGATAGTGATATATTCATGCAACAAAAAGATAGAAGCAATTGTAATAAGCAGGATCCTAATAGGAGCGCACAGCGTTCTAATTCCTCGCTGACTAAGCTTAGTACCTTAGTGGAAGAGCTATTAGTGCTACCTAGACCAGTAAAACAAGCTATTTTATTGGTCGGAGATTATATTGTCTCAATTATTTGTTTGTTTTTAGCATTATCACTACGTCAAGGAGTATTCGATGTTAATGCCAGTCCTTTATTAGTATCGCTATATGCACTAGTGCCTATTATAGGGTTATATGTTATAGGCTTTTACCGCGGTGTCACTCGCATCTTTTTTGATACAGATATGCGGCGTGTATTAAAGCTATTTGTAATTATTCTAATAATATTCACGATTGTTTACCTGTTTGACTTTATAAGCAGTATTCCGCGCTCAGTCCCTACACTATATTTATTTATGCTTTTCATTTGGTTATGGGGTAGCAGACTGTTTCTACGAGATTTACTACTGCGTCTGCAAGGCAAGCCCGTTTATCAAGAATTAAATAAAGGCTCTCTTGAGCGTGATAATGTACTAATTTATGGTGCCGGCTCTTCAGGCACTGCCCTATTAGAGGCTTTACAAGACTCCCCTCGCTATCAAGTAACTGCTTTTATCGATGATGATAATCGCTTGACTGGCGGCCGCATCTTAAATAAGAAAATATATCCAGCCAAAGAAATTGAAAGCTTGGTCGAAGAACTAAAGGTCGCCCAAGTATTTCTGGCGATGCCTTCAGTTAGTCGCCTACGTCGTCGTGAGATTATCAACGATTTAACCAATCTTTCTGTAAAAATAAAAGAACTTCCTAGCCTACAAGATATCGCTGAAGGCAAAGTAACTGTCAGTACTATGCGCCGGGTTGATATCTTGGATGTACTAGATCGCCAAACTGTTGATCCTGATCCTGTACTATTGGCCAAAAACATTACAGGAAAAAATGTTTTAGTGACTGGTGCTGGGGGTTCCATCGGTAGTGAGTTATGCCGGCAAATTATAAAAAACAAGCCTAAATGTTTAGTACTGTATGAGTTATCTGAGTATGCCTTATATGCTATTCATCAAGATTTATTGGCATGGCAAGCCACTCATCTAGAACACTTTCAAACTGAAATTATAGCTTTGCTAGGTAATGTCAATAACCAACAAAAATTAAATAAGGTATTTAATACGTATTCTATAAATACCGTTTATCATGCTGCCGCTTATAAACATGTACCGATCGTAGAATATAATCCTTTTGAAGGAGCGATTAATAATGCTAAGGGCACTTATCATTGTGTCAAAGCAGCAGTCGAATCTCGAGTCGAGACCTTTGTACTCATTTCCACCGATAAAGCCGTAAGACCCACAAATGTTATGGGAGCATCTAAGCGTTTAGCAGAATTAGTATGCCAAGGCTTTAGTAATCAGAAACCGTTGACTAAGATAAGTATGGTACGTTTCGGTAATGTATTGGGATCTTCAGGTTCAGTAGTGCCTTTATTTACTAAACAAATTTCTCAAGGTGGGCCAATTACGGTAACTCATCCTGAGGTAACTCGATATTTTATGACTATTCCTGAAGCAGCTAACTTAGTAATCCAAGCTGGTGCTATGGCTGAAGGGGGTGAGGTTTTTGTGTTAGATATGGGCAATCCTGTTAAAATTGTTGATCTTGCTCGTCGTATGATTCATTTAAGCGGCTATGAAGTCAAAGATGAGACCAATCCAAATGGTGATATAGAGATTATATTTAGTGGACTAAGACCTGGTGAGAAGTTATATGAAGAACTAATCATCGGTGATGATAACATTGAGCCTACTCAGCATTCGCTTATCATGCAAGCACGCGAGCATAGTTTTGAGTTATCTGATATTGAGGCTACCTTTTATCAATTGGATCAAAGGGCACAAAATCACGATGTAAAATGGTTAAAGCAGCAATTGGCCCATTATGTAGAAGGCTATACTTATAAACTTTAAAATCAGCATTATATTATGACAATTAAATTTATAATAGATATCTATAAGGTTAAAAAATGAATATTCTAGTAACCGGGGGAGCTGGCTTTATAGGCTCTGCTGTTATACGTTATATAATAAAAAGTACAAATAACAAAGTTCTAAATATTGATAAATTAACTTATGCGGGTAATTTAGAGTCGTTAGTTGAGGTGGGAAATAATCCTAACTATAATTTTAAGCAAATAGACATCTGTAATGAAACAGCTCTCGAGCAAGCTTTTCATGACTTTCCGCCTGATCTCATTATGCACTTAGCAGCTGAGTCACATGTTGACCGTTCTATAGATGGTCCTGCAGAGTTTATCAATACCAATATTGTCGGTACTTACACTTTGTTAGAAGTCGCACGCAAATACTGGCAAGGATTAGACGATAATAAAAGGTCTGTATTTAGATTCCACCATATCTCAACTGATGAAGTATATGGTGACTTAGAGGGAACAGACGACTTATTTACCGAAACAACCCCCTATGCGCCAAGTTCCCCCTACTCTGCTTCAAAAGCAAGCTCTGACCATCTTGTTCGTGCTTGGCATCGTACATATGGCTTACCTGTAATTATTACCAATTGCTCTAATAACTATGGTCCTTATCATTTTCCAGAAAAACTGATACCGCTAGTAATTCTAAATGCTTTAGATGGTAAAGACCTTCCTATCTATGGTAAAGGCGACCAAATACGGGATTGGTTATACGTAGAAGACCACGCAAGAGCACTGTATAAAGTTGTCACAGAAGGTGCTATTGGTGAAACCTATAATATTGGTGGTCATAACGAAAAACAAAACATTGAAGTTGTTAAAACCATTTGTCAAATTTTAGATGAGCTAAAGCCTCAAGCAAATGGCCAACCTTATGAATCCTTGATTACCTTTGTGAAAGATCGTCCTGGTCATGATTTGCGCTATGCCATTGATGCGACCAAGATCAAAAATGATCTAGGATGGACACCTGAAGAAACATTTGATAGTGGCATTCGTAAAACAGTTGAATGGTATTTAAATAATTTGGATTGGTGCCGCCGTGTCCAAGATGGTAGCTATCAACGTGAGAGACTCGGAGTGAAAATCTAATGAATACAAAAGGAATTATTCTTGCGGGTGGTTCAGGTACTCGACTGTACCCAATTACAAAGGGTGTCTCAAAGCAGTTACTGCCTATTTATGACAAACCTATGGTTTACTACCCTTTATCAGTATTAATGTTAGCAGGTATTCGAGAAGTATTAATTATTAGTACACCAGAAGATATTGACGGTTTCAAACGTTTATTAGGCGACGGCAGTCAATTCGGTATTGATATTAGCTATGCGGTACAACCGAGTCCTGATGGACTGGCTCAAGCTTTTATTATCGGTGAAGAATTTATTGGCGATAGTAATGTATGTCTTGTGCTGGGTGATAATATCTTCTATGGTCCAGGCTTCTCTCCTCTATTGCGTAAAGCAGCCAGTCAGACTTCTGGTGCGACAGTATTTGGTTATCAAGTAAAAGACCCTGAGCGATTTGGTGTGGTTGAGTTTGATGAAAATAAACGTGCTATTTCTATAGAAGAAAAGCCTGTCAAACCAAAGTCTAACTATGCTGTAACTGGCTTATATTTCTATGATAATGATGTAATCAAAATTGCAAAGCAAGTTAAGCCCTCAGACCGTGGTGAACTTGAGATTACTACAGTCAATCAGATGTATATGGAGCGTGGAGACTTAAATGTTGAATTATTGGGTCGTGGGTTTGCTTGGTTAGATACTGGTACACATGAAAGCTTACTGGAAGCAGGTATGTTCGTTGAGACTGTCGAGAAGCGTCAAGGTTTTAAAATCGCCTGTTTAGAAGAGATAGCTTATAACAACGGTTGGCTAAGTACAGAGCAAGTACTAAAAACTGGTAATGAGCTTAGTAAAAATAGCTACGGTCAATACCTTTTAGATTTAATTAAATAGTGAGTCATATATGATACCTGTTACTAAGTCATACCTGCCTAATATTGATAAATACAAAGCTTACATTGATAGTATCTATGAGAGTGCTTGGCTAACAAATAATGGCGTGCTTGTTCAAGAACTAGAAAAACGTCTTAAAGAGTATTTAGATGTTAAACATATTATTTTAGTAGCAAATGGCTCATTGGCCTTACAGCTTTCTTATAAAGCACTAGATCTAACTGGTGAGGTAATAACGACTCCTTTTAGTTTTGTAGCAACAACTAGCACTCTTTCATGGGAGGGATTAGAGCCAGTTTTTACTGATATTAATGCTGAAAGTTTTAATGTAGATCCAAATAAAATTGAAAAGCAAATATCGAATCGCACAAGTGCAATAGTCCCTGTACATGTTTTTGGTAACCCATGTGATGTCGATAGTATTGCAGATATCGCAAGTAAGTATAATCTCAAAGTAATCTATGATGCTGCTCATGCCTTTGGAACTAAGTATAAAGGAGAAAGCGTCTTAAACTATGGAGATATCAGCACACTCAGCTTTCATGTTACCAAGCTCTTTCACACTATTGAAGGTGGAGCTATTATCACTAATGATGATGATATTGCAGAAAAAGTTAGATTGCTCATGAATTTTGGTATTGCCAGTCCCACGAGCATAAACTTAATTGGTACAAATGCCAAAATGAATGAGTTTGAGGCTGCCATGGGATTATGTGTATTAGATGAAATAGAGTCTATTAAGTCTGGTAGACAAAAAGTATGGAATACCTATGAGAAAGCCTTCTCAAATACGCAGCTACGTTTACAACAGTGGAATAGGGATAGTCAAAATAACTATGCGTATGCTCCTGTCGTTTTTCCATCAGAGCAATCATTATTAAAAGCGGAAAAAGCTCTTAAAGATAATGATATTTTGCCAAGACGCTACTTCTATCCAAGCTTAGACACATTGCCTTATTTAGACAAAGGGCAAGTTTGTAAAAAGTCAAGAGAGCTATGTAGCCGAATTTTATGTCTACCCATTTATCCTAACTTAAGTGAAATAGAAGTCCAAAAGGTAATAAATATAATTAAGGATATGTAGATATGGCTTATCTTACAGAAGAACAAATACAGGAAATGGGATTCAAGAGTATAGGTAGTAATGTCCTATTGTCTGATAAAGCTTCCTATTATAACTGTAAAAATATTAGTATTGGTAGTAACGTAAGAGTTGATGATTTCTGCGTTTTATCAGCAGGCGAAGGTGGTATTGACATTGGAAGCTACGTTCATATAGCTATTGGAGTTAGTTTAATAGGCTCAGGTAAAATTATATTAAAAGACTTTTGTGGGCTGTCTTCTAGGGTCTCCGTTTACTCTAGTAATGATGACTACAGTGGCAAGTTTCTAACTAATCCCACCGTACCTACAGAGTTTACTAATGTTAGTCATGGCCCTGTAACCATAGGTAAACATGTCATTATTGGCTCAGGGTCTGTGATACTACCTAACGTAATTTTGGAAGAAGGTGTAGCGGTTGGCGCACTTAGCCTGGTGAACAAATCCTGTAAAGCTTTTGGTATATATTTAGGTGTTCCTGCTAAAAGAATAAAGGAACGTAAACGCCAACTCCTAAATATGGAAAAAGAATTATTGATGATAATCAATAATTAAAGTATACAACTTCTTATTCATAAACCTATAAAGTGAACAATCCCATTTTATATAATTATTAGATCCCTATATGAGCTTAAAAATAACTCACATTATTTATGATGATAAATTTCTAGATGCGGCATACACTGCTTTTGAAAAAGCTTATCCTAACCAAAACGAGTTTATTCTTTTTACAAATTCAAAAAAGTTGAATTATATAAAACTTTTCAGACCAAAAACTTTACCGTCGTATTATTTGTATTCTAGCTACTTATTAAGACAGTCAATAAAAGCTGATATTGTAATTTTTCATACTCTGAATGAAAATAATCTTCGAGTTTTAAATGCATTGCCTAAATCCATTAAAACTATCTGGCTAGGCTGGGGATATGACTATTACGACTTAATAAAAGGCACTTTTTTAAAAGAAAAAACACTAAATTATCAAGCCTCTATGTTGGATAAGCATCCTATAAAATTAAAATCTATTATAAAAGCATTAGTACTACCTAAAATTAATAAATTAAAGTTAATCAATAAAATAGATATTTTCTCTCCTGTCTTATATGAGGATTACTTATTGGTTAAGCAGAATATTAAAAACTTTACTCCTAGGTATGTTTCTTGGAACTATGGCACACTGGAAGATGATTTAATAAGAGGATTTGATGGAAAAAGTATTAATGGTGAAAATATATTGTTAGGTAACTCAGCTTCTCTTACAAATAATCATTTAGATGCATTTGAATTGTTAAAGACTTTAAACTTGGGATCTAGAAAAGTAATTACCCCTTTAAGTTACGGTAATTTATCATATAAAAACTATATTATTGAACAAGGTGAGATAGCTCTTGGTTCAGCTTTTACTCCTTTAGTCGACTTCATGCCTATTGACGATTATATTAAGACCCTTCAATCATGTTCTATTGTGGTTATGAATCATCTGAGACAACAAGCCTTAGGGAACATTGTAATTGCTCTGTATTTAGGGGCCAAAGTATTCTTAAATAAGGAAAATCCTGTTTATCAGTTCTTTATTAATTTAGATGCTTTTGTTTATGATATAGAAAGTTTAGAATTTGAAATGAGCTCTAAACTGACTCAATCTCAAATTGATAGAAACCGTCAAATACTACAGAATTATTGGGGTCGTAAAGTAAGTTTGGATAAAACCTATAACCTAATTAATGCTACTCTAAACTAAAAGTTTAAAATATATGACTCCTAGAAAAATATTATCTTTTGCACTTGGGCCTATTGGAGGTGCTGCACTAGGTTTTATTACCCTGCCGCTTGTAACTTGGTTCTTCTCTCAGGAAGATGTTGGCCGCATGTCAATGTTGGGCGTCGCTATAAGTTTTAGTGTACTTCTATATACGCTTGGTCTAGACCAAGCCTATGTTCGTGAGTTTCATGAGTCGAAAAATACGCCAGCTCTTCTCAAGACTACAATACTTCCTGGGTTAACACTATTACTTCTTAGCTTGGGAGTATTATTTAGTTTTGGCAATGTTATATCCCAGTGGCTTTTTGAGATAGATAGCCTCTTATTAAGTATAATGGTAGCTTTGCTCATTCTATCTAATTATATAACTCGATTTCTATCGCTGATACTACGAATGAACGAACAAGGCTTGGCTTATTCAATGAGTCAACTATTACCCAAACTACTATTAATCTTAATTATTGGTAGCTATGTAGTTTTCTCTGCAGAAAAGACTATAACTAATTTGGTGTTAGCACATTTAGTATCTACTGCATTAGTCTTTGGTATATATGCTTGGAATACACGTAAAGAATGGCTAGAAGGCTTAAAGCAAAGTATTGATTATAGTTATTTAAGGCGTCTGCTTAAATTTGGGTTGCCACTTATTTTTGGTGGACTAGCATTTTGGGGATTGACAGCAACTGACAGAGTATTACTTAAACAACTGGCTAATTTTGAGCAACTTGGGTTATATTCCGTATCTATTAGCTTCGCTACCGCTGCTACTATATTCCAAAGTGTTTTTTCGACAATATGGGCTCCCACTGTATATAAATGGGCAGCTGCCAATGAAAAGTTAGAGAATATTTATAAAGTAAATCGTTATGTATTACTAATCGTTATAATATTATTTTGTTTAGCCGGCCTTTTTTCTTGGATAGTAACATGGATATTACCAAAACAATATAACGAAGTTCGTTGGATTGTCATATCATGTTTAGGGTATCCTTTACTGTATACCTTATCAGAGACAACAGTCATTGGTATTGGTATTACTCGACGCTCTAGTTTTGCAATGCTAGCATCTGTTATAGCTTTTGTAGTTAACCTTCTAGGTAATTGGTGGTTAATTCCTATTTATGGAGCAGCTGGAGCAGCAGTAAGCACGTGTGTTGCATTTTGGATTTTCTTTATATTAAGAACAGAGTTTTCGATATATTTATGGAAGCCAATGCCTAGATTAACTTTATATCTATACTCTGCTACTTTAGTAGCAGGAGCAGTCTTTAGTACTCTTTATGGTAAAATCTATACTTTAGAGTCTATAACTTTCTGGGTCCTAATATTATTAAGTGTAATACTTTTTTTCAAAGACGAAATTAGCGAAACTAAAGAATGGACTAATAAAAAATTGAAAAATAGGGCTATATCAAATCTGTAAATTAGTTTTTAAATATTGATAATTTTTTAGGACCTTAAAGTAATTATGAAAATAGCAGTAGCAGGTACAGGTTATGTTGGCTTATCAAATGCCATGCTGTTAGCACAGCATAATGAAGTAGTAGCTGTGGACATAATTGAAGATAAGGTTAAGTTACTAAACCTTAGACAATCTCCTATTCAAGATGAGGGGATAAGCGAATTCTTGTCTAATCACCAACTAAACTTCAAGGCTACTTTAGACGCTACAAGTGCTTATAGTGAAGCTGATTTCGTAATCATCGCTACACCTACTGATTACGACCCTAAAACCAATTATTTCAATACTGATAGTGTCGAGTCAGTAGTCAAAACCGTTTTGTCTATTAATCCTAATGCAGTAATGATTATAAAGTCTACTGTACCCGTAGGATATACTGAACACCTTAAGCAAAAACTTGGCACTAGTAATATCATATTCTCTCCCGAATTTCTGAGAGAAGGCAAAGCATTATATGACAACCTCTACCCTTCACGTATTATTGTGGGTGAACAAAGTGAACTTGCAAAAACTTTTGCAAACTTACTATTAGAAGGTGCAATGAAAAAGGAAGTTCCTATTTTATTCACTGGGTCAACAGAGGCTGAAGCTATCAAGCTATTTTCTAATACTTACCTTGCAATGCGTGTAGCCTATTTTAATGAACTAGATACATATGCTCAGACTTATGGACTTGATACTAGACAGATTATTGAAGGTGTTGGTCTAGATCCGCGCATCGGAAGCCACTACAATAACCCTTCTTTTGGTTATGGAGGCTACTGCCTACCCAAGGATACTAAGCAGTTATTAGCTAACTACGATAATGTACCCAGTAATTTAATTAAAGCAATCGTTGACGCTAATAGAACTCGTAAAGACTTTATTGCTGACTCTATCATCGCAGAAAACCCAAAGGTTGTTGGTATATATCGGTTAGTTATGAAGGCAGGCTCAGATAACTTTCGTGCTTCTGCAGTTCAAGGTATTATGAAACGCTTAAAAGCTAGAGGTATTGATGTAATTGTATACGAGCCAGTCTTAGAAGAGACTTATTTCTATAACTCGCCTGTCATTAACGACCTGAAAGAGTTTAAAGACAAAAGCGATATAATTGTTGCTAATCGCTTGGTAGGTGAAATATTAGATGTGCGAAATAAAGTTTTTACTAGAGACTTATTTGGCGGGGATAGCTAATTGCGAAACTGTAGAGGCCTATTTATAAAGAGAGCTAATAATGACGAAACTTGATAACTCTCATCCATTAGTGACTGTCTATATGCCAACCTATAATAGGGTTGAGCTCTTACAGCGTGCTGTACAATCCGTTCTATGTCAAGATTATAAAAATATAGAGCTTATCGTAGTTGATGATGGTTCAACTGATGGTACTCATGAATATCTAGCTAGAATCGCTGAACAGCATTCTTGTTTTAAGTACTTTATAAATAAGAAAAACTCTGGTGCCTGTATTAGTCGCAATAAGGCTATCTTTGCAGCCAATGGTGAGTTTATTACTGGTTTAGATGATGATGACTACTTTCTACCTAATCGTATCTCGAATTTCTTATCTTTTTGGAAAAATATTGATAAAGACTGTATAGCTCTTTATTCTAATACTTATGTGAAAGGCAAAAACAATACGCTTAAACCTGATACAAGAGTTACGTCATGCAGTAAGGCCGATTTACTGTTAGCCAATTGTGTAGGTAATCAAATATTTACTAAGACTGAGTTTTTACAGAATATAGAAGGCTTCGATAAAGAACTTGCCGCTTGGCAAGATATGGAGTGTTGGTATAGACTGCTGAAATTTTATAATGCAAAAGCATATTCAACGCAAGCATATACTTATGTAGTAGATATGAGTCACCCTCACGAAAGAATCTCTACTAGTAAAATTGATTCAATATTGAAGGCATATAAACATATATGTAATAAATATGAATTGAGTCCTAGAAAGAGAGAAATACTATCTATTCAACTAGCACCTTATACTAAAATTCACCCAAAGATAAGCTCTATAGCTTTAAGCTTACTGTACTCTCCAAAAAAGCATACATTAAAGAGAGCTATTTTGATGACGTACAAATCCTTAACAAGAAAACCACTTTAGAGTATTTTAATTAAACAAAAATAGAATATGTAGTAGATACTTATATACTGTCAGCTGAAATGACCATTTTATTATAGATAGATATGGCTAATTAATTGAAAATACGTATAACTGAGACTTGTAAATGCCCTACTTAGTTCTTATTCTGTCTTTAGTACAGCCAGTCTTAGCTCTACCATTTGCTATGTATATAAGTGTAAAAAAATATAGTAGCACTATTGGCGTTTTTTGTATTGCCTTAGCATTTGCTACTTTAGCATTTACTGCTATCCCTCCCGAGACTTATGATTTAGCACGACATTATATTCGAATTGAAAGTTTACGTGGTTTACCCCTTAAAAAAGTAATAGAAAGCTCAGGTATGGGCTACTATTTATTCGAGACTTATGCATGGCTAATAAATCGATTAAATTTGCCTAAAGAGTTTTTTCCAGCGAGTGTTATATTTTTATTATATTATTTAGTCTTCTCTGTCTATAATGATGTTAAGGTTAACTTTCTTCAAAACTCTAAACCTTTATATATAGTTTTAGTGTTCCTAGGGTTTTGGCTATGCATTAGTTATGCAGGTTCATTAAGTGGTTTAAGAAATCCATTAGCTAATGTGATTATATTCTATCTAGCTTATAGGCTGTTCTTCTATAATAACAAGCTACTATTCATTCTAGGGTCAATATTAGCATTTTTCATCCATCCCTTTTCAATTGCTCCAACGATATTAGTGTACCTTGCTTACAGACTGTCACCGTGGTTTAAGCACACAAGATGGCTTATAGCTATCGGTATGTTACTGTCTTTATCTACCAAATTAATTAGCATAGGTATTGAGTATATATCCAGTTTTCTAATGAGATTTAGTTTTTATTCTGGCGCATATTTTGATGAGAGTAGTGAAGTAGGAGGAGCTTCTATTGAGTCAAAAACTTTAAATGGCTTAATTATTAACGTAATCTTACCTCGATTAACTATTTTCATTGCCCAAATATACTTACTTACCTTAAAGTCTAAGAAAAATGACCCACTTTATCTTCTTCTTGCTATGACATCTTTGTATCTTGGTTTCTTTGCTTCTTACGGGGTATTATATGGAAGAATGGCAGCATTCTTCTTATTTATATTCACTCTTTTCATTTCTTTAGAATATAAAAAATCTAAGAACAGTAGATTTGTCTTAATAGCTTATGTAGGACTACTAATACTTATCTCACTAATAGCTGTTTTTATTCAGTATCCAACTTTTATTGGTTCGAGCTTTCCAGAGGCAATATATAAACCCATCTTATTTATATTATTTGGTCTCTAAATCAATGCAGTATATATTACATTTATTATATCAGCGAAATAATAAATCACCTTTCCTTATTTAAAACTGATTGTCTATCGGATTACTAGTTATGTATAAGCTCTCTATTATAATTCCAATATATAAAGTTGAAAACTACATACAAGAATGTCTTCAAAGTGTTCTATACCAACTACCTGATAACGTTCAGATAATCTGCGTTAATGATGGTAGCCCAGATAACTCTATAAATATTGCTAAAAATCTATTGAAATCATACAGTCAGAAAGTACAAAGTCAGTTCATTTTTATAGATCAACCTAATCAAGGTTTAAGTGGTGCACGTAATACGGGTCTAGAATACGCCAAAGGCGAGTACATTGGCTTCTTGGATTCAGATGATAAACTTAACGACAACTATTTCGATAGTATATTAAGTATCTTAGAAAAAGAAAATTATGACATTATTGATTTTAATGTTATTACTTCTAAAGGTGATATCCTTAGAACTAGAAAAGTAACTTACGATAGCGTATTTAGTGTTTCGAAATGGTTCTGTCCAGCCCGTGTATTCAAAGCTAACTTATTCCATAACACTAGATTCACAATTGGCATTAGCTATGAAGACGTAGACCTAACACCTAAACTCTACTTAGCTGCCAATAGCACTTATCATATTGACGCCCCTCTTTATTGGTATCGCCATAATGAAGAAAGTATCACAAAATCATTTACACATAAAAATAACGTTCAAACAATTGAAAGTTTAGACTACATATGTGATAACTATCTAAATCTTTATGAGGAATCTGAAAACCCGTACTATGCCATTGTAGCTATTCAAAGTTACTACCTATTATGCATAAGTGTTTGTAGAAGATTTAATTTAATAAAAGCTCTGCACTATATTAGAAAATACGAAAAAAGAATGCACTCTATAGATACAAAACAGCTACCTATAGAGCGTGATGTTATTCATGGTAAAGTACTTGCTTTATATCGTCATCCTAGGGCTTTTTGCTCTGTATATATATTATATGATCGTTTAAGGACTATTTAGAGTGATACGACAAGGGCATAAAAAGATTTAGCCTTCATTTATAAAGCTAAAATATACATTGTCTATAAAACTTACTTCCATATAAAAAATATATAGATATATAAGCTTAATATAATATTCAGTACTTACTTGCTTAATAAGGTTTCTCATGAAAATAGCTCTTTTATCTGGTGCATCTACTATTCATACCATCCGCTGGGCAAATGGTTTAGCAGCGGCAGGAGTAGAAGTTCATTTAATAAGTCAACATCCTGTTTTAGAAGCTTTAGATCCTAAAGTTAAAACTTATATATTTAAATATAGGGGAGTGATTGGCTATTTTACAATGGTGCCTAAGGTTAAAAAATTATTAAAAAAGATAAAGCCAGACTTAGTAAATGCTCATTATGCTAGTGGTTATGCTACAACAGCTCGTCTTGTTGGCTACCACCCCTGGGTGTTATCGGTATGGGGCAGTGATGTATATGATTTTCCTTATAAATCGCCTCTACATGGTAAGCTAGTACAGGATAATTTGTTATATGCTGATCAGTTAGCTTCAACAAGTATTTGTATGGCTCAGCAAACCCAATCACTCATACCTAGCAGAGACTTAGATATTACTATTACTCCTTTTGGTGTAGATACAAAGTACTACGATTCACTAACAACGCCTCTATCTGAAAAGACTAATGACACCAGTATTGTCATAGGAACTGTAAAAACGCTTGCTCCTAAATATGGTATTGATACTTTAATCAACGCCTTTGCTTTAATATTAAAAAGTCTAGCAAACACACATCCAAATATTGAAAAAAAATTGAAGCTTAGGATTGTAGGAGATGGACCTCAAAAAGAAGAACTCAAAAATTTAGCTGAACAGCTTCGTATAAAAGATAGAGTCGACTTCGTTGGACGAGTTAACAGTAAAAATGTACCTTATGAGTTAGATAAGTTTGATATTTATGTTGCTTTAAGTCGACTTGATAGTGAAAGCTTTGGGGTCGCTATTATCGAAGCTGGAGCTGCTGGCCGTCCTGTCGTGGTCTCAGATGCAGGAGGCTTACCAGAAGTAGTCATTGATGGTACAACAGGGTTCGTGGTACCTAGAGAAAGCCCTAAAGCAGCAGCTGACGCTATTACTAAATTGGTTCTTGAAAAGCATTTAAGAATAAACATGGGAAATGCTGGTAAAGAGCACGTATCTTCTAATTACGACTGGACTAAATGTATTGATATTATGATAGATCTTTATAAACAGACTATCAAAACTCAGAGTTGATTTCAAGATTGTAATAGCTCCATATAAGCAACACAATAAATAATAAGACTTCCTTATTAAAACTTTCAAACTTGGTACTCAAACATGAAAAAAGTATTATTAGTTTTTGGAACTCGTCCCGAAGCAATAAAAATGGCACCACTGGCCCTGAAATTAAAAGAAGAAAAAAATAGTTTTGAAACTAAAGTCTGTGTAACTGGTCAGCATAGAGAAATGCTAGATCAGGTTTTAGAGTTATTTGCATTGGAGCCAGACTTTGATCTCAATATCATGAAACCTGGGCAAACCATATCAGAAGTAACTTCTAACGTATTACGTGGCCTTGATAAGGTTTTCGACTCTTGGAAGCCTGATTTAATACTAGTACATGGAGATACTTCTACTACTTTTTCGGCAGCTCTTGCAGGATATTATCACCAGATTAAAGTGGGGCATATTGAAGCAGGGTTGCGTACTGGAGATATTTATTCTCCTTGGCCGGAAGAAGGTAATCGTAAGCTAACCAGTATCTTAACTCATTACCACTTTGCACCCACTAAAGAATCTTTTAACAACTTAGTCAAAGAAAATATTGACTCTGATTCGATTATTATTACGGGAAATACAGTGATTGACGCACTGCTCTCAGTCAGAGATAAGATAGCGGCTGATTCCAAATTACGAGAGAGTTTTAAACAAAAGTTTAGTATTTTGGACTCATCGAAAAAGTTGATTTTAGTAACAGGTCATCGCCGTGAAAGTTTTGGTAAAGGGTTTCAGAATATTTGTCTAGCATTAGCCAACATTGCTAAGAAGTATAATGACGTGCAGATTGTCTATCCTGTTCATCTAAATCCAAATGTACAGCAACCTGTTAACGAGATGTTATCTAATATAGATAATATCCATTTGATTGAACCACAAGATTATTTACCTTTCGTATATCTAATGGATAAAAGCTATCTTATCGTTACTGATTCAGGGGGTATTCAAGAAGAAGCGCCCTCCCTAGGTAAACCTGTTTTGGTTATGAGAAACACTACAGAGAGACCCGAAGCTGTTGCAGCAGGAACTGTAAAGCTGGTGGGTACAGACCCTGAGTTGATTGAGCGAAATATTAAAAAACTGATTGAAGATTCTAACCTTTATAACACTATGCGAAGAGCTCATAACCCTTATGGAGATGGTAGTTCCTGCGAAAAAATTGTAAATTATCTTAAAGAGAACTTTAAATAGGATAGAAAATGATAGATTTAAGTTTTGATAGCATCTGTGTTGTAGGATTAGGCTATATAGGGCTACCTACTGCTGCTACTTTCGCAGCTTATGGTGCTAGAGTTACGGGAGTAGATGTTAATCCTCATGCGGTGAACTTGATTAATCAGGGTAAAGTTCATATTGTAGAACCCGACTTAGATGCTCTAGTTCGTGATGTGGTTACCAGTGGTAAACTCACTGCTTCTAATAAACCTGTAGAAGCAAGTGCCTATATTTTAGCTGTGCCAACACCCTTTAAAGAAAACCATAATCCAGATCTAAGTTACATTAAATCTGCTGCTACCGCTATAGCGCCTTATCTCAAGGCTGGGAATTTAGTAGTATTGGAGTCGACTTCTCCGGTTGGAGCAACTGAGAAAATGTGTTCATGGTTAAGTGAGTGTAGGCCCGATCTCACCTTCCCAATGACAACTGATGATGAAGCAGATATTATGATTGCTCATTGCCCAGAAAGAGTTTTGCCAGGTAAAGTTTTACAAGAATTAATTAGTAATGATCGAATCGTTGGAGGGATAACTAAGCGTTGTGCTGATGCTGCTTGTAGACTATACAGTTTATTTGTTAAGGGAGAATGCTTAATAACAAATGCTCGTACTGCAGAAATGTGTAAGCTAACAGAAAACTCTTTCCGAGACATTAATATTGCCTTTGCTAATGAGCTTTCTATTATCTGTGATAAGTTAGGTATTAACGTTTGGGAGCTGATTTCATTAGCAAATCATCATCCTCGTGTAAACATATTGCAACCAGGGCCTGGTGTAGGTGGACATTGTATAGCTGTTGATCCTTGGTTTATTGTTTCATCATGTCCCGAGGAAGCTCGTATAATTAGAGCTGCTCGAGAAGTCAACGATAGTAAACCTGATTGGGTTATAAATAAGATTAATAAAGAGGTAATTCGTTACCTTCAAGCCAATCCAAATAAAACAATTACCGATATAACTATCGCTTGCTATGGTTTAGCATTTAAACCTGACATAGATGACTTACGTGAAAGTCCAGCTCTAGCTATAACAAAGCAACTAGCTGAGCAGGGCCTCAATATCTTAGCTATCGAACCTAACATCACCTCACTCCCTTCAATGCTACCAAGTAATATAACCTTAGGTGATTTACAAAGCAGCACTTCAGCAAATATCCACCTTCTATTGGTCGATCATAAAGAGTTCAAAAACTTTGATGGTGAGCAATATGACTATATGGTGGACACTAAAGGTATTTGGAGTTAACGCCTCGTTAAATACTTAAGTATTATAATTTATTTTTGAAGTCTATTATGCATATACTATATTTTCATCAACATTTTTCAACTCCCAAGGGCTCGGTTGGTATACGTTCTTATGCTATGGGTCAGTCTCTACTCAAGAATGGCCATACCGTAACCATGGTTTGTGGCTCTTTCAGTAGTGGTCAAACCGGATTAACTGGTCCTTTTAAAAAAGGGATGCGTCGTGGCCAAGTTGATGGACTTGATATAATTGAGTTTGAATTACCTTATTCTAATAATTTATCTTTTTCACAGCGAATTATGCTTTTTTTAAATTTCGCCCTGAGATCTATTCAGGTCGCTTTAAAAGAAGATTATGATATTGTGTTTGCTACCACCACACCCTTAACCGCTTCTATTCCTGGAATTGTTGCAAAGTGGCTGCGACGGAAACCTTTCGTTTTTGAGGTAAGGGACTTATGGCCAGAGCTTCCAAAAGCTATGGGAGTTATTACTAATCCAGTAGTACTTTGGTTAATGTCAATTCTAGAATTGATGTCTTATCATTCAGCGGATAGATTAATTGGATTATCTCCAGGTATTGTTGATGGCATCACAAAGCGAGGAATAGATCCGAATAAGATCGCTACTATACCTAATGGATGTGACTTGGACATATTTGCTACTACACTAGAAGGTTGGCGACCAAACGGCGTATCAGAAAATGAATTAATGGCTATTTTTACTGGTACTCATGGTTTAGCTAATGGGTTAGATGCGGTCATAGACACCGCATCAGAACTTCAGCACAGAGGTAGGCAAGATATTAAGCTAGTACTTGTTGGCAATGGGATGAAGAAAAAAGAATTGCAAAAGAAAGCAAAAGAATTACATCTCAACAATATAATTTTCCATGATCCTGTTGATAAGTCTAGACTAGCAGGACTAATGTCTGAAGCTGATCTTGGACTTCAAATTTTAGCAAATATCCCTGCCTTTTACTATGGTACATCACCTAATAAGTTTTTTGACTATATTGCTGCTGGTTTACCTGTATTAAACAACTATCCAGGATGGCTAGCAGAGTTGATTCAACAAGAAGATGCAGGATTTACTGTTCAGCCTGAAAATCCTAGTCAGTTTGCAGATGCATTAGAACAAGCTGCATCTAATCGTGGAAAACTAAAGCAAATGGGTAAAAACGCTCAAGCATTAGCTAAACGTGAATTCGATAGAGCTAAGCTTTCACAGAAATTTAATGACTGGGTTATAGGTGTAAAGAAAAATGCTTAAAAGACTAATCGACATAACTGCCAGTGGTGCTGCATTAGTAGCCCTCTCCCCTCTCTTAGCAGTGACCGCTTATAAAGTTAAAAAAAATCTAGGTTCACCTGTTTTATTTAAACAGACTCGACCTGGATTAGATGGTAAACCATTTGAGATGATTAAGTTCCGAACGATGAAAGATGCTACTGATAAAGATGGCAACCTTCTGCCAGATAGCGAACGCTTAACGCCATTTGGTCAAAAACTACGCAGTACTAGCTTTGACGAGCTGCCTGAACTCTGGAATGTACTGAAAGGTGATATGAGTCTAGTAGGCCCTCGCCCCCTGCTTATGGAGTACTTACCCCTGTATAATAGTGAACAAGCACGTCGTCACAATGTACGACCAGGTGTGACTGGGTATGCTCAAGTTAACGGTCGCAATGCTATTAGTTGGGAAGAAAAGTTCAAATTAGATACTTGGTATGTCGATAACCAATCACTATGGCTAGACTTCAAGATACTAGCTAAAACAGTGAAGCAAGTAGTTATTAAAGATGGTATTAGTGCTGAAGGTGAAGCCACAATGAGTAAATTTACAGGGAATGAAATTTAATAAGGACATAGTGATGAGAGAGTTAATTGGGGTCTATGGTGCCAGTGGCTTTGGCAGAGAAGTAATGCCTTTAGTAAGAAAGCAATATCCTTACTTGAATCAAGAGTCCTTTGTTTTTGTCGATGATGCAAGAACCCAAAAAATTTTGAATGGTTACAAGGTTATTACCTATTTAAATTTTTTGAATCTTGACGCCCAACATAAAAAAATTACTATAGCTATAGCAGATAGCAAAATACGCCAATTACTAGCGAAAAAGATTTCTAAAGATAGCATTTCTCAGATTTCAGTTAAAGCAGATAATACGACTATTCTTGATGGTGTTGATATAGGCGAAGGCAGTATTCTATGTCATCACACCTGCCTGACTTCTAATATAAAAATTGGCAAGTTTTTTCACGCCAATATTTATAGCTATATAGCTCATGACTGTGTTATTGGAGACTACGTAACATTCGCCCCTCGAGTCAGCTGCAACGGTAATATCCATATTCACAATCATGCTTATATTGGAACAGGTGCTGTTATCAAACAAGGAACACCTGATAAGCCGTTAGTTATCGGTGAGGGTGCTATTGTAGGTATGGGTGCCGTAGTTACCAAAGACGTCCCTGCTGGTGCCATTGTGATTGGTAATCCTGCCAAACCCCTAATAAAATAGTTCTTACTTATTCTCTTTTTTAAAACTTTACTTCAAAGCTTAGTAAGCTTTTTTCATAAAATAACATCGAAAATTTTAAAGGTGTAATTACCCCCCATGCTAAATACAAAGTTCCAACCTTGGCCCAGTTTCACCCTAGAAGAAGCTGACGCCGTTAGCCGTGTGATCTTATCAAATAAAGTAAACTACTGGACAGGCACAGAAAGCCGTGAGTTCGAGCGTGAGTTTGCTCAGTGGGCCGATAGTAAATATGCTATTGCCGTAGGTAATGGTACTTTAGCCCTGGATATAGCTTTGCAAGTATTAGACTTGCGACCAGAGGATGAAGTGATTGTTACCCCACGTACTTTTATCGCCAGTATATCAAGTGTGATTAATGCGGGTGCTAAGCCTGTGTTTGCTGATATCGATGCTGATAGTGGTAATATTTCACCTGAAACTATTGAAGCCGTCATCACTGACAAGACCCGTGCTATTGTATGTGTGCATTTAGCAGGCTGGCCGTGTGATATGGATGGCATAATGGCTTTAGCAGATAAACATGACTTGTATGTCATTGAAGACTGTGCCCAAGCTCATGGCGCTAAATACAAAGGCCGAAGTGTGGGCAGTATCGGTCATTTCGGTGCTTGGAGCTTCTGCCAAGACAAGATTATGACCACTGGTGGCGAAGGCGGCATGGTTACTACTAATGATGAATCACTATGGCGCAAGATGTGGGCTTATAAAGACCATGGCAAAAGTTATGCTGCGGTTTATGAAACTGAGCATCTACCAGGTTATCGCTGGCTACATGAAAGTTTCGGTACCAACTGGCGCATTACTGAGATGCAGTCTGTTATCGGCCGCATCCAATTAACAAGAATGACAGAGTGGACCGCCAAACGTACCGCAAATGCTCATGCTATTCTCCACGCCTGCAAGCCTTGGGAACAAAAAGGTTATCTCAATGTACCTGTTATAGAGCAAACCCTAGGCTTTGAAGACTGCATTCATGCTTACTACAAGCTATATGTATATGTAAAACCAGAAAACTTACCCGAAGATTGGTCACGTGATCGTATTATCAGTGAAATTAATGAGCTAGGTGTTCCTTGCTATTCAGGCTCTGCCTCTGAGGTTTATTTAGAGAAAGCTTTTGATAACACTGGGCTACGTCCGGAGCCTAGATTGCCTGTGGCTAAGCAGTTGGGTGAGACAAGCTTAATGTTCTTGGTACATCCTACTCTCCTAGATAGCGAAATCGAAAAAACCATTAACGCTATTAATACTGTATTTTCTAAGATGGATAGCCTTTAGATAGTTTATCTTTGTAGCCTATAATAGTAGCATTACTTAACTATTATCATTATTATGTGCGACCAGATACCTTTAAATATCCCTATAGCTTAAGGCCCTACCCTATGAACAATACCTTTACCTTGAACAAGCTAAGTCTATTACTAAGTCTAAGCTTAATGGGCACATTTGCCAGTGCTCAGAATTTACAGATGAATGATATGAGCTTAAAGTCAGAGCTTGATTGGTTAAGAGCGCAAGGTGTGGTTCAAATCAGCACTAGCACTTGGCCTTTAACGGCTAATGAGATTAATAGAGCTTTGTCTAATGCCGATATCCGTACACCTGAACAACAACAAATTGTGCAATCTATTCGCTATACGTTGAATAAAGAACCAAAGTCTTTAGTCAATACTAAACTAGCAGCTTATGCCCAAACTGACAGAGAACAACTACCTCAAAGTTTTGCTGATGATAAAACTGCTAACTTCCAAGCTTCGGCTCAAGCTAGCTTAAGTGAAGGAGATTGGGAAGTTAATCTTCGTGCTAATGTCAAAGACAAAGACATGATTGATGATGAAGATCTAAGCTTTGAAGGCTCATACTTAGCTGGTAAATATGCCAACCAGTGGCTTATTGCTGGTCAGATTCCTGCTTGGTGGGGACCAGGTCATGATGGTAGCCTTATCCGTGGTGACGCTAGCAAACCTGTCATTGGTGTCACTATGCAACGTGATACACAAGAAGCACCAAGCTACCCCTATCTAAATTGGATTGGACCTTGGCAATATCAACTATTTGCTGGCCAATTAGACGACTATGAGGCAGTACCTGACACCAAGTTAATCGGTATGCGCTTAACGGCTAGCCCAACAGAATGGTTAGAACTGGGGGCTTCACGTACTTTTATGTGGGGTGGTGAAGGTCGACCAGAAGACTTTAGTTCATTCTGGGATGCGATAAAAGGTACCCAAGACAATGGTGGTCGTGATGGAGGTGATCCAGCCAACCAACTGGCTGGATTTGATGCTCGCGTTAACTTAGCACCTTTAGTTAATGTACCCGTAAGTGTCTATAGCCAATATATTGGTGAGGATGAGGCTGGTGGCTTACCTGCTAAAAACATGTACCTAGTGGGAGCTGACTTCGCTTCAAGCTTAAATACAACTAATATGGGCTCTATGCCCTACCAGTTATATACTGAATGGACGGATACCCGTACTAGTGGTGAAGTTCGCGATATTTCTTATACTCATACTAACTATACCGATGGCTATTACCAACACGGTTACCCATTAGGTTATTCTCTAGGCGGAGATACCGAAAGTATTGCTGTGGGTGGTAAACTTTGGGTAAATAATCAAAACTTTATTAATGCAAAAGTGCAACATGCGAAAGTTAACCAGTCAGGTATTGAAGGAAAAAGATCCTATCTAAATAACCAAGCCTTCCCAGAATCAGACAAGCTAACCGTGCTAGACGTAGCTTGGGAACACCAGCTAAACCCTAAAACTACCATCTCTAGCCGTGCCTGGGTTTCTGACTCTGATATCCACTCTACAGATGTGGGTGGTGGTATTGGCGTTGAGTTTGCTAATTTTTAATAGCTGAATAACCTCTTACTAAAAGCTCTAGGCCATTGAATGGTTTAGAGCTTTTTTTGAATCATACTACTCTATAAACTAAGGTAAGCATCCGACCAACCC